>NZ_JBEZND010000036.1:0-95586 GCF_040706415.1 Streptomyces sp. NPDC048106 | reverse complement strand
GCACCTGCTGGCCACCTGGACCGGCACTTGCCCCACCTGCCGACAACCCACCCCATGGCAGCCCTACGACACGACCTAACAAAGCACTACTAGGACCCCGCCATGAAGGACACCGTCACCCCCACCGGACACCTGGCCGAACAGATCGAACGCCAGGACTGGAAAGCCCTGGCCGACGAGCTCGACGAACTCGGCAATGCACTCACCGGCCTGTTGCTCACCCCCGGCGAGTGCCGGGAGATCGCGGACCTGTACGACCGGGAGGAGTACTTCCGCACCACCGTAGACATGGCCCGGCACCGCTTCGGCTCCGGCCAGTACCGCTACTTCACCCACGACCTGCCCGAGGTGATCGCCCAACTGCGCGCGGCGTTCTACCCGAAGCTGTTGCCCGTGGCCCGCGACTGGGCCGGCAAGCTGGGCCGGCCGGCACCCTGGCCGGACGACCTCGCGACATGGGTGGAGATGTGCCACGAGGCAGGTCAGGCCAGGTCCGCCCAGATCCTGCTGCGCTACGGTCCCGGCGACTGGAACGCCCTGCACCGCGACGTGTTCGGCGAGATGCTCTTCCCGCTCCAGGTCGTCATCGGCCTCGACGCCCCCGGTACGGACTTCACCGGTGGCGAGTTCATCATGACCGAGCAGCGTCCCCGCGCGCAGTCGAGGGGTTCGTCCACCACCGTTCCCCAGGGCCACGGGCTGATCTTCACCACGCGGGACCGTCCGGTGGCCCTGAAGAGAGGTTGGTCGAACGGGCCGATGCGGCACGGGGTGAGCATGGTGCGCACCGGACGGCGGCGCACGCTCGGACTCGTCTTCCACGACGCAGCATGACCGAGGCGCCGACCGGGCCGCGGGAACGGACCTACACCCTCCTGGGGCCGGATGGCCGGCCATACCGCGGTTCAGTTCCCGGCACGTTGGGTGGATACCGCCGCACGCTCCTCTACGGACGTCTTGACTGTCCGTCCGCGCTACGAGCCATTGGTCGCGGGCACTACGTGAAGCACCGGGTGTTCTTCGCCAACGAGGCACCGCGATCACCGCCGGGTACCGGCCCTGCGCCGTCTGCCTGCCCGCCCAGTACACCCGCTGGAAAGCGACCCGAGGAAACGCCACCACACCATGACCATCCCCGCCGGCCGGGAGAAACCCGGCTCACCCCTGATCCGGACCGCACAGCAGGCCGACCACCCCGACCTGCTCCCGCCCGCACGGCACACCGACGTCGAACTCGCCACCCTCATCGCCTTGCTGACGCAACCGAGATCCCGGATCGAGCTCCTCGCCATCGGGCACAGCCGGGACGAGGCATCCCGCGAGGCCGCCCACGCCGTCGCCGAAGCGTGGACGGCACGGCGCGGCAAGGTTCTCACCGTTGTCAGCTGGCCAGAGGAGGCAGCCTCCTGGCTGCGGCCCGCCACACGGCTGACCACGCCAGGGCCCGACGCGTGGGTGATGGCCGCGGCCCTGCTCGGCTTCGCGCAACTCGCCCGCCGCCTGCGCCGCTCCACCGACTGGAACCCGGCCCGCACGTTCGCGTTCGCCTCCCTCCAGGACTCCCGGCTCCCTGCACTCGTCGGACCAGGGATCCTGGACGGCCTGCGCGGCGCCACTGCCGACGGCGGCACCTGGGTCGTCGACGGCCGCTGGGTGACCACCCACTCGCCCGCGGGGTGACGTGCCCGAAGCAGACCGGATGGACGGAGGCCGGCCACTGGGCGGACCTGGATGCGCCGCCTGATCTCCTTCGGCTGCGGCTTGCTGGCCGACTGTGGCCTCGTAGAACGGCTGGGCTTGCCTTTTCTTCCCTCGCGGCCCTCGACGGGAACGCCTTCCTGCGGGGCAGCGGCGCCGGAGACATCACCTGCCCGACGTACCAGCACACGGCCTGATCATGCCACCGCGGCGCAGGGCGGCCCGCGAACCGGCCTGTGTCAGGGCTGGAGGTTCTCCAGGTCTTCCAGAAGGCTGGGGTGGGTGGGCCGCCACCCGAGGGCCTCGCGGGTGTGGGCGCTGGAGGCCGGCTGGTCCATGGCGAAGATCGGGCCGAACGGGCCGAAGGTCTCCTCAGGGACCTGCTTCACCGGCAGGCCCAGCCGCCGGCCGATGACCGTCGCGATGGCCCGTACCGTGTCGCCCTCGTCGGCGACGGCGTGCCAGGCCGTCCCGGCCGGCGCCGATTCGAGGACGAGGCGGAACAGGGCCGCCGCGTCGAGTGCGTGCACGGCCGGCCAGCGCTGGGTGCCGTCGCCGGGGTATCCGGCCACGCCGGTGCGGCGCGCCGCAGCGGTCAGCAGGCCGGCGAATCCGCCCTGGCCCCCGTTGTGGACCGTGCGCGGCATGCGGACGGCCATACTGCGCAGACCGTGTGAGGCGAGGTCCAGCAGCGCCGTGACCGAACGGCTCCTGCCGCCCACCGGTCCGTCGGTCGGCAGCGGATCGGCCTCGGTGCTGGCGCGCCCGGGCAACCAGGGGGTGCCCGAGACCGTGACGATGGGGCGGTCGCTGCCGATGAGTTCCTGTCCCAGCGTGGTGAGAGCGGCGCTTTCCTCGGCGATGGCCCGCGCGAGTGCGTCGGGACTGGCGTAGTCGCGTCCGAACGCCAGGCTGATCACGCCGTCGGACCGCGCGGCACCGTGCCGCAGGACGTCGAGGTCCGCGAGGTCTCCTCGCAGCACCTCGGCGCCGGCGCTCCGGAGGGCCTTCGCGGAATCGTCCGAGCGAGCCAGTGCGAGGACGGTGTGGCCGTTGCCGAGCAGTTCGGTGACGACGGCGGAACCGATGGTGCCGGTGCCGCCGGTGACGAAGACGTGCATGTGCCCTCCCGGAAAGTGATGGGACCTTTGTCCCGTCACTGACCCTACATGGTGATGGGACTGAAGTCCCATCGCTTATCCTGTTCTCATGGCCAGATGGCAACCAGGGGCGACTCAGCGACTGATCGTCGCGGCCGTCGACCTGTTCACCGAGCAGGGATACGACGCCACGACGGTGATGCAGATCGCCGAGCGCGCCGGCGTCACCAAGAGCACCTTCTTCCGGCACTTCTCCGACAAGCGCGAGATCCTCGTCGCCGGTCAGG
Organism: Streptomyces sp. NPDC048106; assembly: GCF_040706415.1. Classification (NCBI taxonomy): domain Bacteria; kingdom Bacillati; phylum Actinomycetota; class Actinomycetes; order Kitasatosporales; family Streptomycetaceae; genus Streptomyces; species Streptomyces sp. NPDC048106. Next base: position 92,501 of record NZ_JBEZND010000036.1, on the reverse strand, counting down.
AAACGCTCAGCAGGCTGCTCTCCGAGGGCATCGCCGAGGCACCCGCGAACGTCCCCCCGCTTCAGGCGGTGGCGGCCGGCCTTGAACGCGCCTCCAGTGCCATGGGACCGGCCAACCGCGAACTCGGCCCCCGCCTCGAAGCAGCGGTGGCCGCCAGTACCGAACTTCAGGAGCGCGAGCTCCTCAAGAGCGTCGGTCTCGCCGCCGCCATGACGGCCGCGCTCCTCGCCCGTGGTGTCCCCGGGCCGACCGCGCATCTCGCGGCCGAACTGGGAGTTCTCGCGTTCAAGCGGGGCTACGCCCAGTGGTGCGAAGGCGATCGCGACGATGCGGAAGGGCTCGCGCCGCACGCACTGGCAGCCCTGGAAGAGCTGCGCGAGGCAGCCTCGTCGCTGGCCTGACCGACACCGCGCGCCTGCAACCGGTCGACTCCCGCCAACCCGGAGGGCCGGCCGCCCGGACACGACCCACGCCGCTGCCCGTGACGGGGTGTCACCAGCGCCCGCCGGCACACCTCGGCTCACGCCTATGCGGACGCCGACAGGCAGGTCATTGTCAGCGCCACCCCCTAGCCTCTGCTCGTGAGTTCAACAATCCGGACCGACAGGCGCGCCGCGGTCCGGCGAGGGGGCGCGGGTTGGGCGCCGACAAGTCCGCGTAGCGGTGCACGGTCTCCGGACGGATGACCACCCCTCCGCCTGAAGCGCCCGTCGGCCCGGGCCACATCATGACCTTTTCTGCGAAATGAGATGGAACATGACATCGATGGAGCCTTTCCGCGACGAAGCCCGCGGCCGTGGCATACCGGAGGACGAGGTCGAGCGGTGGCTCGGCACCGTCCGACCCTGCGCGACGCTGGGCCACCCTGGTCAGACACCGCCCGAGGGCCCCGTGGCCGGACGGATCGGCGGGCTGCCGCCGATGCCCGAGGACGAGCCCGTTCCAGACCTGCCGTTCCTCGCGTCGGTCGACCTCGCGGCCATCCCGCCAGGTGCGACGAACCTCCCGCTCCCGAAGGACGGCACGCTCCTCTTCTTCGCGGCCACGGCGAACCCGTGGGGCAACGTCGAATGGTCCCGGCTCGTCCATGTCCCGGCCGGCAAGCCCGTCGTCGAACGCGGTCCGGACGGCGAGCGGGCGCCGCAGGTCCACCCGGCCCGGGATCTGTATCTGCGGATCGATCCCTCGCTGCCCAACCGCGCTGATGAAAGCGAGGAATTCCCACATGGGGAGGAGCTGGGTGACGTGTGGTGGGAGATCAGCGACCAGATGCAGGGCGGCGGACCGGTGCAGATCGGCGGCTACCCGTGGGTCTGGAACAACGATCCCACCACGGGGCCTGGCGACGGCCCGGACGACTGGGTGCTGCTCGCGGAGATCGGGGGCGGGGGACTGATCGAAGGCGATCTGGGCCTCCTCCAATGGGTGATTCGCCGGGATGACCTGGCCGAGGGCCACTTCGCCAGGGCCCGGGCCCACTACGACATGGTCGGCTGACGTAACCTCAGGTCCGGGACACACTCCTCGCGGAGGCCGCTCGACTCCACCCGCGCGCCCGGTGCGACCTGACGGTGGCCGGCGCGCTCTCCGACCACGTCGGCCACCGCCCGGTGCTCGCCGTCTCGTCGCTCAGCCCGAGTGCCCGGATCAGCTCCCGGTCCGCAGCACGCGCAGCGTCGAGTCCTTCGGTTCTGCTCCTTCAGCCCGCCTCGCACTTCGCTGAGTCGTTGTTCCGGGTGCTGGTGATCTGCCGTCGCGGTCGGCCGTGCCGGCCATGAAGGCCGGGGCCGAGCCCGGACTCGGCCCCGGCCGATTCGCCCATGGCCTCGGAGAACCGCTTCTTTGGCCGGCGGATCCGGGGCCGCAGGCGGTGGCTACGTGGTTCCGCTCCGGCCTCCGCTCGCGCCGCCCGCTCCCGCTGGTGTCCTCAGCCGCCCCGCCGCCCGCGGCGTCCCGTCCGCCCGCGCTTCCGGACGGGACGGAACCGTGCTGCTCCGGCCCCGCATTGGCCGGCGCCTGAGCCAGTGGGCAGCCGCCCGGTGCGGGCGGGTGACGATGCCCTCCGCGCCTCGCAGCGGGGTGCGGCTCTTCGGGCAGGTGTCGCCCCGTCAGGGCCGCCGGGTCGAGGGTTTGCTCGCGGGTTGCGCGTTCTGCACCTGTACGGTCGTGGCGGACCAACTGGCGAGCAGCTTCAGGCCGTCCTCGGCGGCGGTCTTGGGAGGCGCGCTGTAGACGACCACGCTCAGGCCGCTTCCGTCCGGCAGACTCATGGTCTCCTGATCGAGTTCCAGGTCGCCGACGAGCGGATGGTTGAGGCGTTTGGTGCTCTCACGGAAGACATGCACGTCGTGGGACGCCCACATCACGCGGAAGGTGTCACTGCGGGTGGACAGTTCACCGATCAGGTTCGACAGTTCCCGGTCGTAGGGGCGTTTGCCCGCCTCGACACGCAGCGCACCCACGGCGAAGCGGGCCATGCGCTCCCAGTCGGTGTAGAACCGCCTGGCTGCCGGATTGAAGAACGCGAACCGGGCGACGTTCGCCCCGCAGGTCGGATCGGCGTACATCTCCGAGTACAGGGCACGGCCCAGCGAATTGGCGGCCAGCGTGTCGAGGCGGTTGTTCATCACGAACGCCGGCATCTCCGGCATGCCTTCGACGATCCGTGTCACGCCCGGCCTCACCGTCGGCCGGACCTCCCGCTGCCGGGCCCGCGCCAGGGGCGCCGGTCCGGCGGCGCGGGCGAGGTCGTACAGGTACATGCGCTCGGTGGCATCCAGCCGCAGGGCCTGGGCAAGGGCGTCCAGCACGCTGTCGGAGACCCCTTGGAGGTTGCCGCGCTCCAGGCGCGTGTAGTACTCGACGCTCACCCCGGCGAGCGCGGCGACCTCGCCCCTGCGCAGTCCGGGCACCCGCCGCTGACCGTAGACCGGCAGCCCCGCCTGCTCGGGGGTGATCTTGTCGCGTCGGGAGCGGAGGAAGGCGCTGACTGCGTCCCGGTTGTCCATGACGACAGGGTAGGCAGGCCACGCGAGCGGTGAGGGACCCTGCCAGTACCTCTCACAGCGGAAACTCCTCCGTCACGGCCTTCTGCCGTTGCATGGTGCGTGCCCCGATCGTCTGGGGCCCGACCGGTGCGAGGACGCATGCGCCCGGGCCGGCGGACCTTTCCCGTACCGGAACAAAACCGAAGGGCACGCAGGATGAGCAACCAGATGACGACGCCGGCCGAGAGTCCCGCGCAGGTCGTGCGAGGGCTGTATGACGCGTTGAGCAAGGGCGACGTGCCGGGTGTCCTGGCCAGGCTCGCCCCCGAGGTGATCGTCGACGAGCCGACGCAGCTTCCCTACGGAGGTGTGCACCAGGGCCGCGAGGTGTTCGTACGGTCGATCCTGGGCGCGATGACGGGCTACGCCAACGTCGCCATCACGGATGCCGAGGTGTTCGAAGGCCCGGCCGGCGTCATCGGAAGGCTCACCGGAACGCTCACGGCCCACACCACCGGTGAGGAGTTCCCGCTGACCATGGTCGAGATCCACCGGGTCGAGGACGGCACGGTGCGCGAGATCGACGTCTACACCAAGAACCCCCACGAGCTCGCCGCGTTCTACGCGCGCGCCGAGACCGGCACCCGCCGATGACGGCATCTCGTCAGGATTCGGGCCGCATTGCCTCACGGCAGCGCGAGCAGCTCGGCCGACCCATCCCCAGCCCAGGCCCAGGCCGTCGCGTCGATGACACCCCTGTCCACATCAGCGACACCGCGACCAGCCACGTGCACCACACAGCGAAGGGAAATCATGACATCCCGTCGACCTTGTGCCGGTCCGATACGAGCTGGCCACCTCCAGACCGACCGCCTGATCCGCGACCTTCACTTCAGCAGAACCTGACGCTCAGGTCCGACGCCAACGTCGCCGAAGGGAAGGCCGCCTGAGGCCTCCGGATTTCTGCTTCTCCGGGTGGGACGTAACCCTGCTGCCACAGCGTCTACAGAGTGTGGACGACGAACAGGATCTGGGATGAAGCGCCGGTACGACGAGGAATTCATGGCGTTCGCCGCTGCGCGATCCGCACCTCTGTTCCGCTCTGCGTGTGTCCTCACCAGCGGTGATGTACACCTCGCGGAGGACCTGGTGCAGGACACGCTGGGCCGCATGTATGCCAACTGGCGCAAGATCGCGCAGATAGACGACCCAGCGGCCTACACCCACACCGTCCTCGTACGGACCTACCTGTCCTACCGCCGCCGGCGCAGCAGTTCGGAGCAGCCCATCGGCGCCCTTCCGGACTCCGGCGCCGTCACCGAGCACGACGCCACGCTGCGGGTCACGTTGCTCGACGCTCTCGGCCGACTCTCAGCCCGGGACCGGGCCGTGCTGCTCCTGCGCTACTGGGAGGACCGCAGCGTCGAGCAGACAGCCGCGATCCTTCAGGTCCGGCCGGGCGCGGTACGCAACCAGAGCATGCGCGCACTCACCCGGATCCGGGACCTTCTGGGCCACGACCTGTCCGAGCTCGTCAGCCCCTGACCCCGGTGCCGCGGCACCTACCTCGCCCTCATCACCGATCCCCGAAACGCGGTGACCCGCCATGCCCATCGAAGAAGACTTCACCGAAGCCCTTCGCACCACCCTCCTGACCTTCGAGCCGCCCAACACCTCGTCACTTGTACAGGCCGGTGTCCGCAACGGCCGGCGCAGGCGGCGGCGCCGCGCCACGGCCGTCGGCGTGAGCGGAGCAGCCGTACTCGCGCTCGTCGGGCTCGGCGCGGCGGCCGTTCCCGGACTGCTGTCCGACGGACGGACAACCCACCACACGATCGCCGGTCCGGCGGCCTCGGCCACAACCGGCTCGGCCACCGCATCCGCCACCCCGAAGCCGACCTTCACCGGCACACTGCCCGCCGACCGCGCCCTTGCCACCCTGATCGCGCTGCTGCCGACCGGCCTGACCCACACCGGCCCGCCCGGCGGCCGACAGGCCGGACAGCTATGGGTGGACGACGGCCACGGCAAGTCGCTGCTCGAAGTGCACGTTTCCCGCCAGGCCTCCACCACCGCGATCCGCAGCCACGTCTTCGCCGGCACGACACCCCTGGCCGACGGAACCCTGATCGAGTCCCGGCAGGCACCACCCGGAACGGGCCCCGGGCACATGGCGGTGAACGTCCTGCATCCTGACGGGCTCTACGTCACCCTCATGGAGTGGCAGGGGACGAGCCAGAACGCCCCCTCGACCCGTTCCACGCCGGTCCTGACACTGGCCCAACTGCGAGCCATCGCAACCAGTCCGCAGTGGCAGTAACGCCCGCGGCGGCCGTGTGACGGGCCGACACGATCACGGCGGGCAGATCCCCCGGCGTTCGGCGACTGTCCGCCCGCGCCCGCGCTCGCGCCGGTGCGCAACCCAACTTGCTTTCTACGAGTCCCACTTATGGATGGTTTCCGTTCGTCGCCTCCTGAAGGTACGAGGAAGTTCTCATGACACAGCCCCTCAGATCACGGAGGCACGCCATCGGCCGGATCACGGCCGAGAAAGCGGATCCGGCGAAGTCGGTCGACGGTGGCAGGGCTGCCATGCGCAGAGCCAGGAAGAAGCCTGACAGAAGGCGCGCGCTCAAGATCGTCGGGCTGTCGCTCGGGTTCGTGCTGGTGCTCGGCGTCGGCACTGCCGCGTACGCGTACTGGAAGCTGAACAGCAACATCAAGTCCGACGATCTGTCCGCCAACGGCAAGGACGGCGCCGGGCACGAGAAGGTCGACGCGTTCGGACGCAGCCCGATCAATATCCTGGTCATCGGATCCGACGCCCGTAACAGCGCCGCGGACTGCAAGCTCGGGGGCGCTTGCGGAACGGCCGGCGGTGCCCGAGCGGACGTAGAGATGATCGTCCACATATCCGCCGACCGGTCCAACGCCACGGTGATGAGCATCCCCCGCGACCTGCGGACCGACTGGAGCGGCTGCCACGACCCGGGACACCCGAGCATGCCGGCGCAGACCCGCGTCCAGATCAACTCGGCGCTGAACGGCGGCCCCGGCTGCAGCGTCGTCGCGGTGCACCAGCTCACCGGGATACCCATCGACCACTTCATGATGATCGATTTCGCCGGCGTGGTGGCGATGTCCAACGCGGTCGGCGGGACACGCGTCTGCGTCAACAAGAACGTCTACGACCCCTACAGCCACCTGAAGCTGAAGGAGGGGTCGCACACGCTGAAAGGTGATGCCGCGCTGGAGTTCGTGCGGACCCGGCACGGCTTCGGTGACTCCAGCGACAGCCGCGGCCGGACCGACGCCCAGCACATCTTCCTCAACGCCCTCCTCAACCAGATGAAGAGCAAGGGCACGCTGAGCAGCCCGTCGAAGATGTGGGGCATAGCCAACGCCGCAACCAAGGCGCTGACCGTCGACAACAGCCTGGATTCTCCCAACAAGCTCATCGACCTGGCCCTCGACCTCAACAAGGTGCCCGCCAGCCGGATCACCTGGGCCACCATGCAGACCCAGGACGTCGACCTGCCGGGTGGCGGGTCCCAGACGCTGATCGGCCCGGGTGCCAAGGAGATGTTCAGGACCATCGCGGACGACGAGTCGCTCACCGCGTCCACCGGCAAGAAGGGCACCCCCTCGGCAGCCGCCAGCCCGATCTCCGCCGCTTCGGTCGCCGTCCACGTCGAGAACGGCACCGGGGTGTACCACCGGGGGGCGGTGATCGCCCAGGCACTGATCGACGAGGGCTTCAGCAAGGAGACCGACTCGGGTAACGGGACTTTCTCCACCGCCACCTCGCTGACCTACCCGGCCGGGCGGAAGGCGCAGGCCCAGGCGGTCGCCAAGGCGCTCGGCCTCCCGTCCAGGGCGGTCGAGCAGGGCACCGGTTCCCAGATCGTGCTGCTCATCGGCACCGATTGGACGACCGGCGACACCTTCCCAGGCGGCAAGCGGACTCCGACGCACGTCGACACCCAGGTGGCTCTGAACGGCTCCCACCAGCAGACCGGCGACACCAAGAAGTGCGCGACGGTCAGCCCCTACAACAACGTCATCGGGCTGGACGCCAACGGTATGCCCACCAGCGAGGACCACCCGCCGTCCAGCACCTCCCCGACCGAGGCGTACGCCCTTGCCAAGAACGTGAAGGACTCTGCGCCGTAAGCCTCCGGGCCCCGGGCACTGCTCGGAGGGCGACCGGGACAGCTCTGCTCGCGGCGGCTGCGTGCGCCGGCTTCCGTCATGTCGTCGCGGGCCTCGCGGAACAGGGGTTCAGCCTGCTGGTGGCCGAGCCGGGATGGGTCCCCGCCGCCGGTATGGACGTGGGGCATGACCCGGTAGCAGAGCCCGTATACCACCGCCGTGCCCCTGTGGACACGTGCACCGTCCACAGGGGGGAGCGGACTGCTTACTGCGGCTTGAACGAACGGATCTGGTAGGAGCCTTGCAGGTTGCCGCCGTGGCCGGCCGCGGTGGAGCCGACGCGGTTGTTGTAGTTGGTGTTCGTGTAGTACTGGACCCGGTGCCCGGTTCCGTTCCACAGGGAGCGGACGTTCTTGTTGTTCCGGATGAAGGAACAGTCGTCGGCGGTGTTGGCCTTGCTGTCCTGCTGCCACTGGCAGCGGGATCCTCCGCCGTTGTAGTCGCTGTAGATGCAGAAGTACCCCGGGGAGCAGCTGAAGGCGGCCCGGTGAACCGTGGGCGCGGGCGTCGCGGCCGAGGCTGCGACGGGTACGCCCCCGAGGGCGGCGGCCAGCGCGACGGCGGCAAGGGTGAGTGAGCGGAATCGGCGCATGCCATGGACTCCTTCTCCTCCCCGCACGTCCCGGGCGGCCGTGCCAGCCGGAACAAGGGGAGGTTCGGCGGGATCGTGTGCTCACGAGGACGCCACGGCGACGGAACCACAAGCAAGGACAAGACCGGTAAACCGCCCTTTAAGGGGAAAGCGAGGCGAAGCGGGGCACGGTGTCGTGTCGGGGTCGGTACGACTGCACGGGCACGCGCGCCCTCCTCCCAAAGAGAGCCGGGCCGGCGCCGTCCAGCGGTCCGGTGACGACGGCCCCGCCCGGCCGGAATGACGAGCCCGGCCACACCTCACCGAGGTATCCGGCGACACGGCACTCCGCACTCGGCGCGTTCCCTTCCGCCGCCAGGGCCCGTGCGTGGGCTGCGCCGCACGCGCGCGCCGTGACCAAGAGGCCAACCGCCGGCGCCGGGGGCGCTTGGGTGGCCGTCCGCCCACCTTCGGCAAGGAGAACTACCGCGACCGCAACGTCGTGGAGCGGTGCTTCGCCCGCCTCAAGCGGTTCCGGGCGATCGCCACCAGGTTCGACAAGCTCGCCGCCCGCTACCAGGCGGGCGTTGTTGTCGCGTCGCTGATCCTGTGGCTGCGCGAGGCGGAGAGGTGATCACGCGGGTGGCCGGTCGGCGGTCGGCTGGGTCAGTCCGTGGCGAAGGAGGGCAAGGGTGCGGTCGGCGACACGGGCGGGGTCGGCGCCGTGTTCGACGGCGGTCATGGCGGCCTGGACGGTGCCGCCGACGAGCTGGCCGATCAGTTCCGGGGCGTCGGCTGCTCCGGTCAGGGCAGCGATCGCGGCTTGGAGGGGGGAGTAGTGGCGGCGGTGGAGTTCATGGACGCGGGCCAGGCACTCGGGCGGGAGGTCGGCCTGCAGGAGTGCTTTGGCGGGGCGGTGGGCGCCTTGGGCGGCGAGGTGGAGTTCGGTGCGGACGAAGGCGTCCAGTCGTTGGGCGGGTTCGTGGATGTCGGCGAGGGCCTCGGTGGTGGCGGTGTCGGCGGCGGTGAACGCCTCTTCGACGATGGAGGCGAGGAGGGCGGCGGCGGAGGGGAAGTACTGGTAGAAGCTGGAGCGGGCGAGCCCGGCGCGGGCGCCGACCGCGGCCGGGGTGACGGCGGCGGCGCCCTGCTCGACGAGGACGTCGACGGCGGCCTGGATCAGCGTGGCGCGTTGCTGGGCACGGTGCTCGGCGACGGTGGCGGCGTTGATCTTCGGCATACGGCGGGGGTGCCTTTCGTGGGCTCGGTCAGCTCAGGCGGCCGTCGCGCAGGGTCAGGACGCGGTCGGCCGCGTCCAGTATCTCGTGGTCGTGGGTGACCATGACGGTGGCGGTGCGGTGGGTGCGGGTCTGCTGGGCGAGCAGGTCGACGATGTCCCGGGCGCGGGTGCGGTCCAGGGCGGAGGTGGGCTCGTCGACGAGCAGGACCTCGGGGGCGAGGACGAGGGCCCGGGCGATGCCGACGCGCTGGCGCTCGCCGCCGGAGAGGTGGTCGGGGCGGTGGTGGGCGCGGGCGCTCATGCCGACGGCTTCGAGGAGGCCGTCCGCGCGGCGGCGGGTGTCGGTGTCGAGGCGTCCGGCGACGTGGGCGGTGAGCAGGAGCTGTTCGCGGGCGGTGAGCGAGGCGAAGAGGTTGGCGTGCTGGAAGACGTAGCCGATGTGGCGGCGGCGGTGGGCGGTGCGCTGGTGTTCCTTGAGCGTGGTCAGGTCGGTTCCGGCGACGTGGACGGTCCCGTGGGTGGGGTTCTGCAGGCCGCCGGCCACGGCGAGGAGGCTGGACTTGCCCGATCCGGAGGGGCCGGTGACGGCGACGAACTCCCCCGGGGCGACGGCCAGGTCGACGGAGTCGAGGGCGGTGACCTGCTGCTGGTCGTTCCCCAGGTGCAGGGTGACGCCGGTCAGGCGCAGCGCCGCGGCCCCGGTGGCGGCGTTGTCGGTGATGGGTGCGGGGTGGGTCATCGGTTGGCTCCGAGTGCACTGAGGGCTTGGACCTTGGTGATGTGGCGGATGGCGGCCGCGGCGCCCGCGAGTCCCAACACGATGAGCAGGAGGGCGGCGAGGGTGACCTGGTCGGTCTGGAGGGAGAAGGGGGCGGACCCGTTCATGGCGCCGCCCAGGGCCAGGCCGACGGCGGTTCCGGCGGCGGTGGCGGCGAGCAGGACGGCGGCGGCCTGGGTGAGGGCGTCGCGCAGGATGTAGCGGGTGGAGGCGCCGATCGCCTTCAGCAGGGCGATCTCGTGGCGGCGCTGGATGGTCCACACGGTGAAGAACGAGCCGACGACGAGGGCGGAGATGGCGTAGAGAAAGCCCCGGATGAGGGTCATGGTGCTGGATTCGGCGGTGTAGCCGGGCGAGGCGCCGTAGGTGCCGGCCTTGTCGACGGTCCGGGTGTCCAGGCGCTGGTCGGCGGCGGCGGTGCCGGTGCCGGGGGCGAGTTGGAGGGCGACGGCGGTGGCCTGGTGGGCGGCGGCGTCGGGCAGTGGGCCGGGCAGGCCGTAGTGGAGCTGCTGCCACAGCGGCAGCGGTGCATAGACCACGCCGACGTGGCCGAAGGAGGCGTGGCCGATCGTGCCGATCACGGTCAGTTCGGTTCCGGCCTGCCCGGCAGTGAGGCGGTCGCCGACCTTGACACCCTCCTTGAGGATCTCCTCGCTGACCAGGACGCCGTTCGGGGCGCCGTCGGCCAGCGGCTTGCCGGACAGCGGCGCGGGGGCGAGGAAGCCGCCGGGCCGCACGCCGAGGACGGCGAGGTCGAGCTGCTTGCCGCCGGAGCCGCCGAGCTGGGCGTGCACGAGCTGCTGGCCGAGGGGTTCGGCCTTGCGGACACCGGGTTGGCCGGCCCACCGGGCGGCGGTGCCGGTGGTGACAGTGGAGCGGGAGAACAGCTCGCCGGTGGCCGAGCGGTCGAAGGCGAGGTGGGTGACGGGCAGGGCGCGCAGGGCGGAGACACCGGAGTCGGCGAGGCCGCTGGCCAGGCCCGAGAGGATCACGCCGAGGACGGCGATCATTCCGACGACGGCGCCGATCAGGGCGAACCGCCCCTGGGCGAAGCGCAGATCACGAAGAGCGAGGAACATGGGATCGTCCGTCCTGTTCAGGCGCCGAGGGAGACGACGGTCTCGAACGTCTCCACGCCGCCGGCCGCCCCGTCGGCTGACACACCGGCCTCGGACGGCCCGTGCGCGGCCCGGAAGGAGTCCGACCGCATCCAGGCCGCGAACGCCTCCGCGTCCGTGAAGTCCATCACCGCCGCGTACGCCCCGCCCTCCTGCTGCGGACGCAGCAGCCGCGCACCCGCCAGCCCCGGCACGCCGGGCAGCGTCGCGCGCATGCTCGCCGCGAACCGCTCCTCGAACACCGCAGCGCCGACCGAGGGGACTGGTATCCGGTTCATCACTGTGTACATACGAAAGCCACCTGTTCCAAGGCATGGAGAGGCACCGACAGGCTTTGCCGACACCTGAGTCGGTATCTTAGCCCAGGTTCCCGACACTAGCGTCGGGAAGAGATGTTTCGAGTGCCCTGAGCCACGATGAGCGCGGCCGGACGGAGACGGAGATCTTTTGTCGGACAGGCTCCAGGGCGCCCCCTGAGCAGCGGGAAAGACGGGGTGTGCCGTTGGGAAACGGGTCGGGAACCGGACCGCCCGACCCAGCCGGTCATCGCGGACGTGCTCGGTATTCCGCGAGAGGCCATCGACGCGCGACCATGGCCGGAGTGGCTGGCCGAGGACCCTCAACACCCACCCACGCCCAGGCCCTGGACGCTCCTCGGCGCCTACACCGCACCGACCGAACTCGCAGGGAGCACCGCAGTGGACTCCACACGCAGGGAACTGGTCCTCATCGCCGGCGGAACACTGACCGCCACGCTGCTCGCCTGGCTGACCGCCGATCCCGCAGCCGCAGGGCAACTCACGACCGGCCACCGGGTCGGCGAAGCCGCCGTGGCCCGGATGGAAGAACGCGCCGCCGCGCTGCGGCGCGCCGACGACGCCGACGGCGGCGGCATCGTCCTCGCCGAAACCTCCAGCGCGCTCGCCCTGGTCACCGGCATCATCCGCGACCGCTCCTACAGCGACCACCACGGCGTCCGCCTGCACGCCGCCGCCTCCGACCTCGCCCGCCAGCGAGCCGCGGCCATGCTCGATGTCCACGGACAGTGCGCCGACAACACCTTCGACACCGCACTGCGCGCCGCGCGAGCCGCCGGCGACGACGCGCTCGGCGCCAACACGCTGAACTTCTGGACCGTCTCCGCGTACAACACCGGCCGGCTCCGGGACGCCGAGGCCATGGCGTCAGCCGGACTCGCCGCCGTACGGGACCGGGCAACGCCCCGCGTCGAGGCGATGCTCACCTCCCGGCGAGGCCGAGCCCGCGCACAGCTGGGAGACGCCCGGTGCTGGGCCGACTTCGACCGGGCCGGGCAACTCCTCGCAGAAGCGACCGACCAAGACGGGGACCCGGACTGGGTCTACTGGTTCGACGAGGCGGAAGTCCTGGGCGCCCGGGCCTCCAGCCACCGCGACCTGGCCCAACCCGGGCCCGCCGCGAACGTGTTCGCCCAACCGCAAGCGCTCATCGACCCCAGGCACGCACGCGACACCGCCCTCTACACCGCACGACAGGCCGATGCCCTGCTCGACCTGGGCGACGTGGAGCGCGCATGTGCGTCTGCCCACCGCGCCCTGGACCTTACCGAAATGATCAGCTCTCACCGAAGCACCGGCCCGCTCCGAGACCTGAGCACCCGCCTCGCCCACGAGACAGCCCCTGCGGCCCGAGACCTGCGAGAACGCGCCCGAGCCGTCCTCGCGGCTTAACCAGGGGGCCGAAACCGGCGACCTGTGTAAGCGGGGTGGCTGGTGGCGGCACCCCCGGCGGGTGATCGAGGCGATCGACTGGACGTAACGCACAGCAAGGGAGGGGTGTGGATCTCGGCCTCCGTCGGGGTTCAGCTCGTGCGTCATGCATAGAATCGGCGTCGTGAGTGCGGGTGAGGGAAGCGTCGCAGGGACGCCGTTCGGCCGACTGTTGCGAGCGTTGCGGCTGGCCCGCCGCTGGACGATCGAGGAGCTAGCCGAGGCGTCCGGCGTTTCGGTGCGCGCGATCGGTGACATGGAACGGGGCCGGAGTCTTCGCCCGCAGCGCGGAACGGTCACCGCGCTGGCCCAGGGTCTGGAGCTGGACGAGGCGGCGCACTCCGAACTGGTGGCGGCCCTCCGCGCCGGACGTCCCGCGGCGAAGCCTTCCGTCCCGCCGACGTCGCCCTACACGCTGCCCAGAGGCGTTCGGGACTTTGTGGGCCGGCATGCGGAGCTGGCCGCGTTGCGTGCCCTCGTGCAGCAGTGGGTCACGGAGTCTCGGACGGAGAACAAGGCGGTGCGCTCACCGGCGCCGGTGACGGTGCTGTCCGGGCCGCCCGGCAGTGGCAAGACCACCTTGGCGGTCAGACTGGCCGAGGAGTCCGCTCCGTCCTTTCCGGATGGAGCGTTCCTGATCGACATGCGGGGCCTCGACGTACAGCCGCTCTCGGCGGATCAGGTCGTGCTACGCCTGCTGGGCGCCTGGGGCGTGGCCGACGCCGAGCTGGGCCGGCAGAGTGCCGAGGAACGTCTCGCCCGGTACCACGCGACCGCAGCCGCTCTCCGCGCGGTCGTCGTCCTCGATAATGTCGGTAGCGAGGCACAGGTCAGACCGTTGCTGCCGCACGAGGGCGGGCTCCTTATCGTGATGAGCAGCCGACGCACGCTCGCCGGCCTGGAGGGAGTGCACCGTGTGGAGCTCGGCGCACTGACCCGGGAGGACTCCGCCTCGCTGCTCCGGGCCGTGGTCGGCGCCAACCGCACAGACGCGGAGCCCGCGGCCGTCCTCGCCGTGACCGAGTTGTGCGGGCACCTTCCCCTGGCCTTGCGGGTGGCCGCGAACTGGGCAGCCACCCGCACCAACTGGAGCCTGCAACGGCTCGCCGACCGGCTCACTGACGAGGAGCGCAGGCTCGACGCTCTCAGCGCGGGAGACCTTCGTGTCAACACCGCCTTCGCCCTCTCCTATTCGCGTCTGGCCTCTGGCACCGCCCGCATGTTCCGGTTGCTGTCGCTGCTGCCCGGGGCGGATTTCAGCGCTCCGTCGGCGGCCGTGCTCGCGGACACGTCCCTGCCGGCAGCCGAAGACCTGTTGGAAGAGCTCCTTGACGCGGGCCTGCTGACGGCCTCCCGCGGGGACCGCTATCGCTTTCACGACCTTCTGCGGCTGTACGCGGGGGCTCGCCACCGTGCCGAGGACGGTGACGAGGCGTCGGTTGCCGCAAAAGCCCGCCTGCGGTCCTGGCTGCTGGACACGGTCGTCCTCGCGGGCCGCTGGTACGAGCCGGACCACGGTGCACCGCCGTCGGCCCCCGGCAGGCTGGTCGCCCTCGACGACCGCGAGCAGGCGATGCGGTGGATGAAGGCGGAGAGCGACAACTGGCTCGCCGCCTTCCGCCAGGCCGCGGAGGCCGGTGAACACGCCAAGGTCATCGAGGTCGCGGACGCGACGATCTGGTTCTCCGACCATTGGGTGTCCTGGGGACACTGGATCGAGGTATACAAACGCTCCGCCGAGGCCGCGGCAGCCCTGGGCGACCCCGTACGGGAGGCCAGCCACCGCAACAGCCTGGCAGGGGCCTACTGGATCGGCGAACGCCGCCACGACAAGGCGGTCGGCGAAGCCAGGCACGCGCTCGCCATCGCCGAGAAGTGTGGGGACGTGACTCAGCAGGCTTGGGCCCACCACCATCTCGGCGGACTGCACGCTCTGGTCGACGACCTGCCGCCCGCCGCCGACCACTATCAGCGTGCCAAGGAGCTGTTCAGGCAGGCCGACGAGGTCAACGGGTACCTGGCGGCGTCGACCATGACCATCAGGGTGGCGGAGAAGGCCGGTCGCCCGCGGCAAGCCGTCGCTGCCTATGACGAGGTGATGGACCTCCTCGCCGCTTCCGAACACCGCGACCGCGTTCCGTCCAACGTGCGGGACACCACGATCGCGTTCGCCGCGTTCTATGTGTCGTTCGCGCATCTCAATCAAGGGCGCTGGCAGGAGGCCGTCGACGCCTTGCGTCTCGCCCGGGGGCAGCTTGAGGCCCAGGGCTGGCACGAACGGGCAGGCATGGCCCACCTGCACATGGCTCATGCACTCGTCCACCTCGGTCAGCTCGCCGAGGCGGAGACGGAGTACCGCGCCGTGCTCAGCATGGCGGACCTGGTCCCCTCGGCCATGCTGGACGATGCCCGTGCGGCCCTCGACGCCCTAGCCGCCGGTACGCCGTCACCTCCCACCCACTTCGTCTGATCCAGGTCGGCGCCCACGGAGCCGGGGCCACGATCACTCACACCGTCACAGGAGCCCGGCGGGTTCCCGACAGGTACACCAGCGAGGGTCGCTGCCTGCACAAGTGCAACGCCGGAAGGCGGCTGACGCGAACGTCGTACTCGAGCATGGCCCCGAAGCCGGCGCCTTCGGGCCCTTCAGCCAGGACGACTTCCCTCGTGGCCAGACGGTCGACTCGCACGAGGTGGCGGACGTGGTGCTTCCTGGTGCCGCCCCGCGTCGGCGGGATCAACGGCGCCGACATCTGCGTGGACGGCGCCCGAAACCACCCGAGCGCGGGCCGGTTCTTTCCCTGGCCCTTGCCGGGAGGGCATCTACAGCGCCGACAAGTACCAGCGCCCGACCCGTGCCGGCCGCTCCGAAACACTTTCGCGTGGGACACCGGAGTGAGTGCCGGGCGCTCATCACCGACCGTCGTGGTCGTGTTCCGCGGCCGTGGTGTGTCCGCGCCTGACGATCACGGTGACGCGTCCGCCGGTCTGAGCGGGAACGTCGAAGGCGTAGACCGAGCGCTTGCCGTCAAGGAAGGGAGAGGCCGAGACAAGCACCGATGGCCACGGACAGGATGTTCTCCACGTCAGCTCCCCCCGACACACAGCTGACGGCGGCCTGGCCGCGCGCGGCGAAGGCGCCGTCGGCGGTGCGGATCAGGGTGTGTGCCACGCCGGGCCGGTTCCAGGTGCTCAGTTGGTAGCCGTCGGGGGTCGTCGGTGGTGCTTCGGTGTGGGCGGCGTCTGGGGGAGCGGACATCAGGAAGTCGGTTCCGCCGGCCAGGGACCAGCCGGGCCCGAGCCAACGGCCCAGTCGAGTATCTCCGGGAGATCGTCGTTCGCTGCCTGACGGCCGGTCACCCGGGCGGGCTGGGAGGCGCTGGGGCTTCCCGGCCCGATGGTAGTTCGTGCTGTTGGTCAAGCGTTGGCCCTCTTTGCGAACCGAATGCTCAACGAGATTGCCGCACGCTGTCTGAAAAACCTCGATTACCTGCACGCCGGTCCCGTAATCCCGGCGCGTGAGCTGGGCCGGGTCAGCCCCCCAGCCGGGCGAGGGCCTGGGTGTCGGCGTGGTCGAGGGAGTCGGCGGCGGCGCAAGGGATGTCCGGCTGTACACCGGTGCCTTCCCAGTTCGTGCCGGAGACGGGGTTGACGGCGCGGCCGACGGGGACGGTGGTTTCCAGGTGCGGGTGCACGGTGAAGCCCTGGCACGGATGCGCGCCGCCGCGGGTGCGCTCGCCGACGACAACGGCGCGGCCGAGCTGCTGGAGGTCGTACGCCAGCTCCTCAGCGGCGGAGAAGGTGCTGCCGCTGGTCAGCACGTACAACGGCTTGCTGCCACCGAAGCGCGCGCCCGGAACGTGCGGCAGGCTCCAGGACTGCTCGCTGCGCTCGCCGTCGCGCCAGTACATGGTGTTGAGGTGGGTGCGCTCGTCGAGCAGGTAACTGCAGACGAAGGCGACCGTGTCCGGGTCGCCGCCCCGGTTGGAGCGGAGGTCCACGATCAGCGCCTGCGCGCGGGAGGCCAGGGTGAGCGCGGCGCCCAGCGGCTCAGCGGCCCACTCCAGCGGAAACAGCATCGGCGCCAGCTCCAGTACGGCCACCCCTCCGTCGAGCAACTCCACCCGGGGCGCACCGCCCAGCGAGGTGTCGAAGTCCCGGCGCATGGCGTCCAGGGTGGCCGCCCCCTGCTGCGGGGACACCGGGTCGGCGTGGTGCTTCAATCTCAGGTGCCGGTCGCCGTTGACGGACTGGAGGTCCGCGGTGACCAGACGGGCGAGCTCCTCGGCACCGTCGACGTCGTAGGCGCCCTCGGCGAGGCGTCGTCGCAGCAGGCCGGCGAGCTGCTCGGCTGTCTCGGGGAAGACGTAGTGCTCGGTCAGCAGCCGGGCGGTCTCATCGATGACAGGGGCGGGCTGAAGCTTCGTCAGAGTTGTCATGGCGGGGGAGTAGAGCACCGCCCTTGCGAAAGCGTCAACGAGTTTAGACACGCTTGGTATGCGGGATCAGCCTCCCTGTCTGCCGCCTCCTGAGGACGTCCTGGGGATCGGTGCGCCTGGGCAGTTCGCGGCGCGACTCGACGCGAATAAGGGCGACGTGGCCCACCACCTCAAAGTGCTCCTGGTCGTCGGATGCCTTACCGCGGCCGCAGCCCAGGCGTCATCCGGCCGGCCCGCGGTGCCCGGCTCCGACCTGCCGCACGCTTCAGCGGTCGAGCCCAAGTGGTCGGCTCCGTAGCTCCTTCGGGGGTTGACGTGAGGTCAGGCGGAGGCGGCTTGGAGAAGGACTTCGGCTGCGGCGGTGCGGGCGTAGAGGACGGAGCGGCCGGCCCGGTGGGCGCTGACCAGGCCCGCGTTGCGTAGCGCGGTGAGGTATTGGGACACCCCGGCGGGGGAGAGTCCGGTGCGGTGGGCCAGCTGTGTGGTGGAAGCCGGAACCTCCAACTCGGTCAGCAGCAGGGTGCGTGAGCGGCCCAGTACGGCGGAGAGAGTGTCGGCTCGTGTGGCGGGCCGTGCCTGCCAGAGTGAGCCGACACCGCGTGCCTGATAGGCGAGTTGGGGTGGGTCCGGCGGCGTCGTGCGGGTGCGCAGGCGCGGTCCGGTGAAGACCGAGGGGATCAGCAGTAGTCCTGCGCCTGCCGTCGTGCGGGTCAGGGGCTGCTTGCGGTGGGACATCCGCAGTGCGTTGTCGTCCCAGCTGACGGACGTGTGCAGGTCGTTGAGGAGGTGGCCGGTGCCGTGCTCGGCGGCCATGCGGGCCCGGTAGAGGATGTCTGCGTCCAGGACTGCCCGGATTCGTGCCCAGTAGGGGGCGAGTGCCAGTTCCCAGTAGGTTTCGATTTCTTGTGTGACCTTGGCGAGGAGCCCCTGCGGGTCGTTGTGCAGGGCTCGGAGCCGGGGGCCGAGGGTTCCCTGGTGGCGGGCCAGGTGGTCGAGGTCCTGGCGTACTCGGTCGGCGGGCGAGGCCCGGATCGCGTCGCGCTCTGCCGCCGGGGTGGGGGCTGGTCCGGCGGGGGCCGGGTTGAGGAAGTCGGGGATGTAGCCGCCGGTGGGCGGGATCAGCTCGCAGAGCCAGCCCCGGTCCAGCCCGGCGGCCACCATACGGGGGCGTACCTGGTCGGCCCAGGTCCGGTGGACCGGATGCGCAGTGTCGGACCTCAGCAGTCGGAAGCTGGGCGCGATCTCCCACATCGGTGAGACGGCGAACCGTACGTGCGCCAGATCGCTCGTCGAGAACGCCAGCTCTGCCAGGACAACCACCTCAATAGATTCAGGTATGTATGAATCAATGGCGGCCCAGCCTACCGTGCGGAGATCATCCCGCCATGACCTCACAGACGATCACCGCGGCGGCATCGGGCACCTGGAGGCTCGGCGACCTGCCGGTCCACCGGGTCGGTTTCGGCGCGATGCGCCTGCCGCAGCACGGCGAGGCGCTGGCGGCCGATGCCCTCCCACGCGACCGCGACCAGGCGATCAGCGTGCTGCGCCGCGCGGTCGAGCTCGGCGTGAACCACATCGACACCGCCGCGTTCTACTTCTCGCCGCTGCGCTCGGCCAACGAGCTGATCAACCAGGCGCTGGCCCCCTACCCGGACGACCTCGTCATCACCACCAAGGTCGGACCAGGCCGCGATCCCTCGGGCCAGTGGCTGCCGCACGCCACACCCGAGCAACTGCGCGGCCAGGTCGAGGAGAACCTGCGCCAGCTCGGCCGCGACCACCTCGACGTGGTGAACCTGCGCATCGTCGGCACCGACTCCATCGTCGAACGCTTCGGAGCACTCGCCGAACTGCGCGAGGCCGGACTCATCCGTCACCTGGGCCTGTCCAACATCCGCCCGCACCACCTCGCCGAGGCCCAGAGCATCGCGCCGGTGGTCTGCGTCCAGAACATGTACGGCATCGGTGCGTCGCCCGAGCAGAAGAAGTTCCTCGACCTCTGCGGTGAACAGCGCATCGCGTTCGTGCCGTTCTACTCGATCGCCGGTGCCGGACGCACCGCCGGCGCGACCATCGACCACAGCCCGGAGGTCCACACCATCGCTCGCGCCCACGGCGTCAGCGCAGCCCAGATCCGGCTGGCGTGGACACTCCACCAGGGCTCCCATGTCCTGGCCATCCCCGGCACCGGCAATCTCGACCACCTCGTCCAGAACGTCGCCGTCAGCTCCCTGCGCCTGTCGCTGGAAGAACTCACCACCCTGGACCCCCTCCATGACGAGACGACATGAGCACGCCCCCCCTGGCGTCGCGATCCACTTCTGCTGGAGCGGCAACGGCTGAAGAAGGCGGCCTACGGTCACAAGACTCCGCACCAGGCCAGGGTCCGGTCACAGCGCGTGCTCAGGCCGTTGATGCGAGGTTCACCGGGCCGGTGCGAGAGGCGGTCGGCCGTTCTCCACTGCGCGCAGTTGCTCCAGTCGCCCTCGGGTTTTCCGACGGCTCAGTGTCGGCACGTCGGGTCCGACCAGGGTGCCGACGGACACCAGATCCGCCAGGTCCTCGCGCCGGCAGCGACCGGGCCCTCGCCCCCGCGCCCCAGTAACGGCCCGCATAGTCCCGCCGGGGCGGAAGGTCCGCGCGAAGCGTTCCACGCGTCCGGGCGGCAGGGCGGTTCCGCTGGTGCACCATCGGAGGAGGGCCCGGCTGTTGACGTCCGAGGTGAGGCCGGTTACGTTCGAGTAGAACCGTAATTCTAGAGGGCTTGCTCCAGTCAGGGATCGCCCAGTGGCCGCCGAGGTCGCGCCCGAGTGGGAGCACCGTTGCCGGCGCAGCCATACGGAAGCGGGCCACGCGCGGTTTGACCGGATCCGCCTCATAGCCAGGAGCAGTGCACATGACCGAAGCGTCCCCCACCGCCCTCGTGATCGCCGGCAGCAGCGGCATCGGTGCCGCCTCAGCACGCGAACTGGCCGCACGCGGCCACCGGGTGGCGGTGCTTGCGCGCAGCGAAGGGGCGGCCGAGCTGGCCGGTGAGCTGGGCGGCCTCGCCATCCGCGGCGACTACACCGAAGCCGGGGTCATCGAGGCGGCCGTCGGGCAGGTGGTCTCCGTCTGGGGTCGGCTGGATGTGCTGGTCAACAGCGCGGGCCACGGCCCCAAAGGGAAGCTTGAGGAGCTGACCGACCAGGACTTGGCCGCTGGCTTCGACCTGTACTTCTTCAACGTGGTGCGGGCCTGCCGCGCCGCCCTGGCGCCGATGCGCGCGCAGGGCGGCGGCAGCGTCGTCAACATCTCGTCGGCCAGCCCCACCGAGCCCTCGCCCCGCTTCCCCACCTCGATGGTGGCCCGGGCCGCGATGACGACCTGGACGAAGCTGTGGGCCGACGAAGTCGCCGCGGACGGTATCCGGGTCAACAACGTGCTCCCGGGGTACACCGTCGCCGACCCGGAGTCCGTTCCGGCCGAATGGACCTCCGCGATTCCGCTGGGCAGGGCCGCCGCCTACCAGGAAGTCGCCCGGATGGTGGCCTTCGTCGCTTGCGACGCCACGTACACCACCGGACAGAACCTGCGCGTCGACGGCGGACTGACCCGCGGCGTCTGACTCCCCCGCTCCGCCTGGCAGCTCAGGAGTCCGGCCGCTCCTCTGCCGCCCGGCGGGCGAAGTTGTCCACGACGGCCTCCAGCGCCTGCGCGGCCAGATCGGCGTACTCCTCGAAGTCCAGGTCCAGGTGCACCTCGGAGTTCGCGTGGACGTAGAAGCCGTCGGTGAACGCCAGGCTCAGCACCGCGAGCTTGACGGGCATGTCAGGGAAGCGCTCGGTGATCTCGTCGGGGATGGACTCGGTGACCCGCTGGACGTTCACCTTGAACATCTCCATCCGGATCCGCAGGTACGCCGCACGGACCTCGCTGTCCTCACCCAGACCGCCGAGCCGCTTGCTCAGCGCCCAGATCATGGCGGCCTTGAGGAGGGCTTCCTCCTTGGTGTGCTGCTCCGGATCGGCGCCGGCCAGGCCGGTGATGCCCCGCGAAAGTTTGCGGCGCAGCCCCTCGGGGCTGGCGTGGATCTTCATCCACACCTCGTAGCAGTGCTCGAGCAGGGCGACGAAGAGCTGCTCCTTGTTCTTGAAGTGCCAGTAGACCGAGCCGATGGGCAGGCCCGATTCCGTACTGACGGCCGCCATGGTCGTTCCCTGGTAGCCGTGCTCCACCGCCAGGTCCAGTGCAGCCTGCAGGATCTGCTCCCGGCTCCGGTCCGAACGCGCCTGCCGCGTGCCCTGCTTCATGCCGCCACCCTGTCGCCGCCCGTCATCCGTGCCCCATCATCAACATGCCCATTCTAGAACGGTGCTACCAGTGAAGGTGGGAGTACAGGACAGGCAGTTGTGCCGGCAGCCATGAGTCACGCGCCCGCCTACTGCCGCATTGACCGCGGCGGGAGGACGCACGAGAGCCGTCGCGAGGGACCGGACGGTTGCGACCCTCGTTCGGTGTCGGACTCGACGCGCACCGTCCCGCCGGGGTCGGAGCTCCGCCCTCCGTCAGACGACGCAGGCGGCCTTGAGGACCCGGGCGACAACGTCGTCGAGCTCCTGGGCCAGGCATTCGGCGGCGATCACATGGTCGGGGCGGACGATGACAGCGCCGACCGGCCGTGCGTCGAACCAGGCCTGCAGGCTCGACTCGCCGCCGAGGTCGCCGACGACGGTGACGCCGGCCGCGGCATGCTTGCGCGCCCACGGCAGCTGCGCCTTCGGCACCACCTGTACGAGGTGGGCGCCGAGCTGGTCGAGCGCGGTGCGCCGCGGGGCCGACAGGAACGCCGTCGGGTCGTTGTTCCAGGTGAGGATCCGCCAGCCCTGCCCGGTCGCGTCGTCGAGCAGTATCTCCACGCCATCGGCATCGGTGGCCGTCGGCTGGAAGAAGATCGACCCGGCGAGCCTGGGCACGTCGCGGTCGGGCAGCGACTTGAACGTCGGCAGCGGCGTGTGCACCACCACGCCCCGGTCGAACTTCGGCTGGGGCTTGAACGCCTGCCGCTTCTGGGCCTCCCGCTCCTCGGGGGTGCGGTTGGCGGCGATCCGGTCGCGCTCGGCGGCCTTCTCGGGATCGTGGTCGGTCATCTCCTTCGCCATCCCGAGGGAGACGGCGACCATCTGCGTGACGTGGCCCAGCCGTTCCACCTCGTACGTGTCCAGCAGACCGTCGGCCGAGAGGCCCTTGACGACGGCGGCCAGCTTCCAGCCGAGGTTGAAGGCGTCGCGGATGCCCGAGTTCCAGCCCTGGCCGCCGACGACCGGCATGACATGGGCGGCGTCACCGGCGAGGAAGATCCGCCCCTGGCGGAACCGCCCGGCGACACGGGCGTGGTGCCGGTAGACGCGGCGGCGGATGATGTCCAGCTTGGACGGGTCCGGCACGTGTGGCGCCAGCAGACCGAAGACGTACTCGTCGTTGTCGACGTCGGCCTCCGACTCGTGCTCGAAGAGCGTGAACTCCCAGCGCCGGATGCCGTGAGGCAGTGCGATGGAGGCGTAGCTGCGGGCCGGATCCCCGCCGAAGACGGCATGGGGCGTACCGATCGGGTCGTTGGCGACGTCGATCACGATGCCGTCGGTCGGCCGGGTCTCGCCCTCGAACGAGATGCCCAGGCGCTTGCGGGTGGGCGAGGCTCCGCCCTCGGCGGCGACGACGTACAGCGCGCGCACCGTGTCGCCGTTCGCGAGGGTGGCGACCACGCCCTCCGCGTCCTCGGCCAGGTCCACGACCTCGGCGCCGAAGCGCGCGGCGGCGTTCGGGAAGCGGTCCAGACCGGCGAGCAGCACCTGGTCGACCAGCGGCTGCACGAAGCCGTTGCGGCGCGGCCAGCCGAACTCGCGCGTCGTGGGGTTCACTTCGGAGAGGATCATCCGGTCCCCGTTGACCATGTAGATCTTCTGGTCGGGGATGGTGTGCGGGAGCACCTCGTCGACGAGGCCGGCGGTCTGCATCGCGCGCAGCGCCTCGTCGTCGATGCCCACGGCCCGCGGGTAGTCGACGAGTTCCTGCTCCCGTTCGACGACGAGGACGTCGACACCCTGCTGTCCGAGCAGGTTGGCCAGGGTCAGGCCGACGGGGCCCGCACCGACGACGAGGACGTCGCAGACCTTCTTCATGACTTGCTCCGTGCGGATCGTGCCGAGTCCAGCTCGGCGATGGTGTCGCCGAACGCGCGGTTCAGCAGGACGAGATCGATGCCGAGTGCCACATAGTCGACAAGGCCGTCGGCGAGGAGGCCGGTGGCGTACTCCGGCCGGCCGGAGTAGATGCCGAGGGTGACGCCGTGCGCGGTCGTCAGCTCGCGCAGGTACGCGATCGCCTCGCGTACGGGGCCGTCCTCCCAGTCGCCGCGTCCGGGCAGGCCGTAGGAGACGGCCAGGTCGGCCGGGCCGATGTAGATCGAGTCCAGGCCCGGGGTCGAGACGATCTCCTCGGCACGGTCGACGCCGGCCTTCGTCTCGATCTGGGCGATGGCGGACACCGCGCGGTTGCCGGCCTCGGTGTAGGAGTCGCCCGGGTACAGCGCCGGCCTGGACGGACCCAGGCTGCGGTTCCCGACCGGCGGGTACATGGTGGCGGCGACCAGGGCCGTGGCCTGGGACCGGGACTCGACGGTGGGTGCGACGATGCCGCGGGCCCCGCTGTCGAGCAGCCGCAGGATCGGCGCGGGATCCAGCGAGCCGACGCGCGCGTACGCGTACGCGTTCTCCCGCGGAATCGAGCGCAGGATTCCGCATGCCGCCTCAAGCCCCAGCTCACCGTGCTGGAGATCGAGGACCACCCCGTCGTATCCGGCGGCCGCCGCCCACTCCGGCATCGAGAACGAGGGGAGCGACTGGTGGTAGAGGACAGGGTTCCTGCCGCCGAGAGCTGTCTGCTTCACTGCGCCGTTCCCTCTCGCCCGGCCAGCCGCGCGGCGTGCGCCGCGGCCGCCTGGCCGCCGAAGACCGGCACGATCTCGCGGCGGGAGAACAGCCATCGGCCGTCGACCCTGCGGTAGCGCTCGCGGAACTCACCGACCGAGGCGGGCTGCGTCTGAGGCTCGTTCGTGTCCCGGAACGTGAGGTACTGCACCGTTCCCTCGACCTCTTCGCCGTCCCGCACCAGGCGGATCCCACCGATGAAGTGGCGGCCGACGACGTCCGTCTGCCGGGCGCGCTCGGCACCCCAGGCCTTCATGGCCGCGCGGTCCATGTCGCCCATCGGGCCGACCGAGACGCCGTCCTCGGTGTACAGCTCCCAGGTGGTGTCCGCCTGGTTGTGGTCGAGGCGGTAGAGCATCTCGGCGATGAGCTGCTCGATCTCGACGCGAGTCGTCGCGTCGACGGGGCGGTAGTCGTTCATCTTCAGCCTTTCGAGTCCGCGGTCGCGACCACGCGACCGAGTCCGGTGATGGTGGCGACGCACTCGACATCGGCAGGCCACGGCTCGATGTAGCCGATGGAGCCCGACAGCAGCACCTCGCCGGCGCGCAGCGGCTCGCCCGTGCGGAGCGCGGTCCCGGCGAGCCAGATCACCGCGTTGACCGGGTCCTTGAGCACATTGCTGCCCACGCCCCGGGTGATCTCGGTGCCGCCGCCCGTGATGACCATCTCCACCTTGGTCAGATCGACCTCGCCGTACGGGTGCTGCTCCTCGCCGAGGACGATGCCGCTGCAGCCGGCGTTGTCCGCGATGGTGTCGACGATCTGTCCGACCGACCCGTCGTAGCGGAAGTCGACGACCTCGAACGCGGGGGTCACGTAATCGATCGCGGCCTCGACGCTTTCGCGGGTGGCATCGAGGATGTCGCTCTTCAACACGAACGCGACCTCGGCCTCGATGAGCAGGCGGTTGTACCGGGACAGGGGAAGGCGTGTTCCCGAGGCATGCACCATGTCGTCGTGGATGATGCCGTAGTCGGGTTCGTCGATGCCCACGCGCTGCTGTACGAGGTGATTGGTCAGGCCGACCTTGCGGCCCACCCGCTTCACGCCCAGTTCCCGTTCGCGGAGGGCGGCGAACTCGGCGGAGATCGCGTAGGCCGCGTCGAGATCGCGCTCGGGGAGCCGGGGGCTCACGTACGGCACGGTGTACACGTCGCGCTTCGCCTCGAAGAGCTCGCGTGCTATCCGGGTGACGGTCTCCTGGTCGACGCTCACTCCGGTCCTTTCGTCAGGCATGGTTCTTCCGATCAGGCGTGCTTTTTCAGGAAGGCGACCGCAGCGGCGTTGAACTCGGCGGCTCCCTCCCATTGCGGCCAGTGCGCGGCGCCGCGTATCAGCAGGTACTCGCCGTCCGGGAGCAGCCCGCACAGGCGCTCTCCCTCGGCCTCGTCGCCGGTCGGCTCGTTGTCGGTCCACACCATCAAGGCCGGGACCGGGACCGCCGCGAAGTCGTCGTCCGTCACTCGGTTGCGCCAGCGCCGCTCCGGCTCCCGCAGGGCGGACACGTTCGCCATGCTGAACCCGTCGCGGGCGTAGATCGCCTGGCGGACGCGTACGAGCTCGTCGGTGATGTTCTCCGGATCGTGGATCACGACCTGCAGGCGCTTCTTCACGTTGTCGAAGGTCGGCTCGCTCACCGCCTGGGCGCTCACCGACTGCGTCCGGTCCAGCTGCGGCTCCCCGACCACCCGACCTCCCGGTGCGGAGAGGATCACCGTGTGCAGCCGGTCGGGGTGGATCGGCGCGAACTTCAGCGCGAGCCACCCGCCGAGCGACTCACCGGCGAGGTGGACGCGCTCCAGTGCCAGGGCGTCGAGCAGGGCGAGCAGGTGCTCCTGGTAGTCGCGGATCTCCAGCGGATGGTCGGCCAGCGAGGTGTACCCGTGGCCCGGATAGTCGTAGCCGACCACCCGGAAACCGGCTTCCACGAACGCGCGGATGTTCTGCGTCCACGCCTCGATGTGACCGCTGGTGCCGCTGGCGAGCACGACCGTCCGTGCGTCGGGGGCCGCCGCGGGGAAGTCGAGCACCCGGGTGCGGTAGCCGCCGGCGTCCACGTACCGCAGCGTGTGCTCCAGGTCCGCGATTTCCTCCCAGAGGGTCGCGAAGTGCGTCTTTGCGGTCTGGTTCATGCGGTCACCGCCGCCTGGATCGCGAAGCCGGCGCCCCATTTCTCGACCGCCCAGTAGCGGTCGACGGCGAAGCGGTACGGGCCGGCGGTGGACAGCGCCGCGTAGGCGGCGATCCAGCTACGCATCTCGTGCGCGGCCGAGCCGCCCTCCGCCATGAACCATCCGTTCTCCCAGCCGTCGACCGGGTCGAGGTCGCCGGAGCGGAGCACGTCGAGCACGAGCGTGTCCCATTCCTCGTTAAGGGGGTCACTCGGCGCCTTGCCGTCGGCTATCGCCTGGATGCCCTTGACGATCATCTGCTCCCGCTCCTGCCTCTCCTCGGCGGAGGGCGCGTACGAGACCAGGCGCTCGTGCACGGTGCCGGGGGCGCCTTCCCAACGCGGTATCGGCGGGTTGTGGGAGATACCGCCCGAGGCGAGGAACAGCACCTTCTTGTCCATCGCCCGGGCTGCCCGGCCGAACGCCTCGCCCATCAGGCGCACCCGCCGCATCGGGGAGAGCGGCAGACCGATCGCGTTCACGAACACCGGCACGATCGGCTGCGTGAAGCCCTTCCCGAACACGAAGTCGAGTGGCTGGACCACGCCGTGGTCGACCTTCATCCGCTCGCTCCGGCCGATGTCGATGCCCTCGCCCAGCACCGCCGCGTGGAAGGCCCGGGCGGCGTCGCCGTCGACGGGGAGCGCCCCCGCGGTGGTGCCGTAGTCACCGATGCCCTCGGCGACCGCACCGATCACCCACGGGGTGATCAGCGAGTAGAGCTGGCCGTTGAAGTGGTCGGGCCCGAACACCACGACCACGTCGGGGTCGTACTCGGCGACGAACCCCCTGACCTCGTCGATGGCGGCGTTGATCTCGGCGAATGTCTCCCCGCCAGGGTCGACGTTGCCGAAGGAGGGCGCGTGGGAGAGCGCTGCGACAGCCAGAGGCATGGTGTGGTTTCCCTTTCTCGGAAGTGGTGGTCGGCTGCTACGCGGCGGTACCGGCGAGCGCGGGCTGAGCGACCGGCGTGTCGGAACGGCGCATGCCCAGGTGCAGGACCAGGACGCAGAGTCCGGCGACGAGCATGGGCAGCGCGAAGACGGTGAAGGCCGCCCCCATCCCCATGCCCCCGTCGAAGGCCGCACCGCCGACGATCGGCGCCACGATGCCGCCGAACCGGCCGACGCCGATGACCACACCGAAACCGGTCGAGCGGGCCAGCGTCGGGTACAGCGTCGGGACGATCGCGTAGAAGGCGGCGGTGCCCGCGCAGACGAAGAACGAGGCCAGGAACAGGGTCCACCAGGCGGTCGGCATCCCTGGGCCGGCGAGGCCGAACAGAGACAGCGCGGCGGTGGCCAGCAGCAGGAAGACCGGGGCGAGGATGCGGACGTTGAGCCTGCCGCCGAGGAAGCCGAACAGCACGTTGCCGAGGATGCCGCCGACGCTGAAGGCGGTGACGAGCTGCGGGGCGAGCGCCGGGTTGTGGTGTGCGTCCGCGACGACGCTCGGCGCCCAGTTCGTCATGAAGTAGAAGCTGAGCATGTACGCGACGTACCCGACGATCATCAGCAGCGTGAAGAAGCCGGTCCGGCCGGTGAGCACGGTACGCAGCGAACCCTTCGCCTTGACGCCCGTCGAGTCCGACTCGGGGAGCGCTTCGAGCGCGGGGCGGCGCATCTTCGTCAGGAGCGCGTTGAGCCGCTGCAGGGAGTCCGCGCGACGGCCCTCGGAGAGCCAGGCGAGCGATTCGGGAAGGAAAGCGAGCGTGGCCACCGCGGCGACGGCACTCAGGGCGAAGCCGACCCACCAGCCGAACTGCCAGCCGTGCGCGCCGAGCATCGGGCCCACGATCATGGAACCGAGCAGCCCGCCGACGTTGATCGCGGCCGCGTAGACGGCCATCACCAGCGCGTACACACGCTTGCCCGTGTACTCGGCAAGGATGACGCCGACCACGGCCACCAGGGAGCCGATGCCGACACCGGTGACGACGCGGCTCACGACGAGGGGCCCGGTGCCGGTCTCCGGCGTCGCGAACGGGCCGATGAACATGCCTGCCGCGATCGTCACGGTGGAGATGACGCCCATTTTGCGTCTGCCGATGCGGTCGGCGAGCGGCGCGACGATGATCGAGCCCACGAGCATGCCGATCAGGGCGCCGGACATGACGAGTCCGAGCTCGGCCTTGGAGACCCCGAAGCCCTTCTCGATGTACGGGGCGGCGAACGACGTGAGCGAGACGTCGTAGCCGTCGAGCACGATCAGGGCGATCGCGACGATGACGGCGCGGATCTGCAGGCCGGTCATTCTCTCGTGAGCGATGTGGTCGGTGATCCTCAAGGAGACCTCCTTGTCTCGGGATCGAGCGGAGCCGTGCCATCGCACTGGGCCGCCGGGAAGAGGTGGTCCGCGTGCCGGGTCACGTTCCGCCGGCGGCTCCCTAGAAGCGACGTTCTAGAATGAGCATTACGATGACGAGCGGCCTCCGCCGGTGTCAAGGGATGACGCGAATTTGATAGAACTGCAGTCCGCAGTTCAGCGAGGGGGACCGATGGCCGCGAGGCGCAAGACCCACCAGGCGTCCGACGCATCGAAGCGGGCGATACTCGAGGCCGTGCTCTCGCGTGCGGTCGAGGTCGGGTACGAGGGGACGACCATGGCCGACGTCGCGCGCGCGTCGGGCCTGCCGATCGGGTCCGTGTACTGGCACTTCCAAAACAAGGAGCAGCTTTTCGTCGAGCTGCTCGACCACTGCTTCGATGTCTGGCGGCAGACCCACGCGTCCGTCGACGGCATGCGCGAGCTGCTGCGGCACAGCATCAGCGATTCGGCGGCGGCCTCCGGAAGCCTCGCCGATCCGGCCGCCGCGTTCTGGAGCATCGGCCTGGTCTTCGCCTTCGAGCGGCGGCTGGAGGACAACCTCGCCCGGCAGCGGTACCTCGCCATCCGCAAGGAGATGTTCCAGCTCGTCGTGTCCCGACTACGTGCCTCGTACGCGGGGATGACGGAGGACGTCGCGACGGAGCTGGCGCACGACATGGCCGTCATGGGGCGGGCCCTCACCGACGGCTTCCGGGTGGCCGCGGCTGCCGGCGACGACACCGACTTCGCCCGGTACGCCGAGCTGGCGGCCGACGCGCTCGAATCCTTGATCTCCGCCCGCCTGCAGAAGCCCACGCAGAGCGCCTGACGCTTCGCGCCCGGCACGGTGGCGTGCCGGCCGGGCGTCTCCTGCGGGGCACCGCGACGGAGCGTCTCGCCGGGCGTCCCCTGGGGGCGGGCGCCGCTGGGAGGAGCGGGACCGGTGCCGTCGTCGGCGGTCGCTGTGTCCGCGGACATCGGCGGCTAGTACTTCCAGCTGTAGATCGCGATCTCCGTGGACGCGGTCTGCCGGGCAGCGGCTGGCTTGGGCTTGGTGGCGGCGGGCTGCCGCGTAGGGTGCCGGGATGATGGTGATGCCAGAGGAGTTCGCACAGAGCACCGTCGACCGCGAGGGGGAGGCCGGGGCGGCGTGGCTCGCCGAGCTGCCCGGGATCGTGGAGGAGTTACTGGGGCGCTGGGGGTGCGTGCCGGATGGCGAGGTCATGCACGGGGGCGTCGGAGTCATCGTTCCGGTACGGCGGCGGGCTGAGGAGAGCGCCGTGCTGAAGGTGTCGTTTCCGCATCCCGGCAACGTCCATGAGCCGGATGCGTTCGTTGCGTGGGGCGGATGCGGCGCCGTGCTGCTGCATGAGCGCGACGACGAGCGGTTCGCGATGCTGCTGGAGCGGGTTCAGCCGTCGACTCTGGCGGAGGTCGAGGACGGCGACGAGGTGGTGACGGTCGCCGGGCGGCTCAATCGCCGCCTGGCCATCCCCGCACCGCCCGGCCTGCCCCGGCTGCGCGAGCAGGCCGATGCCTGGGAAGAGCAGCTGTGCAAGGACGCCGGGGACCTGCCGCATGCGCTGCCGCGTCAGGCGCTGGATGCCGCTGTGGCGACCGTTCGGGAACTGGGCCGGGACCAGCCGGACACCCTCATCCATGGCGACCTCCATGCCCGGAACATCCTGCGTGCCGCCCGGGAGCCGTGGCTGGCTGTCGACCCCAAGGGGCACGTGGGAGATCCCGCCTACGACGGCGGCACACTGCTGAAGTCCCGCGCACTGACGCTCCTCGAAGCGGATGACCTGCGCAAGGCTGTCCACCGCGCCTTGGACGTCTTCGCCGAGGCCGCGGAACTCGACCGTGAGCGCGTTCAGCGGTGGGCCCAGTTCCATGCCGTCCAGACCGCGTTCTGGGGCCGCCGCCACGGGTTCCGTATCGCCCGCAGCGGACCACGGCTGGACTGGCTCACCGAATTCGCCGACCGCCTGGCGGAGTTGCTCACCGAGCGCTCGTAGGGCGTGATGGTGCCGGCCGGGTCCGGCGGGTGGACGTCCGGCGGGTGGACGAGTGCGGCCACCGTTGATCATCGAGGTGGCCGCGGGCCGGATCGCCCGGTATGAACCCCGCCTGCGGGCCGGGCGGTTGGTCTTGGGTGTGCTGTCGGCCCTATCCCGGTGCTGGTCGTCGACGAGACCGGCGATAGGTAGAAGGGGACTCATACCGTTGCTGTCCAGCGCCAGTACACCGGCACGGTTGGCAGGACGCGGTGGCTGTTTCGGTGTCCGCTCCGGTCCTCAGATGGTGCCAGGCATGCCCGCACCCGCCAGCACAGAAACGGAGCCGCCGCCGATCATCAGCGACGCCAAGAAGCGCGACCAGCAGGCCGGAATGCCTTGACACGTTCGTCCTGCGGCAGATTGATGATCTTTGTCAGTTGCTCGGTGAGGCGTCCGCGCGTGACCAGCACGGCCGGGGTGTGGGTGGGCCGGATGCCGGCTCTGCGGATGCTCTCCGGCCCGTCCTCGCTGGTTGCACGGGCCTGGATGCAGAACGCTGCCAGGTCGCGCAAAACTTCGAACTGCTCAGTGTCGGCGAGGCCCTCGAACCAGCCGACGCCCTGGGCGAGCGGACGGATGCCCTGCGCCAACTCGTTCAGGATGACCGCGCGTTCGTCCATCCGGCCCCACCTCCACAACAAGCCTGGCTGCCTACCGCCGCAAGGTCATCGAACCAGATCACGAAGTCGCACTGGAGTAACCGCGGGTCGTTTGGTCGGCCGACGGCGCCGAGCGCGGCTGCCAGGGCCGGTCAGCCGACGATGGGCTCGTCGGCGAGGTAGGGCGGCGCAGGCTCGTACTGGATGTACCGGCGCACCGCGCGGGCGTGCTCGCGCCCATGCAACCGGCCCACCAGCCAGAGGGCGCTGTCAATCCCGGCGGACACGCCCTGGCTGGTGATCAGATTCCCGTCCACGACATAGCGGGCGTCACGGACGACGGTGACGTCACCGCGTGCCTCGAGCGCGTCCTCGTAGCTCCAGTGGGTGGCGACGCGCCGCCCGCGCGCGGGCCCGGCGGCGTGCATGAGCACCGCGCCGGTGCACACGCTGCTGACCCAGGACACCTGTCCCGCGGTCTTGGCGATCCAACCGGTGACGACCGGGTTGTGCGGCTCTGTCTCGCGAGCCCCGCGTCCACCGGGGACCAGCAGCACATCGAGGGGCGGGTGGTCGCCGAATGTGTGGTCGGGCAGGACGCGCATGCCCTTGCTGCAGCGCACGGGCCCGGGCTTTTCGGAGATCAGGACGGCGGTGTCCACACCGTCGCGCAGCATCGAGGACACGGTGAACACCTCCCAGGGGCCGACAAAGTCCAGCTCCTCGGCATCGTTGAAGATCAGCAGCCCGTAGGCGGTCATGAATGCTCCTGTTCCTGTCGCAGTTCCGCATGGGCGGTGGTGGTGGACCGGAACCGCGCCCGGTAATCGGAGGGCGCGATGCCCAGGTGACGGTGGAAGGTGCGGCGCAGCGTCTCGGCGGTGCCGAACCCGCAGTGTCGCGCGATGGCCTCGACCGGGTCGTAGCCCTCGGCGAGCGCGCGCTGGGCGGCCTCGACACGTACTCGCTCCACGTACGAGGCGGGCGGCGTGCCCAGTTCGGCGGTGAACCGGCGCTGCAGATGACGCGGGCTCAGCCGCGCGCTCTGCGCCAGGTCGGCGATTCCGTGCCGGGCGCCGGGATCGGCGTGTATGGCCGACACCGCGGCACGGACCGGGTCGGTCGCGGGCTCTTTCGACCACAGCGCCACGCTGAACTGGGACTGGCCGCCGGGCCTGCGCAGGAACATGACCATCTCGCGGGCGACGGCATGGGCGACGTCCCGCCCCAGATCGTCCTCGACGAGCGCGAGGGCGAGATCCATTCCGGCGGTGACACCGGCCGACGTCCACACATGCCCGTCCCGGATGAAAATGGGCTCGCAGTCGACCTCAACACCCGGATGTTCCCTAACGAGTTGCTGTTCACGGGCCCAGTGGGTGGTGACCCTGCGCCCGTCGAGGAGTCCGGCGGCAGCCAGCAGGAACACCCCGCTGCACACCGAGGTGACGCGGCGGGCACTCGCCCCGACGTCTCGGATCCACCCGGTCAGCCCCGCATCGAGGCGCGCCTGGTCGACTCCCTTGCCACCGGCCACAACCAGAGTGTCGACACCCTCGGGATCCACCTCGTCCACCCCGTACCCGGCGTGGACCGGAAGCCCGCTCGCCGCCGGCACCAGGTGGCGATAACCGCCGGCCCGCTGCCCGGCGTGCTGGAACACCTCGTGCGGGCCGACGAGGTCGAGAGGCTGAAACCCCTCGTAGATCACGAAACAATGCTGCGCTCCTTCACGCCTCCACCCTCGGGGATCCGGCGTAATGGCGTCTACGACATGCACCCCACAGATCGCGCCGCAAAGAGTTGCTGAAGATCAGGGACACGCGGCGGCGACCGTCACAGGAAACCTCAGATCCCTCGCCCAGCCGCGTCGGATCACTGCCGTCTGGACGCACCTCGACTCCAACCGCTGGCAGACGATCTCCCCAGAGCGCTGCCCATGACCAGCACGAACACCCCGAAAGCCCGTCGCACCAGCCTCTTGACCAGCAACTTCAAGTTGGCGGAGGCTCGGCGGACGACATCGACGCGGGCGATGCCATGCATCCACCCGATGCGCGACACTCCCGAGCCGCCGACCGCACCAGGGACCGCATCCACCCGCACGATGGTGCGGTCACCGGTGCAGAGCCACCACGGTCACGCACCACGCGGTGCGGCTTGCAGGCGGTGCGGCTTGCAGGCGGTGAGGGGCAACTCCCCATGGAACCCGCCTCGTTCATGGGCTGCTGCGCAGCCTTGGCCATGGCTGGCGTGGCGTTGAAGATACCCTTGCCCGAGACGGCGGTGATCCATTCCTTTGGCGAACATGGCTGCCGGCAGGCCGATTCCGCGTACGGAAGGGGACCATGCGCAAGGCACGGCAGTTGATAACGCTCGCGGTATGGACGGCAGCACTCGCCTCCACGATTGCGGGATGCGGCACCGACACCGGCACCAACGCTGACGGAACGTCTGCGGCCGGGCGGCAGATGACACCGCACCCGCGGCTGTCCGCGCCTGCGACGCTGGAGCCGGACGGCACGGTGCCCTGGGTGAACGAACCCTCAACGGACGCGGACTTCGCCGCCTCCGCCGTGCCGCCACCCCCCGCGACCGGACCGACTTGCCATGCCTCGCAGGTGGACGCCGTGCTCGACAGCTGGATCCACAAGAGCACCCACGGCGAGGTGAACGACCCCGTCATGGACTCCTCGCTGTACGGCTTCGCGGTGCTGACCAACACCTCGCACACGGCGTGCAAGCTGCAAGGCGTACCGAAGTTGCGGCTGTCCGCGGGCGGCAAGCCGGTACCGGTCGGGCACTCATCAACCCGGAGCAGCGGTTCGGCCGTCGGTCTGCCGCCGGGCGGCAAGGCGAACTTCCGCCTGGACTGGGACGCCCCCTACTGCTCGGATTCACCCGGCCCCTACGCCCTGGCCGCTGAACTGCCCGGCACCGGCAGCATCTCCGTACGCTTGGCGGACCAGACCGTGCCGGGGTGCGTACAGGACAGCACGCACCCCGAGCTCAGGTCCTTCCTCTCGCCCGGGCCGGTCTCCGACGGCGACGCGCAGCCGACGCGCCCCGCCACCTCCACCCTCAGTACGCTCACCGCCCGGGTCTCGGACCTGCCGAAGCGTGTACGGCCGGGCCAGACCGTCGACTTCACCGTGACGCTGTCCAACCCCACCGGAAAGGACGTGTCGTTGGCAGGGCGGCCGGGCTACACGCTGGACGTCCTGTGCATGGGCACGCGGGGCCACGAGGGCCTGAGCAGCCAGAAGGCGTATCTGCTCAACAACCGCCCCGTTCGGCGCGTTCCGGCGCACGGCTCCGTGCGGTTCGCCATGCAGGCGGACATCCCCCGGGCCGCCGCCTTCCCCGGGCCGAAACTGAACATCACCTGGCGGCTCCTCACTCAAGGTTATCCGCCCAATCTTCCCTACGTGCTCGTCACCATCCCCACCGGCGCCTGAACCCGGCCGGGACGTTGTCACGGTGAAGTGACAGCCGCGTCAGGGACGTGGGACGGGGTGAACCGCAGGTCAGGCGCGATCGTGCCAAATATCGTGCAGGCGAGTGGACTGAAGCCGGTTCTGGTTCTGGTTGCGGTCCACGCGCCGGGGGACTGTTACAGCGTGGTGCTGCAGCATGCCTGCGGGGTGGCGCTGGCGCTCTTTCCGAGGGTGTCGGCGTCGGCCTTGACCACGTAGACCTCCCAGGGTTCCTTGCCGGGGCCGTGCACCCAGACCTTGTCCTGGAGGGCGTAGCAGCAGGAGGTGTCGTTCTCCTCGAAGGTGGCCAGGCCGGCTTCCTTCAGCCGGGTGGTGGCGGCCGTGACCTGGTCGGTGGACTCGACCTCGACGCCGAGGTGGTCGAGGCGGGTCTCCTCGCCGGGCTCGCCCTCGATGAGTACGAGCTTGAGCGGGGGCTCGGTGATGGCGAAGTTGGCGTAGCCGGCGCGCCGCTTGGCGGGTTCGGTTCCGAACAGCTTCGAGTAGAAGGCGATCGACGCCTCCAGGTCGCTGACACGCAGGGCGAGCTGAGCACGGGACATGACGGGACTCCCATCCGGGTTCGGTTGATGCTCACGGCGACTGCATTGATGTCTGTCGATGCAAGATTGCGCACTGCATCGAAGGATGTCAACATAGACGCATGTCGAATCAAGAGCTGGTCGTGCTCGGCCAGACCGACGGGACCGAGACCTGCTGCCCAGGACTGCTGACCGCCCCCCTGGACGAGGACCAGGCCGCGGAGCTGGCGAAGGTGTTCAAGGCGCTCGGTGACCCGGTGAGGCTGCGGCTGCTGTCGATGATCGCCTCCCGTGCGGGTGGCGAGGTCTGCGTCTGCGACCTGACCCCGGCCTTCGACCTGTCCCAGCCGACGATCTCGCACCACCTGAAGCTGCTGCGGCAGGCCGGTCTGATCGACTGCGAGCGGCGCGGCACGTGGGTCTACTACTGGCTGGTCCCGGAGATGACCGACCGTCTCGCCGGCATCCTGACCCGGCCCGCGGGTGAGCCGCTGCCCGACCGCACCGCGTCGGCCGGAGCCGCCTCGTGAGCGCTGCCGCGTCCGAGGGGAACGTAGCGGGGCGCCTGTCCTTCGTCGACCGCTACCTGGCTGTCTGGATCCTCGTAGCCATGGCTGTCGGGCTGGGCCTGGGCCGTCTGGTCCCGGGCCTGGGCGGCGCGCTGGCCAAGGTGACCGTGACCGGGGTGTCCCTGCCGATCGCCCTGGGCTTGCTGGTGATGATGTACCCGGTACTGGCCAAGGTGCGATACGACCGCCTCGACACCGTCACCCGCGACCGCCGCCTGTTGCTGCCGTCCTTGCTGCTCAACTGGATCGTCGGCCCGGCGCTGATGTTCGCCCTGGCGTGGCTGTTCCTGCCGGACCTGCCCGCCTACCGCACCGGGCTGATCATCGTCGGCCTGGCCCGCTGCATCGCCATGGTGATCATCTGGAACGACCTGGCCTGCGGCCACCGCGAGGCCGCCGCCGTCCTGGTCGCCCTGAACTCCGTCTTCCAGGTCGTCGCCTTCTCGGCGCTCGGCTGGTTCTACCTGTCCGTCCTGCCGGGCTGGCTGGGTCTGGAGCAGACCGGCCTCGACGTACCGGTGTGGGAGATCGCCCGCAGCGTGCTGATCTTCCTCGGCATCCCGCTCGCGGCCGGCTACCTCACCCGCCGTATCGGCGAGAAGTCCAAGGGCCGCACCTGGTACGAAGCCAAGCTCATCCCCCGTATCGGCCCCTTCGCCCTGTACGGACTGCTGTTCACGATCGTCATCCTCTTCGCCCTGCAAGGGGAAGCCATCACCTCCCAGCCCCTCGACGTGGCCCGCATCGCCCTGCCGCTGCTGGCCTACTTCGCTGTCATGTGGGCCGGATCCATGGCCCTGGGACGCGCCGTCGGTCTCGACTACCCGCGCGCCACAACGCTGGCCTTCACTGCTGCGGGCAACAACTTCGAGCTGGCCATCGCCGTCGCGATCGCCACCTTCGGTGCCTCCTCCGGCCAGGCCCTCGCCGGCGTCGTCGGCCCGCTCATCGAAGTGCCCGTCCTGATCGGCCTCGTCTACGTCGCCCTGTACGCACGCCGCTACTTCACCGCCACCTCCGTCCCCGCGTCCCAGGAAGACCCCGCCTGTGCCTGACACCGCCGCCCCCTCCGTGCTGTTCGTCTGCGTTCACAACGCAGGCCGCTCACAGATGGCTGCCGCCTTCCTTACCCACCTCGCGGGCGACGGGGTCCAGGTCCGCTCCGCCGGCTCGGCCCCGGCCGCCACCGTCAACCCGGCCGTCGTGGAAGCGATGGCGGAGGTGGGCATCGACATCGCGGCCGAGCGCCCGAAGGTGCTCACCGTGGAAGCCGTCCAGGCGTCGGACGTCGTCATCACCATGGGCTGCGGCGACACCTGCCCCGTGTTCCCCGGCAAGCGCTACCTCGACTGGCAACTCCCCGACCCCGCCGGCCAGGGCGTCGATGCCGTCCGGTTCATCCGCGACGGCATCGAAAAGCGCGTCCGGAATCTGATGATCGAACTCAGTGTTCAGATCCGCTCATGACCGCAGCGCAGCGCTGACAACAGCTCCTTTGTCGAGTCCGCTGGAGCAACGTGCGTGGAAGCCACTGCCTGCGGTGAGGGGCAGGGCGCACTACACGTACGGACCCTCGACGGTGCGGGTGGGTTCCTTCTCCGGTGACCCGGATCCGTACGGTTCCGCTGGGGACACTGCCACCTGGGTGATCAACCCACTGGACGGTGTACTGCTGCGGCCCCATATGGACCCGTCTCGGCTTTACGGGTGTTGCAGACTGGACGGGCTCAACGGACCGAACTTGTCGTGCGCCCGCTGCAGCAGCGAGGTCGGCATCGAGATCTCCGGTTGCTGGACCGAGTACGACGTCCGACTGCTGAGCACAGCGGTGTCTCTGGGCAGATCGTCCTGCCGGACGGCGTCGAGCCAGTTCGGTAGCTGCATTTTGCCTACCGGGCAGCATGGCCGCGAAGGACCGGAGGTGGCGGGTGAGGGCGTCAAGTTCGGGGCAGTGCGTCCGGACTGAGCTGGACTGCTCGGATTCGGTGAGGGCGCCCGGGCGCCGGAGCGTCCATCCGGCGACGGCTCGGGGAGGGGCGGGTACCGTGAACCCGAGTCGACCAGGCTCCGCATCCCGGGCAGGTGGCCCCGGCTGTGGCGCAGTATGCGTCAACGCGCACGATCTCGGTGTTCACGTCGACCGTCAGCATCGCGATGTCCGGGAGGTGGCGAGCCGCTGGCGAGCGAGTGCGGCCATGTCTGCGCCTGGCTCGATGGCCGGTATTGAACATCCGAGTGCTGCCAGCGAGCGCGTCGCGTGGCGGGTACCGCAGCCCACCTCCAGCACCGACGGCCGTTCGGCACCTGGTTGGACATTCGGCCGAGGTCGTGTCGATTCGGGGGCTTCTTCGGAGCGTCGGTCGCGAACGCACAAGCTGTGGGGCCGTCCACGGAGACGCCGCTGGTTTGCCGACGGTCGCTGACGCGCTGCCGCCGGTAGTTCGGGGAAGGAACCGCTGCTGCCCACTCTGGCCTGTGAGACCGCGTGAGGCGGACGCCCGGAGAAGTACCCACGCCGCGAGATCGTCGACGAGATCCGGTACGTCGTCGACACCGGAGGCGCGTGGCGGGCCCTGCCTGCCGTTTTCCCGCCGCGGCGAACTGTCTGGGGCTTCACCGGCACTCACACGATGGCCTGTTGCCCTCATGAGCAGCGGGCCCTGTCCCCGCGGCGCCCTTTCACGATGACACAGGCTCCGCATCCGTTGCCAGACGTGCATGGAGTTCCACGTCGAAGCGCACACCGCCGTATTCGAGTTTCTGTCGCTGCCGGCCTTCCACCGCGAAGCCGGCAGCGCGAGCCACACCGCATGAGGCGAGATTGTTCACCCGGTGCCCAAGCTCCAGCCGGAAGAGTTCGGCATCGTCGAAGGCCCAGCGGGCGACAGCGCGGCAGGCACGGGAAGCCGTGCCCTGGCCGCGAGCCGTTGCCATCGTCCAGTAGGACACCCAGCCAACGGCATGACGCCGATCTACCGAGCCGACACAGACCTGGCCGAGAACGAGGTCACTAGCGTCGACGACGGCGAAGGAATAGGCGGAATCCGTAGCCCATTGGTCAC
Organism: Streptomyces sp. NPDC048106; assembly: GCF_040706415.1. Taxonomy (NCBI): domain Bacteria; kingdom Bacillati; phylum Actinomycetota; class Actinomycetes; order Kitasatosporales; family Streptomycetaceae; genus Streptomyces; species Streptomyces sp. NPDC048106. Next base: position 53,648 of record NZ_JBEZND010000036.1, on the reverse strand, counting down.
CACGAGCCGTTATCCATCGCTCAGCAGCCTGGATTGAGTCAACCGGCTCGACGGACTGACCACGCATGAGCGGATCCGCGAACGCGGTCATCACCGCCCAGGCGTCGTCGGCCGTCCATCTCCGCAACACCAGGTCAGAGAAAGCATCTACACGATCACGCACGCCGCGAGTCTTCCCCAGCAGGCATCGCCTGTCACGTGCGTTGCGCCGCGACGCGACCTGGTCAGGGAGCCGGGCGACTGCCAGCAGCATCAGCCGGCCTTCACCACGGCCGTTGTCGTTTTTCCGCCCAGGACGGCGTCGTTTCGGTTGATCTGTCTGGTTTGATCGCGTGATGCCGGGGCTGGCCGGGGGAGGGTGGCGTTGTGCGCATGGTGGCCGGTGCGGCACAGGCTGGCCAGGGCCCGGCGGGGTGCCGGCCTGGCCGCTGTCTCTGATCTGTTCACCCGCGTGCCGCGGAACCGCCGCCGACCTGTTTGCGTACCCGACGCACCAGCTCATCCGCGGCCTGCGGCCACTGTGCGTACTGAAAGTCGAAGCCCGCCTGGGTCAGTCGGCCCGGGACGACGCGGCGGCTCTTCAGCAGCAGTTCGGTGTCGGAACGCAGAGCGAACGCGCCGACCTCGGCCATCCACTTGGCCGCGGGGAGACCCACCGGCGCACCCCACGCGGAGCGCAGGGTGCGCATGAAGGCGCGCTGCGGCAGAGGATGGGGAGCCGTCAGGTTCACCGGTCCTGCGATGTCCACCCGCTCGATCAAGAACTCCACCGCGCGCACGAAGTCGTACTCGTGGATCCACGACACGTACTGCGCTCCTCCGGCGACAGGGCCGCCGAGACCCAGGCGGGCCAGTCCCAGCAGGACGGCGAAGACCCCGCCGGGGTCCGGGCTCATCACCATCGCCGAGCGCAGAGCGACCTTGCGGGTGGCCGGCGTTTCGGCCTGTTGCTGAGCCTGCTCCCATGCCTTGGCGATCTCGACGCTGTACGCCCAGTAGTCCGGCACACCCGGTTCGGTACCGCCGATCACCCCGGTGGCCTCGTCGTTGGGGGCGTCGAAACGATGCGCGTACACCGTGGCGGTGCTCATCTGCAGCCAGAGCCGGGGCGGCCGGGCAGCGCCCGCGATCGCGGCGCCCACGACCCGGGTGGAGTCGACCCGGGAGTCCATCATGTCCTTCAGGTTGGCCGCCGTGTATCGGCAACTCACAGTGCGCCCGGCCAGATTGATCACGACATCGCTGCCATCCAGCGCAGCCGTCCATGGTCCCAGGGTCTGACCGTCCCATTGGACCTCGCCCTCGTGCCCGGGGCGTCTGGTGAGAATCACGACCTCGTGGCCGGCAGCGCTGAGTGCCCGCTTCAGCACCGCGCCGATCTGTCCGGTACCCCCAGGAATCACCATCTTCACTGCTACCCCTCCTTTGTCTCGGTGAGCCTAGACGGTAGTTGAACGCGTTCAAAACTTGGGGTGCAGTCCACGATTTCAGCCAGCCTCGCCGTGCGGCACAGGGTGCTGGACGTCAGTTGGGAACGTGTCCGGTTCGATCACGTTATGCCGAGGGTGGTCGGGGGGAGGGCGTTGAGTACGTGGTGGCGGAGGCCGGCGGCGATACTCCGGTGCCCTGCAGGCGGAGGGCACCGATGGCGAGGTTGCGCAGGTCGGCATTGGCCCGAGGGGCGGTGCCCGAGCTCGAGTCGCTGGCAGAGTTGAAGTAGCTGGCTTCTATTGACTGAACTATGGCCAGGGACTTCGCAGTTCAGGGGACAGATACTGACTCCGTGCTCTACGTTTCCTGCTCATGATCGGAGACGGGAAGAGCACCGGGATCGGGCGGCGCTTGTCGTTCCCGGCGTCGGATCGCTGCTGGCGACCGGGAGCCGGTGGGAGCCGTATCGTCTGATCGACCCGGCCGGTGTCTGCGTCCAGGCAGTGACCGACTACTTCCGTGATCTGCAGGCAGCAGGACGAGCCGAGTGGAGACGATGGACGTGCTGTTCGGCAAGGGCCTGGCGTGATCACCGCCGGGCGGCTGGCCGCCCCACCCGTGGTCTCCAGGTCGCACTTGTCGGCCGAGCAGCAGGCTGAGAAGTTCCCGCCGCGGCCTTCGGCGGCGCACTGGCCAGCCGCCGAGATGGACCGCGACGAGGTGCCGCGGATGTGGGTCGAGGCGACGCCGCGGCAGGAGGATCCCCGCAACCACGACTTCCGCCGACGCGGTCTGACGCTGATGCTGGACTGGCTGGCTGAGCAGCCGGGCCGGACCTGGCACGAGCGCTGGCACGCGAGCGGGGCGGATGCAGACGGAGAGCAATGGGCCGCCGGGCCGGCACGTTGGCTGGAGCAGCACGGGAAAAGCTCGCGCACCCGGCTCGAAACCATGACCAGTTCCCTGGTCGTCATGATCGGGGCCGACGTGGTCCGGCCGTCTCTGCACTGGCTGCTGACCGGCGGCAAGAAGCGCAAGCTCGCCAGGAACATGATCCGAGCTCGCGACACCGAGGGGTTCGCCCGGCTCGACGACTTCTGCCGGGCCGACGACGGAATCAGCGATATGGACCGCCGCGCCGCGCTGTTCCGCACCGCGGTCATCATCGCCGCCAAGGGCGGGACGGTGGCCGACATCGTCGTCGGCGACCTGCTGGAGGTGCTGGAGGTCGAGGCCGGGCTGCGGGGGCAGCGCCGCTCGGGCTCGGCGACGTTCCGGGCGCTGCGCGAGACCGGCGTCTTCGGCGTCGGCGTCCCGACCCTGCGCGAGATCCGCAGCATCGGCCAGCGCCCCGTCGAGGAGTCGTCGACAGCTACCCGGTCAGCTGCCGTCCGATCCGCGATCTGCTGGTGGAGTACCTCAAAGAACGCCAGCCCACCCTCGACTACGGAACGCTGCGCGGCCAGACCTACCAGCTGGTCAAATGCTTCTAGCTGCACTACACGCCGCACGATTTCCGCCGGATCTTCATCACCGACGCGATCCTCAACGGCTTGCCCCCGCACATCGCCCCGGTCATCGCCGGGCACCAGGACATAGCCGTGACCATCGGCTACAAGGCGGTCTATCCGGAGGAGACCATCAAGTCCCACCTGGCCTTTCTCGCCCGACGCAGATCCCTGCGACCCAGCGAGGAATACCGCGCGCCCACCGACGCCGAGTGGCAGGAGTTCCTCGGTCACTTTGAGCGACGCAAAGTCGCCACGGGGCTATGCGGCCGGGCCTTCTCACCCCTTGTATTCATGAGCACGCCTGCCTGCGATGTTCGATGCACTGGCCGGACCCCAACCAGCGCTTTCGCATCCGGGAGATCCGCGACAACCTCATCGCACGCATCGCCGAAGCCGAACGCGAAGGCTGGTTCGGCGAAGTAGAAGGCCTCCAGACGAGCCTGGACGGCGCGAATGACAAACTTGCACAGATCGATCGCCGCCCCGGCAGCGGCTCTGTTGACCTCCCGGCCCCGGTACTGCGGAACGCCCGGTCAACGTCGACAGATACGGGACGATCAGAGTCGAGGGTGGATTGATGACCGGAGGTGGGGAACGGGAACGTCGGCCGGCAGCTGCCCGGCAACCGCAACGACTGCAAGGCGTGGGAGTTGTCCGGTGCCAAGGACGCGGTCGGCAAGACCACCGTCATCGCCGACGGCGGCTACGTCCGCAGCAGGGATGCCGTGGTCGCCCTGCAACGAACAGAGTTCACCGAACCGTTGGGACGTGTTTGCGTCAACTGATAGATCGACTGCCTAACGTGCGTTGGCTACTCCCGCCGTGGAAGGACACCCCGCATGAGACGCGTCACCAAGATCTCCTCCGCAGCTGTCGGCCTGGCCGTCCTCGCGGTCACCGGCACCGCCGTCGCCGCCGCGAACCAGAGCGACAGCGACTGGCCCTACGCCCACCACAGCGCGGCCTCGTACACCCTGGCGGCGGTCGGCGACATCGCCTGCGAGCCCGACGACGCCGAGAACGCCGCCACCCCGGCGTCGCTCAAGTGCGGCAGCCCCACCCTGGGCGGCATGAGCGCCGAGTTCGCCACCGCCAAGCAGGCCACGGACATGCACCCCGATGCCGTGGCACTGCTGGGCGACGAGCAATATCAGGTCGGCAAGCTGACCGACTTCGAGCAGTCCTTCGAGCAGGCATGGGGTGGCCTGAGGATGCTCGAACGTCCGGCGCCGGGCAACCACGAGTACTACCCGTATACCAAGAAGGGCGACAACGAGGCCGGGCAGAACGGTGCCGGTTACTTCGGCTACTTCAACGGCCACGACCAGGCCGGCACGCCGGGCACCCAGGGCCAGGCCGGCGACGACACCGCCGACAAGCAGGGGTGGTACTCATACAACCTGGGCAACTGGCACATCATCTCGCTCAACGCCGAGTGCGACTCCGACGCGTTCAAACACGACTGCTCCACGACGGACAACGGCCTCCTCGGCCAGGAGACCCAGTGGCTCTCGGACGACCTGGCCGCCAACAAGCGTCAGTGCACCATCGCGTACTGGCACCAGGCGACCTTCAGCGCCACCACGGCCTCGACCGCCACGGTGCCCGCGTCCGCGCCGGGCGCCGGCGGCGCCGAGGGCGCAGCGACCGACGCTTGGTGGAAGCTCCTCTACCAGCACCACGCCACGCTCATCCTCAACGGTCACGAGCACGCGTACGCCCGGCTGCGCCCGATGAACCCCGCCGGCCAGTACGACCCGGCCCACGGCATCCCGGAGTTCATCGTCGGCTCCGGCGGCGAGGCCCTCGACGCCCTCGCCGGCACGCCCGGCAACTACGACAACCCCAACGTGGTCACCGCCCAGGCCGGCGCCTTCGGCGTCATGAAGCTCACCCTCAAGTCCAACAGCTACAGCTGGGACTACAAGCCCGTCCTGCCCGGCCCCGGCTTCGACTCCACGGCGCTGCAGTACAGCGACTCCGGCAGCGGCACCTGTAACTGAGAAGCCATCCGCTTACCGATCACCCGAACAAGTATTGATCGGGTGATCGCGGTGCGGTCGGCGCATGAAGGCAGGGCCTCGCGGTAGCTCGAGGGTTGTCGAAGCCAACGAGCACCAGGAGGCCCTGTTGCTGCAGTCTTTCGCGCTCGCGCCCGTGGAGTCCAACGCACCGTCTCCGTCGTGCCGGAGGTCTATTGCCACCGTGTGATGCTGGACGCAGTGCGCTACGTGGTCGACAACGGCGTCAAGTGAGTCAACTTGCCTGCGGATTTCCCGCCGTACCGGCGTGTGCACGCCTTCGCCCGCCGCTGGCAGGTGACGGGCCTGCTCACCGAGTTCCACGACCGGCTGCGCGACCGTGTGCGGGAGAAGGAGGGCCGTGCGGTGGACCCGACGGCCGCGATCGTGGACTCGCAGTCGGTGCGGGCAGCAGCAAACATCGCGCGCTCAACATCCGGCTGGGACGGCGGGAAGAAGATGGGAGGCCGAAAGCGGCACTTGGTGGTGGGCTGCCTCGGCCTGGTCCTGGCTGTCGCGGTGACCGTGGCGAACGTGCAGGACCGCGACGCCGCCGTCCCCCCTGCTGGAGAGGCTGCGCAACATGTACTTCTCCGTCCGCCTCGTCTGGGCGGACGGCGGGTATGCGGCCCGGCTCGTCGACTGGGCGACCGAGAAACTCCAACTCACCCTTGAGATCGTCAAGCGCGCCGACGACACCAGCGGGTTCGTGGTGCTGCCGCGCAGGTGGGTGGTGGAGCGCACTCTGAGCTGGCTGATGCGCTCGCGCCGCCTGGTGCGCGATTTCGAGACGCTGCCCGCGATGCACGAGGCCATGGTGCTGTGGTCCATGACCATGCTCATGAGCAGCCGCCTGGCGGGGCGCCGGCCAGGCGCCTTGAGGCGACTGGCGACCCGAGCGGGGTGAACACCCCCGGCCGCACTTGGAGCGCCCACCCCCGCTCCACCAGGCGTTTCGCCTTCGATTACTCGCCGGGCTGGGCGCTCGCTCCGGTCAGCCGCACCAAGTCGGCCGCGAACCCAGGGTAGCCGGTCGCCACTGAATCCTGGCCGTAGATCACCGTCGTGCGCTCCACGCACGCCGCGGCGACCGCCGCCGTCATGGCGATCCGGTGGTCACCGTGCGAGATCGCGGCCGGGCGGCTGGTCGACGTCGTCGGCATCTACCGGTCGGGCGTACCGGCCGGGCCAGGCACCGTCCTGTCCGGCTGGACGCTGCAACTGGTCCAGCTGGTGCCTGCCGGCGAGGCGCCGTGGCCCGAACGGGCGTCAGCCTTCCAGCACCTCCCGCACCGACTTCCGCAGGACCGCGATGTACCGGCCGGTCCAGGACTCGACCGTCTCCCGGTCCCACAGATCCGAGGAGTACTCCACGGCCCCCTCCAGCACATCCCCTGCGGGGGTGAGGACGACGATGAACTCCGAACGTGCCGCGGCCGGTGCCAGGTCCTCGACGGACGTTTTGACCCCGGGGAGGGAGAATCCGGTGTCCAGCGAGCTCTGGTAGGCGAACCCCAGGGGCAGCATCGCCGGCATCTCCGCCCCCGTGCGCTCGCGCATCGCGGGCGCGATGCGACGGACCGGCAAGGCGTGGTCCATGCCCCTCAGCGCTGTGAGGGACACCCGGTCCACCAGGTCGGCGAAGGGACCGGCGGCCGCGTCCCTCACCCGCAGGGTGAACCCGGTGACCGTGCAGGCCACCAGTGCCTCCTCGTCACTGCTCTCCCGGTTGGCGTAGGAGATGTTCAGCAGGACGTCGGCCGCGCCGGTCTCCCCGGCGATCGTGCGGCCCAGGGCGGCCGCCGTCACCGCGAACGGGGTGGTGCCGCACCGCGCGGCCAGCCGCTGCACGTCTGCCCGCACCTCGGCCGGCACCGTGAACGTCACCACGCCGCCCCGCCCGCTCAGGGTCTCGGGGCGTCGCCGGTCCGGTGGCACGGTCGCAGAGAAGTCCGCCCCGTCCAGCTCCCGCAGCCAGTACTCGAGCCGGCGCCCGAAGGTGGCGGCGTCCCGTTCGGCCTGGCGGTGGGCGTGTTCGATCTGCTGGGGCGCCGACGGCAGCCCGTGGTCCGTGCCGTCCAGCAAGGCCCGGTAGAGCACGGCGAGTTCGCGCAGCAGCAGACTCACCGTCCACCCGTCGCAGGCGCAGTGGTGCAGCACCAGCAGCAGGGTCCGTTCCTGTTCCCCGGCGCGCAACAGCCTGCCGGACAGCACCTCTCCGGTAGCGGGGTCCAGCGGTGTCTCGGCGGCCCGCTCGGCCGCCCGGCGCAGTGCGGCCTCGCGGTCCGGACCGGACAGGCCGGTCAGGTCCTCCACTGGGAAGTCCACCGGGCGCGGGGCGAGCACCTCCTGCCGCCAGGCGCCCTCCCCGTCGCACACCAGCCGCGTGCGCAGCGCCTCGTGACGCTCCACCAGCCCGTCCAGGGCGCGGCGCAGAGCGTCCTCGTCGAGCGGTCCCCGGAGGGTGATGCGCAGGCCGACGTTGAACACCTGGGGCCGGTCGTGGGCGGCGTGCAGTTCGGCGAACCGGGCCTGCGTCTCGGTGGCCGGGCCCTCGCGCAGGGCGGGGGCGGCACCACTCCCGGCGAGGCGGGCCGCCATCGCGCCGAGGGTGGGCTCCTGGTAGAAGAGGACCATCGGGTAGTCGTCGCCCCACTCCTCGCGGACCCGGTTGACCAGCCGCATGGCGCTGAGCGAGTGGCCGCCGAGGTCGAAGAAATGCGCGTCGGCACCGAGCTGTTCGGGTGCGAGGCCGAACTCCTGGGCCCACAACTCCCACAGCCGCCGCTCGATGCGGCCGCGTCTCCCCGTGCCGGGCGTCCGTCCGCTCTCCATGGTGCCGCGCTCGCCGTGGTCCCCGGTCGTTCCGTGCTCGATGGCGTCCACCGGCTCGGTGGCCCTCTCGAGCTCCGCGGGGCTCACGGATCCGGCGGGGCTCGCGGGCCGGGCGACAGGGGTGACCAGGTCGGGCGCGGGAAGGGCGTCGCGGTCCAGCTTGCCGGTCCCGGTCAGCGGGAGCACCGGGACGATCCGCCAGGCGCGCGGAACCAGATGGTCCGGCAGGCGTGCGGCCAGCTCCGCTGCCAGACGCCCGGCGAACGCCTCCCGCTCCGGGCGGCCGTCGTCGAGCGCGCGGTCGGGTTCCACGTACGCGGCGAGATACGCCTCACCGTTCTCCCGCCGCAGCCCGAGCACCACGGCGCGGGACACACCGGTCAGCTCGTTCAGCGCGCGGGCGGCCTCCTCCGGCTCGACCCGGAAACCGCGGATCTTGACCTGGTCGTCGCGGCGCCCCACGAACTCCAGCCGCCCCAGGGGCGTCCACCGCACCAGGTCACCCGTGCGGTAGAAGCGGTCGGCTGCCGTGTCCCCGCCGGCGGGGTCGGCCATGAAGCGCTCGGCCGTGAGATCGGGAAGCCCACGATAGCCGAGTGCCAGCCCCGGTCCGCCCACCAACAGCTCACCGACCGCGCCGACCGGGACCGGCTTGTCCGTGTCGTCCACCACCCGCAGGCGCACGTTGTCGGCCGGCCGGCCGATCGAAACGGGGCCCTCGCCGTCCGGGGCGACCGTGTCGGTGGTGCACAGCACGGTCGTCTCGGTGGGCCCGTAGATGTTCACCGTCTCGTAGGGTGCTTCCTGGCGCGGCCTGGTGCGCAGCGCCTCGCCCCCCAGCATGAGGACCCGCAACGGCGGCTGGTCCCCGGCGGGCAGGCGCAGCACCTGCTCACCGAGCGCGGTGGGGAGGAAGGTGACGGTGACACGGTGGGCGGCGTACCAGCGCGCCAGGTCGCGCGGGTCGCGACGGACCTCGTCGTCGGCCACGGCGACGGACGCCCCGGCCGTCAGCGCGGGCCACAGTTCGAGCAGCGAGCCGTCGAAACTCTGGCTGGAGACCAGCGCCGAGCGGTCGGTCTCCCGGAGGTCGAACCGCCGGTGGTGCCACTGGCAGAGGTCGACGAGGCCCTGGTGGGTCAGCACCACCCCCTTGGGCACGCCGGTACTGCCAGAGGTGTACAGGACGCAGCAGGGGGAGGCGCCGTCCGGGGTCTGCGGGACGCCGGACACGGTGGCGCCGGCCGGTCCCGTGGGGCCCGCGTCGGGCGGTACGACGGCGACCGTGGCGGGCAGACCGAGTTCGGCCGCGGCCTCCGGCCGGCACACTACCGTCCGGGCACCGCACTCGGCGATCACCTGGGCCGCCCGCGCCGCGCCCAGGGACGGGTCGAGCGGCACGTAGGCGCGGCCCGTCTTCAGCACGGCCAGGGCGGCGACGACCAGGTCCGCGGAACGGGGCAGCCGGACGGCGACCACCGCCGCCGGGTCGTCCGCGAGAGGGCCCTGCTCCCGGAGCGCGGCCGCGAGACGGCCCGCGCGCTCGTCCAACTCGCCATACGTCAGCACCGAGCCGCGGTCGAGGATTGCCGGCGCGTCGGGCCGTTCGCCGGCCCGGCGTGCCACCCAGGCGTGGAGGGTGGTGGCGTCCACCGGACGCTCCGCCCCGCGCTCCCAGCTCTCCGGTACCGGGTCGCCGTCCGCCGCCGTCCGGACCGCCGCGGAGAGCGGGGTGTCCGGGGCGTCGGCCGCCGCGGTGAGCAGATCGTCGAGGACCCCGAAGAAGCCGTCGACGGTCTCCGGGTCGAACAGATCGCTGTTGTACTCGAGGTGGCAGCGGATGCCCTGCGGCTGGTCGGTGAAGTAGACGGTGAGGTCGGTCAGCGCCTTGTCGGGGCCGGCGTCCAGCGGGGTGGCCGTGATCCCGGGGAGATCGAAGCGGAAGGGCTCGGCCGGCTGGAATTCGGCGAGCACCTGGAACACCGGGGTCCGGTCGGTCCGGCGTTCGGGAGACAGTTCCCGCACCACCGTCTCGAAGGGGACCCCCGCGTGGTCGTAGGCGTCGAGGGCCACGGACCGCACCCGCCGCAGCAGAGTGCGGAAGGACGGGTCGCCGGAGAGGTCGAAACGCAGGGCGAGGGTGTTGACGAAGAACCCGATCAGCCCCTCCGCACGCTCCGGCCGGTCCGAGACGGGTGTGCCCACGACGATGTCCTCCTGGCCGGTGACCCGGTGCAGCATCGCGGCGTACCCCGCGAGGAGCGTCATGAACAGGGTGCTCCGGTTGGCGCGGCTCAGCTCCCGCAGCCTCCGGGACAGCCCGGCGTCCAGGGTCCGGAAGACGGCGCGGCCGTTGGAGGTCATCACCGGCGGGCGCGGACGGTCCGTGGGCAGGTCCAGCACCGGCAGCGGACCGCCCAGGACGCTCCGCCAGTGAGTGAGGTCGGCGGCGGCCGAGGGGCCGTCCCCGGCAGCCCGCCGCTCGGCCGCATGTTCGGCGTAACTCCAGGTCAGAGGTGCGAGTTCGACCTCCGTGCGGTCACGAGCGGCCTGGTACAGGGCGGAGAGATCGCCGCTGAGCACGGTCGCCGAGGCGGCGTCCACCACCAGGTGGTGGAAGGAGAGGACCAGGACGTGCCGGTCCGGGCCGGTGCGCACCAGGCGGATGTGGAACAGCGGGCCCTCGGCGAGGTCGTGGCGGCGTGCGCTCTCCTCCGCCAGGACGCGCGTGACGGCGGCGTCGCCGTCGTTCCCGCCGTCCACGACCGCGAAGTCCGGCTCGCCCGCCGCGCGGACCACCTGGCGGGGTTCGCCGCCGGACTCGCGGAAGACGGTGCGCAGGCTCGCGTGCCGGGCGACGAGTGCGCGCAGCGCCTCGCGCAGGGCTGCGGTGTCGAGAGGGCCGTCGAGGCGGACGGCCTTCACCTCGTTGTAGGCGGTGCGGCCGGGCAGCAGGTTCTCGTGGAACCAGATGCGTTCCTGACCGGGGGACATGGGCGCCTCGGTTTCCGCGGCCCGCTGCCGGGTGCGGCGGCGAAGGGCGTCGAGGTGCGGCAGCCCGGACCGCAGCAGGCCGGGCGGGACGCCGAAGTCGACGAGCGCCACGATCTCGTCGGCGCCCGCCGCGGCGACCGCGTCCACCACGGGCTGCACGCCCTCCACGGTGCCGATCAGCGATCTCTGGTCGCAGTAGCGCCCGTAGGCCTGCCGGAAGAGGGCGTCGAGGTCGGCGTCGCTGAAGGTGGACAGGTCGACCTGGTGCCCGAGGCTGTTGGTCACCCCGTTGAAGAGGGACAAGGACGCCCGCATGTAACGGGCCATCGGCTCGAACGCCTCGGCGCGGGCGGTGTCGTGACACTCCCCGAGGTAGGTGTGGAGAAGGACCGCGACCCGCCCGGCGTCGGGGTCGAGGCCGTGCTGCGCGCGGGCGTCGCGGTAGCGGGCGATGTTCTCCGCGAGTTGCTCGACGCTCTGGGTCATCAGGTTGGTGACGATGCCGAGGTCGTGGCGGGCCGCCTGCTCGTAGGAGGCCGGGTTGCCGACCACGGCGGTAAACATGGGCGGGGCGTCCTGCACCGGGCGGGGGAAGAGCCGGACCTCGCGATCACCGTCCCCGGTGGCACGCAGCAGGGGCTCGCCGCGCCAGAACCGGCGCAGCTCCTCCAACTGCCTGAACATCTCCTCCTTGTGGCGGCCGAACCGCTCGGGAAAGAAGACGAAGTCGTTGGCGTTCCACCCGCTCGCCACGCCGAGGCCGACGCGGCCGTCGGAGAGGTTGTCGACCATCGACCACTCCTCGGCGACCCGGATCGGGTCGTGCAGCGGCAGCACCACGGAGCCGGCGTTGAGGCGGACCCGCCGCGTCTCGCGGGACAGGGCCGAGGCGAGCACGGCGGGGTTCGGGAACAGCCCGCCGAAGGAGTTGAAGTGGCGTTCGGGCATCCACAGAGCGTGGAAGCCGTGCTCGTCCGCGAACCGGGCGGCCTCCAACAGCAGTTCGTAGCGCCCTGCGCGGTCGCCGTCGGGGGGCTGGGGGTAGTCGCCGAAGAAGTAGAGGCTGAAGTCCGGTGTCTTACCGCGGACTTGGCGTCGGCACGCGGATGCGGCGGCCGTCTCCGTCTCGGTTCTCGAGCCGGATCGCGGCGCGGCCACGGCCGGGACGGATGCGGCGGCCGGGGGAGGCGCGGAGGGCGAGGCAGGTTTGGGAGCCGGCGGCTGGGCGGGTGCCGGGGCCGGGGCGGGCGCGGCGGCGGGCGGCCTGGCGGAGCCTCGGTGGGCCGTCGGCGCGGACGCCGCGGAGTCGAGCACCGGCGCGGTGTCGCGGGGAGCCTGCCCGGAGGCGGCGGGGCGGCGGGTGGGGAAGAAGCCCGCCGCTCTCAGCTCGCGCAGGGAGTCGCGGACCGCGTCGGCGACGAAGGCCACGTCCTCGTCCGTATGGGCCGTGGACAGGAAGAAGTTGCGCCATTCCCAGACGTACACCCCGCGCAGCAGCAAGTGCTGGTACAGCAACTCCATGTCCGCGTGATGCTCGAAGCGGAACTGTGAGCCGAACCACCGTACCCGCAGCGGGAACTCCTCCTCCTCGAAGAAGGAGTTGAGCCCCGTGCAGAGGGCGGCGGTCCGGGCGTTGAGCCGTTCCTGAAGAGTGGGGCTGTGCTCCTTGAGGTGCCCCAGGACGGCCCGCGCGGCGGTCATCGAGACGGGGTGCTGGAGGTAGGTGCCGCCGAAGAAGGTGGTGTCGGCCGGCGGTGTGCTGTCGTCGCCGTAGTCCCAGTAGCCGCCGTCGACACCGTCCAGGATGTCGGCGCGGCCCGCGATGGCGCCGATCGGGAAGCCACCCCCGATCAGCTTGCCGTAGGTCGCCAGGTCGGGGACGACTCCGTAGAGCTCCTGCGCGCCGCGCGCCGCGGGCCGGAATCCGGTGAGCATCTCGTCGAAGAGCAGCACGATCCCGTGCCGCCGGGTCAGTTCCCGTAGCCGGCGGACGAACTCCACCGGCTGCAGGGCCGGGTGGCGGCTCTGCACCGGCTCGACCACGACCGCGGCGATCCGCGAGGCATCCCGCTCGATCGCCTCCAGCGCCTCCTCGCTGCCGTAGGTGAGCACGGTGAGGTCCGCCACGGCGCTCTGCGGAATGCCCCGGGAGACGGGGACGGTGCCGTCGCCGGACGGGCGCCCCAGCACGTTGTCGGCGTGCCCGTGGTAGGCGCCCTGGAAGGTGACGATGCGATCCCGGCCGGTGGCGGCGCGGGCCAGCCGGATGGCGGCGGCGTTGGCCTCCGTACCGGAGTTGGCGAAGGCGACCCGCTCCATCCCGGTCAGTCCGGCCAGCAGTTCCGCGGCCTCGCCCGTCTCGGTGCTGCGGGGTCCGAGCCGGATGCCGCGTGCCAGGTGCTCGCGGACCGCCTCGCGGACGAAGTCGGGTTCGTGGCCGAAGAGCAGGACGCCGAAGCCCATGGTGATGTCGACGTAGGAGTTGCCGTCGACGTCCTCCAGCCGTGATCCGCGCGCGTTGCTGCCCGCCAGGGGGTACAGCATCTCCTTGGTGGCCCGGCGAAAGCCGACGACCGCGCGGCTGTCGGCCAGGACGCGACGGTAACGGGCGGCGATGCTCTTGGACGTGGGGGTCTTCGCGGTGAAGCGACGGACCAGGTCGTCCAGATGGGCGCGCTGCGATGGGGGCGAGGCGTCCCGCACCATGCCGGAACCGGGGGCGACAGTCACCCGGGGGCCGTGCACCTCGGCGGCGGGCGAGGCGGACGGCGCCTGGGAGGCGGGGGGTGCGGACGCGGGTGTGCCCAGTTGGCCGGCGATGTGTCCCGCCAGGTCGGTCATGGCCGCCAGGTCGCGGTCCAGGGAGGCGGTCAGTTTGTCGAGATCGCTCACCGGGCCACCTCGGTCGGCCGGCCCGTCACCGCGGCGGCCTGCAGCGCGAGCAACTGCGAGAGCTGGGACATCATCTGCAGCTGTATCTGCGACAACTGCGCGACTCGGCGGGCGAGTTCCTCCAGCTCACTTCGGGTCACGAAGTCCCCGGCGACCGGAGCGGGGACGACGCCCTGCGCGACCGGAGGGGCGGCCGAAGCTGTGGCCGCGGTGACGGGAGCCGGTGCCGCGACGGGCGGGGCGGGCACGACCGGAGCGGAGGCGGCGGCCGGGGCGGGAGCGGGTGGTGCGTACGAGGCCGGGGCATCCGTAGGGGCGAGGCCCTCCGGCGCCGGCCCCGCCGTGGCCGTCAGCGCCCCCGCCGGGACACGCTCGGCGATGAGCCGGGCCAGCAGTCGCGGCGTGCCCGTCTCCTCGAACAGTTCCCGCATGGTGATCTTGACCTCGAACTCCTTCTCCAACTCGCGCAGCACGTTGATCATCTGCAGCGAGTCGGCCCCGAGGTCGAAGAAGGTCGTGTCGGCTGCCACCGCGGAGCGATCCTCACCGAAATTCCGGACGGTCGACTCCACGATGGCGCCGAGTATCCGCTCCACCAGCGCTTCACGCTGTACCTGCTCCGCTGCCACGGCGGGTTCCTTTCCTGTGGTCGTTCCGTCCTGCGGGGCCCCGGGCCGGGGCCCCGTCCAGTGGTTCCGGTGCTGGAACCGGTAGCCGGGCAGGGGGATCCTCCGTCCGCCACAGCCGTCGAGGAACAGCTCCCAGCGGACGTCCGCACCCGCGCAGTGCAGTTCCGTCGCCGCGCCCCACAGCGCGCGAAGGCCGTCGCCCCGGCGCAGTGACGGGGCCGTGCGCACGTTCGGCAGGGCGCGCCGGGCCAGGGAGCTGAGTGTGGTGTGCGGCCCGATCTCCAGCAGGATGTCCGGCGACCGCTCGCCGACGACGCGCAACGCCTCGTCGAAGCGCACCGGTTCCCTGGTGTGCCGCACCTGGTGGTCCGTGTCGGGGACCCAGCCGGCGGGACGGGCGATGCCGTCGAGCGCGCTGACGAACGTCAGACGCGTCGGTGTGAACGGCACCTCGTCCAGCACGGCCCGGAACGCCTCCAGCATCGGCCGCATCTGCTCGGTGTGGAAGGCGCGGTCCACCGGCAGCCGCTCGTGCGGGGTGCCCTGCGACTCCAGCAGCGAGCACAAACGTTCCACCACGGCGATGGGCCCGGCGAGTACCTGTGCCCGCGCGCCGTTGGTCACGGCCCACTCCGCTCCCGGAACCGACGCGGTGAGGGCCGCTGCGCGGGGGCGGTCGAGCGCTGCCGCCACCATCGCACCGGGCGGACACAACCGCCGCATCAGCCGGCCGCGAGCGGTGACCAGCCTCAGGCCGTCGGCGAGTGGCAGCGCCCCCGCCGCGTACAGGGCGGCGTACTCGCCGACACTGTGACCGGTCACCGCGTCGGGCACCACGCCCGCTTCATGCCAGAGCCGCACCAGCGCGCACTGCAGCGCGAAGAGCGCGGGCTGCGCGAGATCGGTCCGCCGTAACGCCTCCCGGACGCCTGCCCCGTCCTCCAGGAGCACCGGCAGCAACGGGTCGCCGGTCTCTTCCCGGTGGGCGCGGTCGCAGACCTCCAGCACCTCCCGCACCACGGGGAACCGGTCGTGGAGGGCGGCCGCCATCCCCGGGTACGGGGAGCCCTGGCCGGTGAACTGGAACACCACCCGGGGCGCGCCCTCGAGTGGCCCCGCCGCGGTGGTGGCGCGCCCGGCCGCCGAGGAGCCCGCGCCCTCCAGCCAGGCGTCCAGCGCCTCGGCCAGCGCGCCAGGGCGGTCGCCCCGCACGGCCGCGCGGTGACGTCCGTGGGTACGGCCCAGCGCGGCGGTGGTCACCAGGTCGGCGGTCGGCAGGGCAGGGCGTTCCCGGAGCCGGTCGCGCAGCGCGCGGGCGTTGTCGGCCAGGGCCTCGGCCGAGCTACCGGACACCAGCAGCACGTCCGGGGCGGCGTGGCGCGCGGTGCGGGGCGTCGGGTCCGGGGGTTCCTCCAGGACCAGGTGCACGTTGGTTCCGCCCACCCCGAGCGAGGTGAGACCCGCACGGCGCGGGGTGGCGCCCTGGCGCCACGGCGTGGCCTCACGGGGGATGTGGAACGGGCTGCCGTCCAGGGCGAGCAGCGGGTTGGGCTCGCTGAACCCGGCCATCGGGGGGATCACACCGTGCCGCAGCACCAGGAGGGTCTTGACCAGTCCGGCCAGCCCCGCCGCGACGTCGAGGTGCCCGATGTTGGCTTTCACGGCGCCGAGCGCGCAGTAGCCGGTGCGCTCGGTGTCCTCGCGGAAGGCGGCGGTCGCGCCCTCGAACTCGATCGGGTCGCCCTTGAGAGTGCCGGTGCCGTGGGTCTCCAGGTAACCGATGGTGTCCGCGCCGACCCCGGCCCGCGCGAGGGCGTAGCGGATCGCCTCGCGCTGCCCCTCGGTGCTGGGCGCGGTGTACGCCCGCTTCCGGGAGCCGTCGTTGCTGACGCCCCAGCCCCGGACGACCCCGTGGACGGTGTCGCCGTCCGCCAGTGCCCGGTCGAGCCGTTTGAGCACCACGGCCACTACGCCGGTGCCTCCGACGGTGCCGTCCGCAGCGGCGTCGAAGGCCCGTAACCGGCCCGACTTGGAGAGGATCGAACCCTTGACGTAGTGGTAGCCGAGGACCTGCGGCAGGTGGATCGCGGTGGCGCCGGCCAGCGCGATGTCGCAGTCCCCCGACAACAGGGACTGCGCCGCCAGTTGCACGCCGACCAGTGAACTGGAGCACCCCGTCTGGACGTTGACGGAAGGGCCGGTCAGGCCCAGCCGGTAGGAGGTCCGGGTGGCGGTGAAGTCGGCGTAGTTGCCGACCATGACCTGCATCCTGGACAGCCAGTCGGTCATCTCCCGGTCGGGAAGGACGTTGTTGAGCAGGTAGTTCTGCATGGAGTACAGGTGGTAGCCGGTACTGGCGAACACGCCGATCCGGGTGCCGCCCCGTTCGCCGGGGTAACCGGCGTCCTCCAGCGCGTGCTGCGCGCACTCCAGGAACAACCGGTGCTGCGGGTCGGTGAGTTCGGCCTCCCGGGCGCTCATCCCGAAGTGCCGGGCATCGAATCCCGCGATGTCGTCCAGGATCGCCGAGGCGCCGACGAAGTCGTCGCGTGTGTACAGCTCCGGCGGCACGCCGGCGGCCGCGAGTTCCTGCCGGCCGAAGTGCGTGATGCGGATCTCGCCGTCGCGGACGATCCGCCACAACTGCTCGGATGTGTCCGCCCCGGGGAGCCGGAAGGCCATGCCGATGACCGCCATGCGGGGGTCGGGGGAACCGCTCATCGGCCGGACCCCTCCGGCGTGGCAGTCCTCGGCAACCGCTCGGATCCGTCCGCCGCGAGTTCCTGCGGGACCGGCCCTCTGCCGCGGACGACCAGCCAGACCAGCAGGGCGAGACAGAGCACGATGGCGACTCCGTGCAGCCAGGCCACCACCGTCAGCGGGGTGAACGACTCCATCAGGGCGCCGCTGACCAGCATGCCCAGGCCGAAGCCGCCGTTCTCGGCCGAGGCCGAGAGCCCGAACAGACGCCCGCGCTGCTCGTCGGGCGCCGCCTGCAGCCGGGAGACGTACACCACCTCCGTGAACCCGTCGGCGCCCCCGGCGATCAGCGCGACTGCGATGGCCGCGAGGGTGGGCAGCGAGCAGAACACCAGGATGAAGCAGGCCGACATCACACAGGCACCCAGCGCGAAGGCGCGTTCCCCGGGCGTGCGCCCGGAGCGGCGGGTGAGCACCGTCAGCACCTGCTGGGTGACGAGGTTGCCGATCGCCCAGGTCGCCCAGAACTGGCTGACGAAGGTGGCCGGGTGCGCCGGGTTCAGCATGCTGGAGTACACCGGCAGGGCCACGTTGTGCGAGGAGGAGCCCAGCCCGTCCACCGCGCGCACGGCGATCATCGCCAGGATCACCGGACCGACCTGCCCGACCAGCAGCCGTGTCCGGCCGCCGGTCGGCTTCGCGCCGCCCTCGGTCCTCTCCTCGCCCACCGAGCCGGAGGCGGCCGCCCTGGTGCGGATCGGGAGCAGGAGGAGGGCGGTCGCCGAGACCGCGAACGTCAGCGCGTCCAGGCTGAACGCGAAGCCGTAGCCGAGTTGGGCGACCACCACACCGGCCGAGGCGAAGCCGGCGATCATGGCGAGTGAGCGGCCGGTGACCAGCAGCCCGTTGGCCCGGGTCCGGTGCTCCGCGCCGACGATCTCCGGCACGCTGCTGCGCAGTGCGACCTGGGACAGGGTCGAACAGCATCCGGTGACAAGGGCAAGGCCGTACAGCAGGGCGACCCGGGCGCCGTCCGGAGCCAGCAGCAGCACTACCAGGGCGGCGCCCTGGCAGACGTCGGCGCTGACCATCAGCCGCTTGCGGTCGAACGACGACACCAGGCGTCCGCTCACGAATCCGGAGGCCACTCCGGACACCAGCCGGACGGCCATGAACACCCCGGCCGCCAGGGCGCTGTGCGTCACGTCGTAGACGAACACGTTCAGCGCCACCATGTTCAGATAACTGCCGTAGGCGGATATCGCGTTGCCCGCGACCAGCAGCCGGAAGTACCGCATCCGATTCCCCCCATTCCGCCGACACGGACCCACGGTCGTGTCTGTCGTCCGCATGTCGCGCCAACATTTCCCACGGGTCACGCCGTTCACACCCAACGCACGGGAACGGGTCTGACTTACGAGTCGGTACGTGATAGCGGGCGGGGCGTATGTGGCCTGGTCCTGGCCGGTTTTCAGGCGTTGATGGCGCGGTCGGAGGCGAGATCGGCGATGGCGCGGTAGGCGTCGGGCAGGCGGTCGCGGCGGTGGGTCCAGCGGGTCAGTTGCTTCCAGCGTTTGTGATCGGCGAGGGCGTGTTCGACGGTGATGCGGTCGGAGGGGGGAGCGTGGCGGTCGCGTTCCCACCGCTCAACTCTGCCGGGTAGTACTCCCGGACGCGGCTCAGGCCGAGACAGCCGTCGTCCAAGAGGACCCCGACAGCGCTCTTCCACCAGGACTCCTACGACGATGTGGCCGAGCATCTCGTGGGTGGCATCGCGGAGTTGAGCTGCTGCGTCCCGCACAAGGCGTCGTTTACGCGGGCCCGGCAGCGTCTGGGGCCGGAGGTTTTGGAGCGGCTCTTCAACCGGCCGGCCGACTGGCCCCGACAGGGCTGGCGGGCGTCGGCGCCCACCTCGTGGGTGCCGTGGTCATGGCGTTACCTGGACGGCGATCTCTCCGTGGGCCTGGCCGGGCAGCGTACCCAGCTCGATGACTGCGTCGACAAGCTCGACGCACTGCGGGCCGGGGTCGCCCGGATCGGCAACAACGTCAACCAGATCGGCCACTGCCTCAACGTCGAAGGGGAACCACACTCTGTGGATACCACCGTCCTCGCCCAGACCGAGCGCACCCTGGACGCCGTCCGCGCCGCCATCGGCGACATCGCGCAGACCATGAACCACGCTGTCTCCGCGGCCGCCCGATGATCGCCAAGATCGGCAGCGGCAGGAGCACCGCCGGGCTGAATCCAATACCTGTTCGATACGAAGAAGGCCAAGGACCGCACCGATCCGCACCTGGTCGTCTCCTGGGACGGCTTCGCGCCCGATCCCGGCCGCGCCGATGACTTCGACGCCGCGAAGAAGCGCCTCGTGGCCGACCTCGACCTCCACCGACCGCACGCCCTCGTAGGTGGCGACATCGCCGGCCACGAAGACCGGTGGCGCCCCGCGGCCAGGGACCGGCCGCGGCGTCGATCCCGGCCGGCGAGGATCAATTGGTATCGGTCGGCTGCGAGTTGCGTCGCCGCCGCGCGGCCGATGCCGGAGGCGGCACCGATCAGGACGATGGTGCGCGCGACGGCTTCGCCGCGGCGGTCGACGGCGCTGGTGCTCAATGGACCGCGGGGACCTTCGCCAGGCCGGTCACGCCCGCGACCAGCCGGTCGCGCGTGCGCAGCGGGAGCCGGGACAGCAGGCCGAGCAGCCGGAGGTCGGGGCCGACGGTGTAGCGCGCCTTGGGCTTCTTGGCGGACAGCGCCTTCACGATCGCGTCGGCCACCAGGGTGGGCGAGGAGGGCTTCAGCTTCGCCATGCTCGCCGCGACGGCGTCCTGGGGGGCCTTGTAGAGCGACACCAGTTCCTTCGGCGCCGAGGCCCCTGCCTTTTCGGCGGCCGCGGCAGCCTTGGTGAAGATGGTGGTGTCCATGGCGCCCGGCTCGATGACCACCACGGACACGCCGAAGTGCGCCAGTTCGAGCCGCAGGGCGTCGGACAGCGACTGAACGGCGGCCTTGCTGGCCGAGATCGGCGCGTAGAACGGGCCGGCCGCGCGGGCGGTGCCGGCGGTGAGGTTCACCAGGGTGCCCTTGCCGGCCCGCAGGAACGGCAGGAACGTCTGGGTGACCAGGGTCGTGCCGATCACGTTCACATCGAACTGGCGGCGCAGTTCGGCCTCCGGGACCAGTTCGAGCGGGCCCTGGACGATCAAGCCGGCGTTGTTGACCACCCCGGCAAGGGCGTGGTCGCCCCGGGCCAGGACCTGCTCCGCCGCCGCCTCGATCGCACCGCGGTCGGTGACGTCGAAGGCGAGCGGATGCACGTCGGCCGATGCCGCCACCTCTCCGTTGCGGGAGGCCGCGTAGACACGGAAGCCCTTGTCTGCGAGGGCGCGCACCGTGGCCGCGCCGATTCCGCCGCCGGCTCCCGTGACGAGCACCGCGGGTCGCTTGCTGTCACTGGCCATGGCTACCTCTTCATGTTCGTGCGGACATGTACAGGTGGACATGTCTAAAGGTAGCCGTGACAGGGGGCGTGTCAAGATGGAGCTGTTCATGGGACAGCGCAAGCACCAGGGGAGTCGTCGATGTCGCTGCGCCACGGTCTGCTCGGCCTGCTCGCGGAGGGCCCGGCCAGCGGTTACGACCTGGCCCGGCGCTTCCAGGAGTCCCTGGGATCGGTGTGGCCGGCCCAGCACCCGCGGGTCTACGCCGAACTCGCCCGGCTGGCCGACGCCGGTCTCATCGAGTTGGACAGCCGCGGGCCGCGCCGCAGGAAGGCGTACCGGCTCACCGATGCCGGGCTCGCCGAGGTGCGCCGCTGGCTGGCGGAGGAGGAGGTGGACCACACCTTCCGCCTCCAGACGCTGCTGCGGTCGTACTTCTTCTGGCTGATGGACCCGGACAGCCTGCGCGCGCACCTGGAGCGCGAGCACCGCTTCTACGCCGAGACCGCCGCGACCCTGCGCGCCTACGCGGCGGCGAAGGACCGCGGCGAGTGGGGGAACAGCCCGCAGACGCGGGCGATGCGCATCGCGATCGAGGCGGGGGTACGGCTGAACGAGGCGCTTGCCGAATGGGCCGAATGGGCGCAGAAGGCCGACGTGATGACCGATGAGGAATTCGGCACCGCGGCGGCCCCGCAGCAGGGCGGGCAGCCGCCGGACGGGCAGCAGCCGGCGACGGCACACGGAGAGTCCGGCGCGGCTACGTCCGGCACGGGAACGGCGGACGCGGAAGCGGCGAGCGCGGGAACGGCAGGCGCGGAAGCGCCCGCGGATCCCGCGGGAAGCGCGGACAGCAGCGCGCCGGGCGGAGGTTCGGCGCGCTGAGCCGGCTCACTCGGCGAGGTCCGCGAGCAGCCGGTTGCACGGCCGGCTGTAGGTGAAGGGGAGTGGGAAACGCTCCCAGTCGACTTCGGGCAGCCCGGCCCGGCGTGGCTGCTCCAGCAGCCCGTCGTTCTGCGGGGCCGTCCCGGCGTCGGCCCATGGCCCCCACGCGACCGAGGCGCCGGGCAGGCCGCCGAGACCGGCACGCTGGTCGACCAGGGCGCTCCGGGCAGGCGCAGGCGCCAAGTGCCCACCAGGGCCTGCTCGGTTTCCTCATCACCTTGCCGCCGGGCAGCGAGGACGCGGGGCACGGAGGGCTAGATGATCTATTCCAAGGGCTGGGTCAAGTTCGAGAGCGGTCGTGGTTGGAGAGCGGGTCGTGGTTGGAGAGCGTGGATGCGTCAGTCGATGAGGCGACGTAGTTCGACCTGGGCGCGTTCGACGAGTTTCCTAGCGGTGTGGTCGGAGATGCCCAGGTGACGGCCGATCTGGCGGAATGACCTTTCCGGCCGGTCGTCCAGGCCGTAGCGCAGAATCAGCGCCTCGGCTTCGCGCGGGTCAATGCGGGTGAGGGCGGTGCGGACTGTGCTGGTGAAGTCCCGTGCAATAGCGGTGTGTTCGGGGTCGGTCAGGGTATAGCCAGGTGCGGGCAGTTCCTCATCGTCTTCAGCGGGTGCAGTGCGCAGTTGCCGATGGAGTGCGGCGACTGTCGTTGGTGAGATGCCCAGCGCGGCAGCCGCCAGGTTCAGGCTGTCAGCGTTCTCGTCGAGCGCCCGTCGCACAGCGACGGTTCGGCCGACGAGGTCGGTGGGCACGACGGCAGGGAACTCCTGGCGGGCGACGGCCCGCTGGATTTCCTTGCGTACCCAGGTGTGCGCATATGCCCCGAAGGGCACTGCGCGATCGGGATCGAAGCGGCTCGCGGCAATCAGCAGTCCGAGGATGCCCGCCTGTCGCAGGTCCGCCCGGTCGATGTGCCACGTGCGATAGCGAGCAACCTCGCGTTCAACGAGACGGCTGTGCATCGCCACAAGGCGTTCCCGCTCGACGGCGTCCGGTTCGGCCTGGTGACTGCTCACTGCGGTGATCTCCCGGGGATCGATGCCCATCTGGTTGCCGTTGTTACGGATACCGGGCCGGGCACGCAGTGCGAGGTTCGCACTACGGCCGATTGCCGGTATCCCCACTGGCGACCGAGCAACGCCCGAGTCTGGAAGGCCACCGTATGTCTGATCTCAGCAATGCCACCTGGCAAGCAATCCCGATCGTCCCCTACGGAGCTGTCCTGCACGTGCCGACGGGTTGGGAGGCGCTGCCTCCCGTCCCGGCGAACGGTCCGGAGATCCTGCGGGCCACCGGGGGGCCCGGCCGAAACCTGATCGTCTTCAAGGTGCCTACCAACGGAAAGACCGCTGCGCAGGTGGCGGACACTGCCCAGGAGAAACTCGAAGCCCACGGCTACGACGCCTTCACACGCACTGAGACCCGGTTCGCCGGGCAGCCGGGGGTGGCGCTGGATTTCGTCACCCGCCGCGACAGCAAGGGAACGGTCGTCTACCAGACCCGGGAGTACTTCACTGTGCGCGGAAACGCAGCATTTGTGCTCGGCATGGGGAGCGCGACCTGGGAGGAGCATCTGCCGCTTATCGAGCAGATCGCCGACCGATTCGAACTCACGGACTGATCCCCCGCTCTGCCGCGCTCCGTCTGCTCCACGGTCCCCGCACCCCACCTCCAGGCTCCGGCGTCGCACTACCCGACACCGGAGCCTGGAGGCTTGGTGAACGCTGACCTGGATACCCTCGCGACCGCACTGTTTGTGAAGACCGATGACCTGCTCAAAAGCTCGCCTCACCTGGCTCCGTGGCGGCCGACCGTGGGCATCGCGCCGCAGCTGAGCGACGCGGAGCTGGTCACGCTCGCGGTGATGCAGGCCATGCTCGGCTTCACCTCCGAAGCACGCCGGCTCCGCCACGCCTGCGCCCACCTTCGGCACCTTTTCCCGTATCTGCCCAAGCAGCCCGGCTACAACAAGCGGCTGCGGAAGGCAGCCGGGCTGATCCAGCACGTCATACGCCTGCTGGCTGTCGACACCACGCTGTGGAGCGATGACGTATGGGTGGTCGACTCCACGCCGGTCGAATGCGGGCGCTCCCGCGAGACCGTCAAAAACTCCGACCTGGCGGGATGGGCCGAGTACGGTTACTGCGCCAGTCACTCACGGTTCTTCTGGGGTCTGCGGCTCCACCTGGTGTGCACCCTGCACGGCCTGCCCATCGCCTTCGCGCTAACCGGAGCCAAGGCCGACGAGCGCGAAACCCTGCTGGCGATGTTCGAGGTCGAGCCCGGCCTCCTCACCGGCCGGACCGATCAGACGCTGATCGGCGACAAGAACTACTTCGGCCGCGACTTCGAGAACCAGCTCGCTCAGTGGGGCATCCGGCTGTTACGGCCGGCCCGCAAGGGCGAAGCCGAGCGCGCCGGATCCCAGCTGTTCAAACCGCTGCGACAGGTGATCGAATCGATCAACGAGTCCTTCAAGGGCCAGCTCGACCTCGAACGCCACCGCGGCCGCACTCCCGGCGGGGTGATGGTCCGTGTTCTGCAGCGGATCCTCGCGCTGACCGCCGCCATCTGGCACAACGATCACACCAGGCAACCCGTCATGCGCGCGCTGACCGCCTACGACCACTAGTAACCCCTTGGAATCGATCACTAGAAGCTCGGCTCCCACGTGGTCGGCCTGCTCGGGACGGATCCGTCTCCATAGGGCTACCGTCGCCGCTCTTGCCTGCTGCCAGGCGTCCCTCTTGCTGGAAGGCACTGGAGCATCACTGTACGTGCGCGGAGGGTTGCCAGGGAGGTGCCCCGGCAATGTCGGCCCGTTCGAGACCACCGGTTTGAGGCGTACAGAGCCGCGCGCTCGCAAAGCGCTACAGCATCCGCGGCTGGGACGTCCGCTTCGCCCTGGAGATCCCACGCCTGACCACCGCAGAGACGGGTCCGCTGACCCACCCCATCTCAGGCGAACTCGCCGACCTGGTAGAGAGCTTGATCATTGGAAAACTCAACAGAAGGCAGGTCTGGACAGAACTCATGGACCACCACGACTACTTGGTCACCTACGACAGCATCCGCCACTACATGAGATACACACGACCCCGAGCGGTGTCATGTGGCTGAGCGCGACATGCACAAGCGCGGAGCAGTCCTGCGCCTGCCGCTCCGTGGCGCGGGTTATGGCACTGGGTCGCGCAGGTCGCCTCGTCCGCCGCCGGAGAAACATCGCGCGGACTGCACCCTGCCGAGACCTCGTCTCAGCCCGCCGCCCATCCTGCATAGAACAGGCCGAGACCGACGATGACGCACATGCCCTGGATGGTCCAGAAACGCACCACGACCAGAACTTCGGGCCAGCCTTTGAGTTCGAAGTGATGCTGCAGCGGCGCCATCCTGAAGACGCGCTTGCCGGTCATTTTGAACGAGCTGACCTGGATGACTACGGACAGGGTGATCAGGACGAACAGGCCGCCCAGCAGGGCGAGCAGCAGTTCGGTACGAGAGCAGATGGCCAGGCCCGCCAAGGCGCCGCCGAGGGCGAGCGAGCCCGTGTCGCCCATGAAAATCTTGGCGGGTGAGGTGTTCCACCACAGGAACCCGAAGCAGGCACCCATGAGCGCGGAGGCGATGACGGCGAGGTCGAGCGGGGCGCGGACCTCCATACAGGAGGCGGGGTCAACCATTGTCATCGCGTGGGCGCACGATTTCTGGAACTGCCACAGGCCGATGAAGGTGTATCCGCCGAAGACCATGACCGAGGCGCCGGTCGCCAGCCCGTCCAGACCGTCCGTCAGGTTCACCCCGTTCGACATGGCAAGGATCATGAACAGCGCCCACACGACGAACAGCACCGGCCCGATGGTCCAGCCGAAGTCGGTGACGAAGGACAGCCTCTGGGAGGCCGGGGTCTGGCCGCGGCCGTCCGCGAACTGGACGGCCAGCAGCGCGAACAGGATGCCGACGATCAGCTGGCCGGACATCTTCGCCCCGGCCCGCAGACCCAGCGAACGCCGCTTGACGATCTTGATGTAGTCGTCCAGGAATCCGACGACGCCCATGCCCGCCATCAAGAACAGCACCAGCAGGCCCGGATAGGTCACGCCCTCGCCGGTGACGACCTTGGTCAGTGCGTACGCGAGGAGAGTGGCCAGGATGAAGGCGATGCCGCCCATCGTCGGCGTTCCACGCTTGCCGTGATGGCCCCGTGGCCCGTCGTCCCGGATAAACTGCCCGTATCCCTTGCGAGCCAGCAGCTTGATCAGCAGCGGAGTGCCTATCAGGGTCAGTAAGAGGCCGAAGGCCCCGGCAAACAGGATCTGATTCATCGGACGGCCGTCTCTTTCTCGGCTAGGTTTCCGCAGGGCTGCCTCACTGGTGTCGCTGGCCACCCCAGCCCATACCCTGTGCAGACGCGTCATCGTCGTAAGTCGTTCCCCGGGGACAAGGATCGGTTCCCCCTCTCATCGCGCTGGTCAGGATCGGCCGCGTCGTCGCCGTCGTCCCCCGCTCGCTCATCACGCCCGCGCCGCGGGCATAGCGCGCGTTCCTGTCACCGACGCAGGCCCCAGCCGGATCGTTATCGCCCGCCGGGAACACGACCACCGCGACCACGTCACGGCACTCATCACCGCCGCCGCATCACTGCGCCAGTGAATCTTCGCCATCTCCAATTCAGTTGACGGATGAAGGAGAGCCGCGCTCAGTCACCTGGAAGTCGTTGACATCCAACCCAGTCGGGGCAGGCCGGCGGGCTGCACACGACGATCTTCGCTGTCAAAGGACAGCTACGAGAGCTCTCGCGACTCGTCAACAAAGCCAGGAGGAGTGCTGACGGCCTGGCTGCGCACATGGGGCTGGGCCGGCCCGGAGGCCGTTGCCCGGTCAGCGTGCGGCGGGCAGGTGGGGGCGGGGTCTGCGGCGCATGCCTCCGCCTCCGCCAGGTACCGCGCCACCGGCCCCAGAGTCAGCATCCCGCTCGCCCCGCCCGCGTGTTCGGTGCGGGCGGCGCGCAGAGCCGTTGCCGCGCGGGCGGCGACCGAGCTCTCGCCGAGGCGGGCGGCGGCGTGGGCGGTCAGGCACCAGAGTGCCTCCTGCATGTGGTCAAGGGGCGGTTCGGGCATCATGGCCAGGGCGGTACGGGCCTGCTCGTCCCGGTTGTGGGCGAGTAGCACCAAGGGGCGCGTCCAGGGGCGGTACGGCCCCCAGTCGAGGGTGGGATCGGTGGGCGCGGGACGCTCGTGCAGGAGACGTAGGCCCATGAGGGCGAGGGCGAACAGGCCGCGATGCAGCCCGGGCATGCCCGCTGTCTCGGCGAGGGCGTTTTCGGCGGCGCGGTACTGCGCCGCGGCCGTGGCGGCGGACGGCCCGCCTGGTTCGGTGCTGCGGGCGGCCGTCGCCCGGGCACGGAACCAGCCGGTGAGCACGGGGACAACAGAGGCCTCGGTGCTGACGGCGAGCTGCTCGGCGGCCTCGGCGTGTGCGGTCGCGGCGTCGAGGTCGCCGAGGGCTGAGGCGGATTGCAGGCGGATGAGACGGCCGAGCACGGCGAAGTTCTGCAGGTCGTGCCGGGTGGCCAGGTCGAGGATCTCGGCGCCGATCATGTCCCGTGCCGCCGCGAGCCCGGGTCGGGTGAAGGACTGGAGGAACACGCCGTTGAGGGCGAACACCAGCAGGGCGGGATCGTCCAGCTCCCTGGCCAGCGTCTCGGCCTCGCGCGCCGCCTGTCCGGCGCGCCTCGGCGCGCCGGCGGACAGATCGGCGCTGCGGCTCTCGACCGCGATGGTGGCCAGCAGGCGGGCGCGCAGTTCGGTGGGGCCGTCGGTGCCGAGCGCGGTGAGTGTACGCTCGGCCGCCGCGACGACGGCGCGGGACTGCTCGGGGTCGTCGGCCCTGCTCCAGAGGGCGGGCACGTCGTAGGCGCCGATGACGCGGGCGGTCAGGGTGATGTCTCCGGTGCGCTCCGCCGCCTGGACGGCGGCCAGGCGGTCGCGCCGCGAGTGGATGAGGGCGTCACCACCTGCCAGGGCCAGGGTGCGGGCCAGTTCGACGGTGGTGCGCGGCCCGAGTCGTGCGCCTGCGGTCCACACGGTATGTGAGGGCTGGAGGGTCGCAGCTCCGCGGAGAATGTCCGTCTCCAGGCGCCGGAGGTCGGCACCTGGATCGAGCCCGAGCTGGTCCGCGAGCATCGTGCGGGCACGGCGGAGGGTGGCCAGCGCGTCCGCCTGACGGCCTGCCCGGTGCAGCGCGCGGGTCAGCAGCCCCCAGGCCGGTTCGCGCCACGGGTGCTCGGCGACGAGGGCGGCCAGTTCGGCGACCAGCTCGCCTCCCGATCCGGAGTCGAGCAGCAGGCGGGCGCGCAGTTCCATGCCCTCCAGCCGCAGCTCCTCCAGCCGTGCCCGTTCACGCTGGGCCCACACGGAGCCGGTCACGTCGGCGTAGGCGGTGCCGCGCCAAGCCGCGAGGGCCGTGTCGAGGTCGGTCAGCGCATCGGGGGTACGCCGGGCGCGGGCCAGGGCGTCCTCGAAACGATGGACGTCCACGGTGTCGCGCGGTACGCGCAGGGCGTATCCGGGGCCTTCCGTGACGAGGACGCGCGGCGGGGTGCGGGGTGGCCGGTCGGGTTCGATGGCGCGGCGCAGCGCGGCGACGAACGTACGCAACGCACCCACGGCGCGCACCGGCGGCTCGCCCCACAGGTCGTCCACGAGGGTGTCGGTGGCGACCATCCGTCCCCCGGCGGCGACAAGCCGGGCGAGTACCTCGCGGTGGCGGGGTCCGCCCAGGTTGACCGGGGTGCCGTCGTCGTGGAGGGCACGCATGGCACCGAGTACGTCGATTTGCATGCCCTCCATCTTGCGTCCCGCGGGTCTGCGGCGTCGCAGCGTACTGATCGGCTGCTGATCGCCGTCACCCACGCTGATTCCGTCAGTCCTCGGACCACGGCTTTCGCCGGTCCCCCGACCCCAGGAACGGGCCCTTCATGACCTTTGCCATCCCCGGTTTCGACCACGTCCGTCTGCCCGGCACCGACGGAGTGGAGCTGGCCGCAGCCGTCGGCGGCCATGGCAGCCCGGTCGTGCTGCTGCACGGCTTCCCCCAGAGTCACCTGATGTGGCGGCACGTCGCCGAGCGGCTCGCCGACGAGCACACGGTGATCTGTCCCGACCTGCGCGGCTACGGCGCCAGTGACAAGCCGGTGGCCACCGGCCCTGAGGTGTACTCCAAGCGCACCATGGCCGCCGATGTCGTCGCCCTGGCGGCGGCGCTCGGCCATGAGCGCTTCGCCATGGTCGGCCACGACCGAGGCGCCCTCGTCGCCTTCCGGGCGGGACTGGACCATCCCGAGACCCTCTCGCACGTGGGCATTCTCGACGTTGTGCCGACCCTGGACATGTGGAACGTCCTGCACGGTGTCCCGGCAGCGGTCGGCTACCACCTGTTCCTCATGGCGCAGCCGCCAGGGCTGCCGGAGACGATGATCGCCAACAGTGCTGACGCCTTTTTCGGCTCCTTCCTCGACGCCTGGGCCAGGGACCCGGCGGCCATGCCGGAACCGGTCCGGTCCGCGTACCTGCGGGCCAGCGCCGCGGCCGTGCCGTCGATCGTCGCGGACTACCGTGCCTCGGCGGGCATCGACGTCACACACGACCAGGCGGACCAGGACGCCGGCTCCCAGCTGGCCATGCCCGTGATGGTCGTCCAGCAGGACTGGGGCGCGCGCCTGGGCTATGACGCCGCCGCGGTCTGGCACGCGTGGGCGCCGGACCTGGACCACCGGCTGACCAGCGCGGGGCACTTCATGGCCGAGGAGGCACCCGACGAGATCACCGAGGCGATCCGCGACCTGCTGCTCCGCTGAACCCTCCACCCGAGCGATGAGAGGCGGCGGGCAAGCCCCGCGTTCTTGGCCACCGGACCAGCCCCGCGATCCGGTGGCCGGTGAACCGCCCGCCCACGGTCGTGGACGCTGCCCGGGAAGACCCGGCGCCGCTCACCAGGGCGTGGGCAGCGCCCTGCGGGCCTACGGCCGTAAACCTTTCACGGGCAGCCGGGGGCCGGGGCCGGGGGACGGCAGTGGGTTGCCGGGCAGAACGATTGCCATGGTGACGACACGGACCGGCTGGGCGTGGCGGGAAGGCAGCCGTGAGCGTCGTGGAGCCGGCCGCCCCTGCCCCATGCGTTCAGGCCATTTCGACGTAACGGTGGACCCGGTCGAAGCGCCGGGCCGCCACGTCCCGGCGGCGGACCACCCAATGGGCCACGCCGGAGTCCAGTTCCGTGACGTCGTCGCCGCACCTCCAGGTGGCCAGGAGAGCCCAGTCGTCGGCGTCCTCTCCGTGGGCCGTGCCGCCCTGCTCGGAGGGACCACCACGGGCGTAGTGGACGGGGTCGTTCTGGGGCGAGACCGGGTGGCCGCCGATCTGCAAGGCCCAGGAGGGGCGGTGGCCGCCCACTTGTGCCCAGGCGTCGCTGAGTTCGTCGGCGAGTTCGAACTGCTCGTCGTCGGGGAAGTCGCCCCATCTGTCGAGGGCGAAGCTCTCCGGCATCTGGGCGCTCGGCTGGTGCCAGACGGTGCGGAGCTCACGCGGGCGGTACGGCTCGCGACCACTGGGTTCGAGGGGGCTTGAGGTTGTCGGGGCCCCGGTGGGGACGTACAGCACCGCGTCGGACACCTGCCCCCCGATGCCGTGCATATCGGTGCCGGAGAAGAGGAGCAGGTGGCCGTCGGCGGGGAGCGGGAGGCCGGTGGCGCCCGGCGGGAGTGCCGCGAGGTCGACGGAGGCCACGAAGTGATCGGACGGCCTCGGCACGCCGTGCGGCAGCATGGGGTCGCCGCCGATCCGGGCCACGAGGGGACCGTCACCGCCCTCCGCCAAGTACGCTGCCGGACGCGCGACACGTATCCATTCCTCCACCTCCTCCGATGGCAGACCCTGGGATGCCGCCTCGGCCCGGAAGCGGTTCACTCTGTCCATGCTCGCGTCGGTCACCGGGCCACCCTAAGGGGCTCATGGACGGGCATCCGTCAGCCGCAGCACGGTGCTGCGGCTGGTCGAGGCGCTGCCCGAACCGGAGTTCCCAGCGCCGCGCGTGGTGAGCGTCGATGAGTACGCGACGCGCAAGGGCCGCCACTACGGCACGGTGCTGGTCGACGTCGAGACGCGTCGGCCGGTGGACCTGCTACCGGATCGGGAGGCATCGAGCCTGGCAACCTGGCTGGCTGAGAGACCAGGGATCGAGGCGGTGTGCCGGGACCGGGCCCCGTTCTTCGCCGAAGGCGCCACCGTTGGGCCCCTCAAGCGGTGCAGTCGCAGTCCGACGGCACCTCTGACACATCCTCAGCGAAGCCGCCGGACGCTGTATCGCCGATCGTCGAGGCTGCTTGCGTGGCACGCTCCCGACCCGCCGCAGCAGGGCAAGGAACCCGAACCGGTCGACTCCACAGGCTCGCCGTGGCCGACGGGCCACCGGTTCGCCGACAGAACCCGGTCGAACCATGCCGCCGTCCACACTCTGCCGGCCGCCGGCCACAGCCGCCGTGCGATCCAACGACAGCTCCATGGGAGGAGATCGTGCCGCTCGGCTACAAAGGCAGCTACCAGCGAGTTCGCGCCTACTTCCGCACCAAGCGCCTTTCGGTCGATCCGGTCGCCGCGCCCCCACCCTCACCCCGCACGGTCGCTGGCTGGATACTCTGCCATCCCGATTCCCTTGCCGAAGCCGATCGGCTTCGGCTCAAGGCCGTCCTGGTCCACTGTCCCGAACTCGAAGCCCTCACCGGCCACGTCCGCTCGTTCGCCCGGATCCTCACCGAGCGACAGGGCCATCCGCAAGCGCGTCCTGCTGGCAGGGTGAAGGCTTCCCAGTCCTGCTGACGGCAGAGACCATGGTCGGTATGAACAGCCGGTCCGAGCAGGGCAACACCGATGACACCAGCGTTCCTCGACCGAAGTGGACCGAGGAGATAGGCATTCAGACCGTTGACGCTGCTGGCCTGGTGCGTCACGTCACCATCTACCTCGGTGATCCGTCCACCGCTCTCATCGCGCTTCTCGACACTCACTCACGCACAGAGTTCAGCGGGACCGACTATCTCGACTGCCTCTCCCAGGCCCGGCGCCAACTCGAACATGATGGCCGCCTCCTGTGCTGCCAGGGAGCCCGCCCTAACGTCCACCCTTCCGGACAACTACGCCAGTTCACCAACGGCCGACAGGCGTATGTTCGCCACTCAGAACCCCGGAGCGAGGCCCCGGAGATAGTCGACATCTTCGCCCCAGCACCCCCGGGAGACGTCGTGAATCTCGACGATCAACGAGCATCGATAATCAGCTCCTGGAACGCCCGGCACCCGGGACATCAGATCTGATCCCCTGACAGCCTCAGCCACGTAGCGTGACTCCCCACTCAAATCGTGCCAGAGCCGGTACTCGTGAACAGAGCCAGCGCAGTATGCCGCTCCAGCCGGCCGACCCGTGCTCCCTACGTCACGGCTCCGGCGCCGCTGCCTGGGGCCGGGCCAGTGCGCGGACTGCTACCCCTGGATTGCCTGACTCAGCCCTGGAGGGTGGCGAGCCAGTCGGTCAACAGGCGGTTGACCTCGTCGGGGCGCTCCTGCTGGATCCAGTGGCCGCAGCCGTCCAGGAGGTGGGAGGCCGACAGGCCGGGGAGAGTGGTGGGGTAGGCATCGATGGCGTCGGACATCCAGGTGGTGGAGGCGTCCAGGGCGCCGCCGATGAACAGGGATGGCTGCTTGATCGGGGCTCCGCGGTGCGGGGCGAGGTCTTCCCAGTCGCGGTCCATGTTGCGGTAGTGGTTGAGGGCGCCGGTCAGGCCGGTGCGCTGGAACTCCCCGGCGTACACGTCGAGGTCCTCCTCGCTCAGCCATGCCGGAAGCGGGCCAGCGGGGAAACGGTCGCGCAGCCGGCCGCCGTGGGCGACGAAGTGCGGGTCGGGATCGCCCTCGGCGGGCATGGTGTCGGCGGACAGGGCCGCGTAGAAGCCTGCGAGCCAGCTTCGGACGTCGGGCTCGATCTCGGCCTCGGCGCGGCCGGGCTCCTGGAAGTAGGAGACGTAGAACTCCTGCTCGGGGCCGCCGATCTGGCCGAAGATGTCGGTTGGGCGAGGGCCGCCGGGCGGCGCGTAAGGGACGCTCAGCAAGCCGACCGCGCGGAAGACTCCAGGGTGGAGCAGGGCGGAGGCGGCGGCGATGTTGGAGCCCCAGTCGTGGCCGATGATCACCGCGCTCTCCTCGCCGAGGGCGCGCACGACGGCGACGTTGTCCTCCACCAGGTCGAGCATTCGGTAGGCGTCGGTTGCGGCGGGCTTGGAGGAGCGGCCGTAGCCGCGCACGTCGATCGCCACTGCCCGGTACCCTGCCGCGGCGAGGGCCGGGAGCTGGTGGCGCCAGGAGTACCAGGACTCGGGGAAGCCGTGCACGAGCAGGGCCAACGGGCCGGTGCCCTGCTCTACCAGGTGCAGGCGTCCGGCTGGGGCCTGGACGGTGCGGTGGCGGAGTGCGGTGGTCGGCTCGGATCGCATGGGGGACTTCTCCTCGGTTCGTGGGCGGCCGACGGGAACCCATCGATCATGCGGCGCTGCGGCCACTCGGCGCGATCAGCGTTGCCATTCTGGCAAGGTTGCAGGACAGGGCGGTGAAGAGGCACGGCGGGAAGGACGAGGATGGTGGCAGAGGACGACGTGGCCCAGACGCTGGCGGCGATGGGGCCGCGGCTGCGGGTCGTGCGCGAGCGCCGTGGCGTCACACTCGCCGCTGTCAGCTGCGCGACCGGCATCTCGCCCAGCACGCTGTCGCGGATCGAGACCGGCCGGCGCAAGCCCACCCTGGAGGTGGTGCTGCAGCTTGCGAAGGAATACGGAGTCGCCTTGGACGAGCTGGTCGGCACCGCACCCGCA
Organism: Streptomyces sp. NPDC048106; assembly: GCF_040706415.1. NCBI lineage: Bacteria > Bacillati > Actinomycetota > Actinomycetes > Kitasatosporales > Streptomycetaceae > Streptomyces > Streptomyces sp. NPDC048106. Next base: position 20,334 of record NZ_JBEZND010000036.1, on the reverse strand, counting down.
CCCGCACCCGCACCCGCGCCTGCGGCCGAGCCCCGCAGCGCGGCGCCGCACAGCTTCGGCGACGACAAGGCGGTGTTGCCGCTGACCCGGTACGTCGGCGGCCTGCACGCCCACAAGCATGTGCTGCCTGCCGTCGCGGAACCGCTTGGGCGGCCCCGCCAGGTGTCCCACGAGGGCTACGAGTGGCTGTGCGTCCTCTATGGGCGGTTGTGGATCGCACTCGGCAACCAGGACCTCGTCCTGACTGCCGGGGACGTCGTCGAGTTCGACACCCGCATCCCCCACGGAGTCGCAAACGCCGGATCCACCGGACCGGTCGAGTATCTGATCATGTTCGGGCCTCAAGGAGAACGTCTACGGCTGCGCACCCCTCCAGCCGCTGGTCGCGGGACTGACAGAAAGGCTGCTGAATGAGCAGTTGTGACAGGCCGCGTGCCTCGCCGGTGACAACTACTGAGCTTCGGGTGCGACACGAGGCCGGAACGGCCTTCAGGCTGGTTTTTCGAGCGAGAGATCGTGACAGCCAGGGCTGGGCTCACGCGCACCCGGGGGAGTACGCAACGTAGCCGCATGACCTGAGCAGTGAACCTTGACCGTTTGCCATCGAAGGTCAACCACTGCTCAGTTCGTGCCAACTAAGATTGACCGCCCAGGTCAATGTGCTGAACACAATCCCGATTGTCGGTGGCTTCGGAGCGGGGCAGGCCGCTGACGCGGACTCATCGGCACCCGAGCCGGAAAGACTACGCGGTTTCGAAGTAGCGAGAACACCCTTGATCTATGAGAGGCCGCAGCCCGTTTTCGGTGGCTCGGTCACCCAGTCTGCCCAGATGCCGGGACTGCTGTGAGCGGAGGGGCTCAGCGCAGCCGTCGCGCACGCAGCACCAGGTCGTCGGCATGGTGCGCGCCGGCGCCGCCGTCGGGTGCCACGCGTGGTCGCTGCTCGTTCACCTCCACCTTCCAGTCGTCGGTGAGCAGGGCGGCGACCATCGAGGGCCAGACGTAGTCAGCCCGGTCGAAGCCGCTGTCGTGCGCCTGCTGGGTGCCCATCCCCGCGTGGTGTACGAGCAGCAGCACGCCGCCGGGCGCGACGGCCGCGAGCAGCGCTCGCTCGGCTGCGGCGTCTGGGGTGCGCAGCAGGGCTGGATACTGAGCGGAGACCAGGTCGAAGGAGGCCGGCGGGAGCGCCGCTTCCGTCAGCGCGGCGTGTACCCAGCGAACGGTGACGCCTGCGTCCCGCGCGTGCCCGGCCGCCCGCTCCAGCGCCACGCCCGAGACGTCGAGCGCGGTCACGTCCCAGCCGCCGCGCGCGAGCCAGACGGCGTCCGCGCCCTCGCCGCAGCCGACGTCGAGCACCCGCCCAGGCGTGAGCCCGGCGACCTCGGCCACGAGCGCACCGTTGGGCTGACCGCTCCACAGCTGTTGCCGGTCGGCGTATCGGTTGTCCCACTCCGCCCGCACCGCGGGGTCTCCGACGTATCCGTCGCCAGGCAAGGAAGTGTCAGACGCGGGCGATCCCGCTGTGATGTTGTCGGTCACGGGCCCAACGTCCCCCATCGTGGCCCGGTCACGCCACTCCTGTTGCCGCTCCGGCAAAACGGCGTCCAAGAGGCGAGGACCAGCCGGGCGTAGTCGCACTGGACGTCATCGAAACAGGCCGACCGCGGCATCCTTGACCTGCGCAGTCGGTCTTCGATGGCACAAACCGTCGTCAATCGATCTTCGGCGACAATCGGGCAAGGTTCGCTGTCACAGATCACCGCGGGCCGGTTCTTCCGGAGTGGTCCCCGGCCCGTTTGCCCGGCGATACCGTGGTGAGACACGCCAGTCCTGCCCTCTGGAGCCTTCGACGAGCGAACAGCCGGCCCCCGCCGGCACCGCCACCCGGCAGCAGTTGGAGCCCGCGGCCGCCGACGCGGTGCGCGCGTACGCGGCCAAGACCCGCGCCGACGCCGACCGGTTCGCCGCCGTGCCGGAGGACATCGCCACCAACGGACTGCCGGAACCCGATCAGTGCACGCCATGGGAGGAACTGCACGAGGCCCACCTCGCTCGCCAGCGCCCGGCCGTCGCCTGATGGCCCCACAGCACGGCCCGCGCCGCGCCAGAATCGCCTACTCCGACTCCGCCGCCAAGCAGTTGGAGAACATCACCAGCGAAGCGGAGATCCATGCCCTGGCCCGCGCCCCGGTCGTCATCTCCGTCGACCCCGACATCGGCGGCCACACCTACACCCTCGACGGCCGCTCCACGGTCCGCGTCCACACCGGCACCGGCCCCGACTCCCGCCACGACCTCTATCAGGACCGCCGCGCCTACGTCTGGAACAGCACCTGCGACACCGCGACCCTGCGCAACGACCACCACCGCTTCGTCGACTCCCGCTCCTGGGGCCACCGCCACCACTGACCAGGCGGCATCTCACGCTGCCCGGCTGAGCGAGGGCCGGTACGCGGCATGAACCGCCGACCGCGGAGTGCGCCGACGGCCGGCTGAACCGGGAAGAGGGGGGATACGAGAGAGCGCTGCCCCCCCTCTTCCCGGCGTTTCCTTATCCGCAGGCGGTGCGGTTGATCTTAAGGATGCGGGTCTGGTCGTTGAGGTTGTAGCGCTCCCGGCCGCTGGTGGCAGCGTCCTTCGGTACCTCAGACCGACCACGCTGCGCTTCACGACGGCGGGCTTCACGGTACTCACCACCAGATACCAAGTGCAGCTGGTCGTCCATGAGTTCACCAGCCACTACAACGAGCTGCTCAACACGTACGCCGCCCGCGGGCAGTTCCCGGTGAACGGCCAGTTCGACGTCCGCGTCACCGGCCTCGACCGTCCCGCCGACACCGGCCTGCCCGGCGCGCAGGCCCCGCTGCCGTCCCGCGCTGGGACACGACCGTATGGATGGACGTCACGACCCTGCCGGGCACCAGATCTTGATCACTGCTCCACCGAGGCCCCGCCGCCTGGAACGACGATCAGGTCATCGGCACGGAACTGCCCGACGCGGCCCTCGGCAACACGGTGTGGGAGACAACCGCCGGAAACCTGGACCAGCTCGCTTGCGTGACGTCAGCGTTTCCATGCGCCGGGCGAGTCGTTGAGAGGGTGAGCGGCGAGCACGGAAGGCACGGCGAATGAAGGTGGAAGGTGTCCGCTATGCCTATGGCGACCGGGCCGTACTGCGCGGGGTCGACCTGGTACTGCCCACCGGAACTCTCATGGGCGTCGTCGGCGAGAACGGATCGGGCAAGTCGACGTTGCTGAAGATCCTCTCCGGCGAAATGAGTCCGGACCAGGGTGTGGTGCGTCACGGCGGACGGTTCGGGTACTGCCCCCAACAGATGATCCTCAATGAGTCATTGACGGTCCGTCAGCATATCGACTTCTTCGCGGTGGCCTACGGGCTGTCCGGTACCGGGCGCGCCGAGGAGGCCATGGAGGTGCTGCGCTTCGCCGAGTACAGCGGTGAGCTGGTGGGGACGCTCAGTGGCGGCACTCGGCAGAAGCTCAATCTGACACTTGCCGTGATGCACGACCCGCAGGTGCTGTTGTTGGACGAGCCGTACCAGGGCTTCGACTGGGAGACGTATCTGCGGTTCTGGGAACTGGCCGGGCGATTCCGTGACGCCGGCCGTTCTGTCCTGGTGGTGTCGCACCTGGCGCACGACATCGACCGTCTTGACGACGTGTGGCAGCTGCGGGACGGCGTTCTGGGCCGCCCGGGGGAGGGGCTTCGGTGAGACGGTTTCTGCGGTTGCTCGCGATCGCTACGCGCTATGGGCTGATCGAACATGCCCGTAACCGGTTCGCCATGCTGCTGGTGGCCCTGTTCGTGCCGGTGTGGGTCACCCTCGCCCGGTTCGCGATGTCCGAAGCGCCGGCGCAGTTCCGGCTGCGGGCGACCGGCGCCGTCCTGCACGCGGACAGCAACCGGCTCACCCAGGTCACCGGCGCACTGAACGCGGTCACGCTGATCGTCGGCTTCATGATGTTCGCGGCCACCTACAGCAGCGGAGCGTTCGACAGGAGGCTGTCGCTGGCCGGGTTTCCCCGTGTTCCGCTGGGCCTGGCGAAGGTGGCCTGCCTGGTGCTCAGCGCGGGGACCGTCTCCGTGTACGCCACTTTCGTCATGCTCTGCCACTGGTCTCCACGTCAGCCGGTGCTGCTTGCCCTGGCGTTGTTCTGCGCGGCGATGACGTACGGGGCACTGGGTGTCGCCCTCGGTGTGCTGCTGCGCAGGGAGGTGGAGGGCATGTTCGCCATCGTGATGATCAGCGTGGTCGATGTCGCCCTGCAGAATCCCGTCGCCAGCAGCGGGGCGAACAGCTGGATGATTCAGTGGCTGCCCTCCTACGGTGCGATGCAGGCGGGCGCCGCCGCAGGTTTCTCGGCCACCATGCCGGGGGTGTACTTCGTGGTGCAGCTCACCTGGTTCGTCACCAGCGCCCTGGTCGGTCTGCTCGCCTTCCGCCGGCGCACTCGGTCGGCTCTGCGTGCCGGTGCGCAGGTGCGGCCCTGGCTTCCCCGGCGTCGTGCGGCCGAGCCGTCCAAGGAGACGGCCGGCGGCTGAGGCGTTTCCGCACGGCCGCACCGGTCGGCAGGCGGGGTTTTTCTGCCGGTTTCCCGTTCTTGCGGGGGCTCAGGACGGGGCGGACGAGGCCGCTGGGCGGCAGATCTCACGGCGCAGGCGCTCCAGGTCAAGGTTCTGAGAGGCGACGGCGCCGCTGCCCCGGGACCGGTCGAGTCGGCGCAGCACCGGCAGCACGCTCATCAGGTTCTCGTAGAGCGACACCTGCCCCTCCTCCCGGCCGGTGCGGCCGGAGAGCGCGCGCAGCAGCACTGGTGCGTAGGCGGCTGTGGCATCGAGCTGGGCGCGCCGCTCGGCCGCCCTGCGCCTGACGTGTGTGACGGCTTCCTCGAAGGTGCAGCCCGTTTCGTGACGGACCATCCTGACCAGGCTGTAAGGGCTTTGCTCGGATTCGTCCTGCTCCGGTGCCACCAAGTCGTTCTCCATGAAGACCACCGAGCCGACGAGTTCTTCGATGCGGCGGGCGACGGGGTGGCTGCGCACCTTCGGGGGGACTTCCTGATCCAGCCACACATCGAAGAAGGCGAAGGCGATGTCATCGCTCTTCCTCGCCGCACGCAGCGGTAGGTAGTCGGTCGTGGCGGGGACATGGCCGCTGAGACGGTGGTGTACTTCGCGTTCGCTTGCCTCGCACCGTGTCTCGAAGCTGTCCAGGAACCTCTTCTGCCAGCCGGTCGTCCTGCCCTCGCACAGGCGTGGCCACAGCTGTGCCCAGGCCCTGGGGATCGCGGCCTGTGTCCAGGACGCGTGCGGACCTTGCCGCAGCGTTGTCACCAGGCCTCGTCGCAGTGTGGTGGCGTCCTGCGGATCGTCCAGCCGGGGGTCTTCGAAGAGGTCGTCCCAGAGCATGGTCATGGCGAGCAGGCCGACGGCGGTCTCCGCCCTGTCCTGCGTACTCGGCGGCAGATGGTCGACGGGGAAACGGAACATGTCCGTCAGCTGGTGGTGTTCGAACTGGGCCGGGTCGGTGACGAGGCCGGACTGAAGGAACCAGTTCCGGGCCGAGCGAATGGTCCGACGCGGCCGTGCCGTGCGGTGATGACGCCGGGAGGCGCCCTCGTTCTGCCGGGGAAGTGCCGGGCCGACGCGCGTGCGGTCGAGCAGGGTCCGTGCACAGGCCTCCAGCGCCCGGTGGATGTGGGGCGGGCCGGCCAGACCGGTGAGGTGCCCGACGGCTTGCTTCACCAGGATTTCGACCAACTCCTGGCCCTCCTGCACCGCGCCGGAGGCGATGACCAGTTCGCGGACGTGCGCGGCGTCCTTCTGGGTCATTCCCTCGCGCAGCAGCCGGCGCAGGCCCGCGTCACGGGCGGCGGCGCGGATCACGGGGAGCGTGTAGACGCCCTCGATCAGATCCGTGTTGACCGGCTTGCCCAGCTCTTCAGGGGTCGACGTCAGGTCCAGGATGTCGTCGCACAGCTGATAGGCAAGCCCCAGCTGCCGGCCGAATCCGGCCAGCAGCTCCTCCTGCTCTTCTCCTCGGCCGGCCTGCATGGCGCCGACCCGGCACGCCAGCGACAGCAGCGCGGCCGTCTTGCCGTCGATGGTGTCCAGGTAGGACTGTTCGCTTCGGAAGGCCACATACCGATCGGCGGCCTCGATCACCATGCTGGCGCACATCTGCTCGCCCGCCTTCGCGGCTGCCAGCACCTCGCGCCTGCCGAGTTCGGCCATCATGCGCAGGCTGGTGAGCATCACGCAGTCACCGCCCAGCACGGCGAGGTGGGCGCCCCACACCGCGTTGGTGCTGGGGCGGCCCCGGCGCTCGTCCGCGTGGTCGAGGACATCGTCGTGGTACAGCGATCCCAGGTGCATCATCTCCACCGCGGCGGCGGCGCGCACCGCCCGGTCGCCGGCCGGTGCGGCGGGGTCGGTGAGCGCCCAGTACGACAGCAGGGCCAGGGTCGGACGGACCAGACCGCCGGACGCACCCGACTGGTCTCCGGTGAGCGCGGCCAGTTCGAACCGGCCCGGGATGCCTACCGGTCCGAGAAAGTCACGCACCCGGTCCAGGCCGGCCTCCAGATGCGGGAACGCAGTGAGATCGGCACGGAGTGGCATGGTGTGCTCCTGACGCTGCTCGGTGGCCACCGGCAGGCGGCCTCATGGGCCCGGGCAAACGACCCGATCCCCTCTCTCCCAGGAGAGCCATCTTGCGGCCATGAACGGAACGGCACAGGCACCTCTGCCAGTGGTTTCCCCTGGATCCCCTGACCGGACGAATGAACCACCGTCATGTTTCCTCCGGGCCGGCCCGCCGGCAAAACGCTGCCGGCTCGTGGTTTCCGCACGCTCCTGTACGACGCGCTGGCCGCACTGTCCGCGGGAACGATCCCGACCGGAGCCGGGGGCTTACAGGTCAAGCCCTGCCTTGCACGGTCTACAGCCCCTGTCCTCCATGGGCGTGCGCCGAAGCGGTGGACGCGGAATGCTCCACCACCTATGGCGCTCGTCCCGGGATCCTTCGGAGCGGGTTCACATCTCGTGCCAGGCGTACTCCTTCGGGTCGAAGGAGTGCAGCAGGCGACGGAGGCGGTTGGAGGACCAGGGCCAGCAGAAGGTGTTCATGCCTGGCTGACTGAAGTAGTAGCTGGTGCGATCGGCGGTGTAGACCGTGTTGCGCAGGGCTTGCTGCATTCGGACGTTGTGCGCGTTCTGCACTTCCGCGAGTACCTCGAGCGAGGCGTGCTGACTGCCGCGCAGATACTTCAGTGCGTCGGTGATGTAGCGCAGTTGGGCTTCCAGGACGTTGGGCACCGCCGCGGTGCCGCTGAGAATATTGGGCCCCAGGAGCAGAAACAGATTGGGGTATCCGTGGACACTGGTGCCCAGGTAGGCCCGTCTTCCGCCCCGCCAGGTCTGAGCCAGTGTTTCGTTCAGCCTGCCGCGCACGTGATGAGCGAGGGGGATGTCACCGACATGGAATCCGGTGGCCAGGACGATGGTGTCGACGGTGACCCGTGTGCCGTCCGCGCCGATCACGTCCTGGCCTTGCACGCGGGTGACCCGGGTGGGGTGCAGCTGGACGTTGGGGCAGGCCAGGGCCCGGTAATAGGCATTCGATGTCAGCAGGCGCCTGGCTCCCAGCCGGTGGCGGGGGATGAGCGCCTTGCGCAGGGCGGGGTCGGCTATGCAGCTGCGCAGGTGAAGGCGGGCCAGGCTTTCGAGGGTCGGCAGTGTCCGTGGATGACGCAGGCAGTATCCGATGCCTTCCTGCGTCCAGTAGTGCCCGGCACGCAGCGCGCGGCGGACCGCCGGGCGGCGCTTGAGGAAGCGGTGCAGGGGTGGTGGCAGGGCCTGGTCCGGCTTGGGCAGCACCCATGAGGCGCTGCTCTGGAAGACATGGGCACGGGCCACATGGGGCTGGATCTCCGGGAGTAACTGCACGGTGGAGGCTCCGGTACCCACCACGGCCACACGGCGTCCGGTGAGGTCGGTGCCGTGGTCCCACTCGGCGGAGTGGAAGACGGCGCCGGGGAACTCGGCCAGTTGGGCGATGTCCGGGTAACGGGGCCGGTGCCAGGGGCCGGTGGCCACGATGACGGCATGGGCGCTGTAGGGCCCCGCCGTAGTCTCCAAGCGCCATCGGTGCGTGAGCCCGTCCCACGCGGCGGTCTGTACCTCGACGCCGTAACGTATCGCGTCAGCCACTCCGTGGGCGGCCGCGGTGGCCTCGATATAGCGCAGGATCTCCGGCTGGGAAGCGAAGACTCGGGGCCAGTCGTGCGGTGCGAAGGAGTACTCGTACAGCATGGAGGGTACGTCGCAGCCGCATCCCGGATAGGTGTTGTCCCGCCAAGTGCCCCCCAGCCGCGGGGATTTCTCCAGGACGGCCACGGAGCCGAATCCCGCGCGGTGCAGCGCGATCGCGGCGCCGACTCCGGACAGGCCGGCCCCGATGATCAGGACTTCCACGTCATTGCCGCGGTGACTCGGGGCGCCCGTGTCATTCGATTCGCCGCTTGCTTCCATAGTGGCGTCTTGCGCCAACTTCCCTCAAGGACAAACCAGTTGAGGCGCGACTTCCGCCCTGCAGGCCGCCATCTTCACCGGTTCGGGTGACCTTTGCCGCTCGAGACCGCAGGCGCCCTGTCGGGCCGCCGAAGACCGTGGTTCCATGACGAAGTGTGACGTGGCAGACACAACGAGCACAGCCTCATGAGCCGGGCCGCAGTCCGGGACATGTTCCGCAACCCGCCGGTCCCGCAGGTGCCGGTCCTCCGCTGCCCTACCCTGCGGGCTGGTTCCTCCTCGCCCGCTCCCGGGACCTGGCCGCAAAGGCCGTCATCACCCGCCGGTTCGCCGGCGAGGACGTCGTTCTCTACCGCACCCGCGCCGGTGCCGCCCACGCGGTCCGTCCCTACTGCCCGCATCTGGGAGCTCACTTCGGCAGAGGCGGCACCGTCGAAGGCGACAACCTCGTCTGCCCCTTCCACCGGTTCGCCTTCGCCCCGGACGGGACCTGCGTGCGCACTCCCGAAGGCCCGCCGCCACGTGCGCGAGCCGAGCCCTACTCCGTGCGGGAACGCAACGGCATGATCTTCGCCTGGCACGGGCACGACAGCACTCCCCCCGCCTGGGAGCTTCCAGAAGAGCCCGGCCCCGACGTGACACCGGCCGCGTGGTGGAGCACCGACGTGCTCACCCACCCGCAAGAAGTGATCGAGAACATCACCGACTACCGGCACGCAGCCACCCTGCACCGGGTCCCGACCGAAGAGACGGCCCCCCTGGAGACTGACGGTCCGCTGCTGCGGCTGTCGCTGCGGTCCGGCCTCGACCATGTCCCCGTTCTGGGAACTCTCTCCGGAGATCAGGCAGTTCTGCTGGCCGGTCTCGGCCTGCTCTACTCCAGGGTGGACATGCCCCGATTCGGTCTGAGATTCCACCTGTGGAGCCTGCCCACACCGATCGCCCCCTGGACATCTCGTCTGCGATTCGCCTCAGCCTGCACGATCACCGACCCGGCACGCCGGCCGGCCCTGCGCCGACGCGCCTCCCAGCACGCGCTGACGACGGTTCTGGCGCGCGGCGTCGGCAAGGCCGCCGTCAGAGTCCTCAAGCAGGACATCACGATCTGGAACCACAAACGCTACGAACCACACCCCCGCCTCGCCGCAGGCGACGAGGCAATCGGCCACTATCGCCACTGGGCCCGCCAGTTCTACCCGACCACCTACTGAGCCCGGCCTCCGACGCCCGGCGGTCGCGAGGGTGGCTCGCGTGGGGGAGGTGTCGAACCCCAGGGTTCTACTTCCGGACGACGTTTGGACCACCGACTCCACGCCGATCCTGTGCGGCATGTCCCGCAGGCTCTGGCCTGCGGTGACACCGCCATGGCGGTAGAGTCGGGAACACAGCCACGTTCGTGGGTTGCCGCATCGGTGATCCCGGTTTCCGGCGGGCCCCCGGCGCCGCCGGGCGCGTACGCCGTGCACACGGCTCACAGATCCGGGCCATGGCCTGAAGAACTCACTTTTCTGCTTCCGTCCGTCTGTCTCACGCCTGCCTCGCCGGACAGGACGGAGCCTTTGATGGAGCGTGGCCAGGTAGAGGCGTTTGAGGGCGGCGGTCTCGTCGGGAAATTGCCCGCACGCCTGGGCCGCGCGCCGGTAGCGGGCGTTCAGGCTCTCGATCGCGTTTGTGGTGTAAACGACCTGGCGGATGGCGTCGGGGAGGTCGAGGAAGGGGGCGAACTCGTTCCAGGCTCGCTCCCAGCTCTGGGCGATCGAGGGGGACTTCTTGCCTCAGGTCTCGTTGAACTCGGTCAGATGCCGGCGGGCTTCGTCCTCGTTGACGGCCGTGTAGACGGGCTTGAGGTCGCGGGCGACATCGGCCCAGTCGCGGCGGACGCGTAGCGCAGGCTGTTCCTGATCAAGTGGACGATGCAGGTCTGGACCACGGTCTGCGGCCAGACGACGTTGACCGCGTCGGGCAGGGCGGACAGGCCGTCGCAGACCAGCATCAGCACGTCGCGGTCGCCCAAGGCCGCGGAGTTACGCATCCGCCGCATCCGTCAACTCGTGCTTCTCGAGGAGTCGGCAAGCATGTAGGTGCCGTAGGAGATCTTCTGTAGGAGGCCCTCGGCTGCCCATGGGCTCATCTGGGTGGCGAAGCTCGCGGTGTTGTGGATGCCCAGGGCCGTGGCGACCTCGCGGGGGCGCCACGATCGCTGTGGGTCGGCGGCCATGAGGTGGAAGGTTCTGTTCCTGTTGCCCGCACCCATCGGCCGGAGCCCGGCCGTCGCCTTGCGGAGGTCACCGTGCGGATCCGTCGGCAGCGGTGAGGGGTAGCGGGCGCCGCCCGCAGGCGGACGTGCAGGCCGGTGATCGAGCGGCTCTGCCGGGGCGGGACTCGGCCGGGCGGGAGGGATAGCGCGAGCGTCCGGCCTTGACGATGCGGGGGCTGGTCCGGGGCCGTCGTGATGGCAACAGCCCGGCCAGGACCGCCCGTCCGATGGCACCGACTAACACGCCGGAACCTCCCGCCCTGGTGACAGCGTGTGCGAGTACGACCTGCTCGCGGGCGGTTTCCAGGGCTATCGTGAAGCTGGCCCGGTCCGGGTCGGTGCCCGGCTGCGACTCCACGGCATCGACCATGGCCGTCCGCAGAAGCTGGTAGACCGTCAGCTGCGCCCACATCTCCTGTTCCAGGCCGACGCGGTTCTGCAGTCCGGTTCTCTCATCACCGACACCCTCCTCGGCACCCCGCTCGGCGCGTTGCTCTTCGGGGTCTGCGCCACGCTTCCCTTCGCCGCCGACGCGGTGTCGTTCGCGGCCGCTGCCGTACTGGCCCTGACATTGAGCGGCGACTTCCGTCCACGGCCGCAAACCACACCAAACCCTTGGAGGACGTTGCTCGACGACACGACTCAGGGGGTGCGCTGGCTCTGGCAGCATCCGTTGCTCCGTCGCCTCTGCCTGATGTCTGGGATCACGAACTTCGTTGGTGGGGGTCTCATCGCCATTCTGGTGCTCTACGCCCGGCAGACCCTGGGCCTGAACAGTCTCGGATTCGCCCTGTTGGTCGCCTCCTTCGCGGTCGGAGGCGTAGCGGGAGCGATGGCGACCCCTCGCCTGAGCGCCCGCTACGGAACCCCTCGAGTTCTGCGGCTGGCGGCTGCCGCGCCGGCAGGCACCGCAGTGGCTGCCGACGCGGCCTCCTCGGGCCTCATCGCCGGCGCGTGCATCGCTGCGTACGGAGCGGCGAACCTGGCATGGAACGTGACCGCAGTGTCCCTCCGCCAGGCACTCGTCCCTGCTCACTTAACTGGGGCGCGTCGGCATGGCCTACCAGGTGGTCATCGGCGCGGGAATCACGCTCGGCGCTGTTCTCGCGGGCCTTGAAGCCGAATCCTTCGGGCTTCGTGCCCCCTTCTATATCGGGGGCGCTCGCCTGGCAGGTTGGCAAGACCTCCCAGTCACCTCGTAGGGTCGACAGTCATGGTTGATCTCTACCCTCCGACCCATCCCTACGACAGTGGATTTCTCGACGCCGGAGACGGCAACCGCATCTACTACGAACAGTACGGCAACCCTCAAGGTAAGCCTGCCCTCAACGTTCACGGCGGTCCAGGGTCCGGCGCGCCCCAGCGGCCGACAAGGGCCTGGGATCCCGAGCGCTACCGCGTCATCCGCTTCGACCAGCGCAACTGCGGTCGCAGCACCCCGCACGCCAGCCACCCGGCGGCGGACATGAGTCTGAACACCACACAGCACCTGATCGACGACATGGAGAGACTTCGCGAGCACCTCGGCATCCAGAGGTGGTTGCTGAACGGCGCCTCCTGGGGTGCGACGCTCATCCTGGCCTATGCGCAGCAGCACCCCGAGCGTGTCAGTGAAATGGTCATCCCGGCCGTCACGACGACTCGCCGCACCGAGATCGACTGGCTCTACCGGGGCGCCGGGCGGTTTTACCCCGAAGCGTGGGACCGGTTCCGCGACGCTGTCCCCGATGAGGAGCGGGACGGCGACCTGCTGGCGGCTTACGCGCGGCTGATGGAGAACCCTGACCGGGCGATCCGGGAGAAGGCCGCTGCCGACTGGCTCGCCTGGGAGGACGCGGTCATCTCGAACGAGCCCAACGGCACACCCGGCATGTACAGCAATCGCGAAGTCGACGCGCAGATCGCATTCGTACGGATCTGCGCCCACTTCTTCAGCAACGGCGCATGGCTGGATGAGGACCAACTGCTGCGCAACGCCCACAAGCTGGCCGGGATCCCAGCAGTGCTGGTCCACGGCCGACATGACATGGGCAGCCCAGTACAGACGGCGTGGGAGCTCGCGAAGGCATGGCCGGACGCGCGGCTCCACATCGTCGAAGACTCCGGACACGCCGGAAGCGACGCGATGCAGGAGATGGTCCGGACGGCCATCGAGGAGTTCAAGAACCGGTGATCCTCAGGGCACGTGCGTGACCTCGAACGTGACCTTCGGATTCCACGCTGCGCAGCCAGCCCGTCTGGCCGCCAGCACCCGGTCAGAGACGCTGACTCGGGCCGGAAGTCGTTGGCCCGCAGCTTCCACTTCTACGCCTACCAGTTCGCCCCAGCCTGAATCCATCCCATTGCTGGGCAGATCGCCGACCTGCGGATCAGTCACCGCGCCAGCCTAGATGATCGGTTCCAAGGGGCCTGATGACTGGAGCCAGGTTCATGCATGGCCAGCCAGTCATGCGCGCACAGACCGCCCACGACCACTAAAAACCACCATTAGGCGAAGATCAACAGTCATCCTGTGTACGCGACCACACGAAGTGGACCAGAGCCTCTGTTTTGACGTCGGTTGAGGGCTTGCGATGGGACTGCGAGGTGTGCTTGTGCCGCTGGAGGACCTCGGAGGGCATTCCGAGCCGGTATGACGGTTCTACTGTCGCCTGATCGTGTAGGTTTGGGCGGTTGGGGCTGGTCGCGCGGCTTGGTCCTGCTGGGCTGTTCGGGTGAGTGACCGCAAGCCCTACAAGAGCGACCTGTCCGATGAGCGGTGGGCGCTGATCGAGCCAGCGATTGCGGCGTGGAAGGCCGACCACCCATCGCCTACGGGCATCAGGGCCGGTACGAGATACGGGAGATCGTCAATGCGATCCTGTATCAGGGCAGGACCGGCTGCCAGTGGGACTGCCTTCCGCACGACCTGCCGCCGAAGTCGGCCGTCTACTACTACTTCGCGGCCTGGCGCGACGACGGCACGGACGTGAAGATCAACGCTGCTGTGCTGGCAGGTCCGCGAGAAGGCCGGGCGGTCGGAGGATCCGAGCCTGGTCGTGATCGACACCCAGAGCGTCCACGCGGCGGTAAACGTTCCCGCGGCCACGACCGGGAAGGACGCGGCCAAGAAGGTGCCCGGCCGCGAGCGCGGGCTGGCGGTCGACGTCCTCGGCTTGGTCATCGCCGTGACCGTGCTGGCCGCCAGCGCCCACGACAACGCGTTCGGCATCGCCCTGCTCGGCCAGGTCGCCCCCTTGGCACCATCAAGAAGGCGCTGGTGGATCGAGGTTTCAAGAGGACCGTCGTCGAACACGGCACCACGGTCGGCATCGACGTCGAGATCGTCGAACGCAGCCCCGCCGACAAGGACGCCGGCTTCGTCCCGCAGGCCAAGAGGTGGATCGTGGAGCAGACGCTCGGCATCCTGATGCTGTTCAGGCGGCTCGTACGGGACTACGAGAGCAGGCCGAAGTCCTCCGAGTCCAGGGTGCGCTGGGCCATGATCGACGTGATGGCGCGCAGGCTGACCGGTCTGACCACACCCACCTGGCGCGGGTGAACGCATGGACCCCCAGATCACACCGTTCCTCGATCGGATCGACGCACGGGAGCGAACTCGCTACCACCACGGAACAGCTCCGCACGCAGATCGACGAGCTCACCGCGCGCCTGCGTGATCTCGACCAGGAGATGGAGAACCTGGCGGTGACCCGCAAGACGCTTCTCGCCCTATCGCCAACTACTCCGGAGCCGGCCGATCCGCCGCCAGCCCTGCCGGACCACCCGGCCTACCGACACATCCTCACCGTCTTCGCTGACGCCGCCGGGCCGATGGCGCCCGCGACCTGTGCGAGCATCTCGACCTTGCCATCATGCCGAAGAACATCGAGAGCACCCGGCACAAGCTCAAGCGCCTGGTCAGCCTCGGCGTCCTGGTCGAGCCCGAACCCGGCTTGTTCGCCCAGCACCGCCCGAGCAACGCCGCGGCCCGGCCTACCTGACCCAAGCCGACGGTTGAATCGGGCTGGCGCCCCGCCCATGGGCGTCACCGGCTGACGTCGGGGCCGGTCCGAAAGCCCTTGGACGGCACAGGGACCAGCTTGCTGAAATGGGAGACGGCCTCTGCTGGAGTCGAAGGGATGCGGCGATGACCGAGATCAGGCTGCACCTGTCGGTGCGCGGCCTCATCGACGCGGACCTACCGGCCTGCACCTGGGCCGGCTCACCCAAGCACGTGCGCGAGCTCGTCCACCAGATCCGCCGCGCCGAGGCGGGCGAGATCGACTACCTGGCAGTCTGCACGCCGGTCGGGCTCCCGGTGGCGGTCGGCGGCATCGACTACACGGTCAAGCCCGGCGCCGGCACGCTGTGGCAACTCAGCGTCCACCCGGCCTTGCAGTCCTGCGGGATCGGCACGCTGCTGATCCGCTCCGCCGAGCAGCGGATCGGCGCCCGGGGCCTGACCCGCGCCGAACTCGGCGTCGAGGAGAGCAACCCGCGCGCCCGCGCCCTCTACGAACGCCTGGGCTACCGGGCTTTCGGCCGCGAGCTCGACTCCTGGGACGTGGAGGCCGAGGACGGCTCGCTCCAGCGGTACGAGACGATCTGCACCCTGATGCGCAAGGACCTGGCGTGACACTGGATTTCAAAGCGTTCGTCGCCGATGCGACGGCCGACCCGGCCGTCGTCGGGCTCGTCCTCAAGGGTTCCCGGGCCCACGACGGCATGACCACCCGTCACTCCGACCACGACCTCTACGTCATCCTCGCCGACGACGCGGCGAGCGAGCTGGCCGCGCTCGACGGCTACCGCTCCGCGCGGCTCGACCTGGTCGTCACCACCCTCGAACGGTTCCGCCGGCCCGCCGCCTGGGAGCGGTACGCCATCGCCCGCTCCCGCGTGCTGGTCGACCGCCGCGACGGCGAGGTCACCCGGATCGTCGCCGCAATGGGACAGCTCGGCGCCGAAGATGCCTTCCGGTCCGGCGCCACCCTGCTGGACGCCTACGCCAACGCGCTCTACCGCTCGGTCAAGAACCACCGCGACGGCAACACGCTCGCCGGCCACCTCGACGCGGCCGCCAGCGTCGGATTCCTGCTCGACCTGCTCTTCGCCCTGGACCACCGACCGCGCCCCTACAACAAGTACCTGGCCTGGGAGCTGGACCGGTTCCCGCTGCCCGGCTGGGAGAGTGCCGCCCTGCTGGATACCGTCGCCCGGATCACCGCGACCGGCGAAGTGGCGTCGCAGCAGCGGCTCTTCGCCCGGGTGGAGGCGGCTGCCCGGGCTGCCGGCCACGCGGCGGTGCTGGACGCCTGGGGCGAGGACCTGCTATTGATGCGGCCCCACCCAAACTCCCCGGCCCACCAGCCCTCCTGACCTTCGTGGCGCCGAGGGCTTGGTGCGGCTACTTCGCCCAGCGTCCCATGGTCGGCGCGATGCCGATCAGGCACTCGATGTCGGTCTGGAAGCCGATGAGGGCGTAGGCGGTCAGGCGCAGGTTGCCCTCAAGGCAGACCAGGTTGTCCTGCCTCTCGCCGACGACGATGAGCGGAGGAAACCGCTCGCCCCTGAGGAGCGCCTGGGCCGCGTCGACAGACGTTTCGTTGGAAACGTCGAACGTCCGTAGCCCTGCCTTGATGCGTGCAGCCGCGTCGGTCGGCCGGCGGCTACCACCCGACAGTTCGACCCAGTAGGAATAGTCGAGGTAGCGCACGCTGGCCGCCTCGTCGGCGGACAGGAGTGCCCTGGTCCACGTGACCTGAGTGGGGAAGTTCTCGAACAGATCGCGGTTCTCGCCGTACCCGCGCGTCGCAGCGAGCAGAGCGCGACGTGCGAAGTTCGCTCCAGCGTCGGAGAGGTCCGGATGCGTCAGCAACTGATCGGCCTGCCCGGCCGCCGCCAAGTGGGACCGGAGGTTCTTGCCGAACCTCTGGCTGGACAGCTCGCCGCGCAAGAAGCAGGCGACCATCTCGTCCTCACTGCTCATGCCCAGCACCTGCACGACCGTCAGCATAGGGTCGACCTCGTTCGCCTGGCACCGCCCGGGCAATTCCGTCGCCCCGCGCCACCAGCCCACCTGTCCCAAGCCAGCGGCCGAATCGGGTAAAGCGGTTCAGAACGTCCTCTCATACCTCTCGAGGACGGCCGCCGTGGTCAGCACCGTGGCTGTGCTCCTCATCTGCGAGACCCGGGAGCGGGCCCTCGGCTCCTGATCACCGGTGGCTGCGGTGCGCCGTCTCGGGCCCGACGACGCGCAGCAGGTCGAGGGCCTCGGCGCTCGGTGTACCGGGCGGGGGCGTGAAGACCAGCAGCCGCTGGTCTTCGGCCGGGCTGAGGAGTGCCTCGTAGTCGAACTCGATCAGGCCGACTTCTGGGTGCCGCACCCGCAGTCGGCTCTGCCGTCGGACGGCCGCCTCGTGGCGCTCCCACATCGCGGCGAACTCGCCGCTTGCCTCCCGCAGCCGGGCGACGAGCGCCGCTGCCTCGGCGTCGCCGGGGCCGCGGCGCGCTACCGCCGTGCGGAGGGCGGCAACGGCCAGCCGGCCGTGCCGTTCGTGCTCGTCCTCCGGGTACGCCTCGCGGACGAACGGGTCGGTGAACCACCGCCACACCACGTTTCGGTCGGGTTCCTCCACCGTGCACACACAGCCGAACAGCGCCTCGGACACGGCGTTCTGCGCCAGCAGGTCACCCAGGTCGCCGAGAATCTGTGCGGGGGTGCGCGTCAGCTGGTCGAGGAGGTACAGCAGCCCGGGACGCACATGGCTCCCCGCCGGCGGCCTTCCGGCGGGCGGTGCCCGGCCAGCACGAACAGGTGGTCGCGCTCGTCCTCGGTGAGCCGCAGGGCGCGGGCCACGGCGCTGAGCAACTGGGTGGACGGCTGCGGGCTGCGCGCCTGCTCCAGGCGTATCAGGTAGTCGGCGGACATCCCGGCCAGCTGGGCCACCTCCTCGCGGCGCAGCCCGAGCGTCCGGCGCCTGGGCCCGGAGGCCAGCCCGACATCGTGCGGGCGCAGCCGCTCCCGCGACCGGCGAAGGAAGTCGGCGAGTTCACGGCGGTTCAGTTCGGTCCGCATGCTCCCATGGTCCGGCATCGGCGAGCCATGCGGACATGCGGACCCTGGGTTCGCTGGTCCCAGGGAGAGCGGTCCGCTCCTCATCCGCGCCGCGGCATCGCATCGTTGGCGGTGGAACGGACACCCCCACCCTCTACAGGAAGAGCAACCATGCCTGCAGTGACCGTAGACGGCGCCCGCATCCCCTATCGCCTGGAGGGCTCCGGGCCCGTCCTCGTGCTGGTGCACGGCACCGGCGCGGGATCGGTGACCTGGGAATCGGTCCTCGGGTACTTCACCGACCGGCACACCGTCGTCCTGCCGGACCTGTCCGGCAGCGAGGCGGCCGAGGACGACGGCGGCGAGCTGACTGTCGAGCTGCTCGCCGCCCAACTGGCCGCTGTGCTGGTGAACCTGGGGCCCGGCCCGGTGGACGTTCTGGGCTACTCGCTGGGCGCGCCCGTCGCCGCCCTGCTCGCCGCGGAGCACCCGGAGCTCGTGCGCCGGCTGATCACGCTTTCCGGCTGGTGCGGCCCGGCGGACCCGTACGTTCAAAACGGCCTCACCGTCTGGCGCACACTGGCCGACAACCCGACGGCCTTCGCGCGCTACGCCATGCTGACGGCCTTCAGCCGCCCCTACCTCAACACCCTCGACCGCGAAGCCGTGGAAGAGCTGGCCACCGGCATGCATCCGAACGCGAATCTGTTCCGCCAGATCGACGCCGACCTGAAGGTGGACATCCGCGCCGCACTCCCCCGCATCCAGGTCCCGACCCTGGTCATCGGGTGCACGCTGGACGCGTTGGTCCCCGTGGAGAACTCCCGTGAGCTCGCGGCGGCCATCCCGCACAGCCGCTACGCCGAGCTGGAGAGCGGCCACGTGGCGCGGGTCGAGCAGCCGGCCGAGCTGGCCAAGCTCGTCGAGGAGTTCCTCGGCGAAGCCGCCTGATCCCCGGATGACGTGACTGAGGGGCATCGCCTCTCCTGCGCTCTCTGCCGCATGTCGTAGACGTGGCCGTGCTCGCCCTGCTGCGCCCGAAGCCGGACCTCGCCCAGCTCACAGGCGAGCCGGCCGACGTCCGCGCCGCCGCGCAGACGGCAGTCGACGCGCCAGCCGGGCTGGGCACCATCGCCTCTTACGCGACCGAGGTGGCGCTGCCCGCGACCGGCACCTGGTCCAACCCCGGCAAGGGCGGCGCCCAGGCGGACATCGTCATCACCACGCCCGAGGACGGGGTGCCGCTATTGTTCGTGGAGATCGACAACTGCTACGAGTCCGCGCAGATCCTCGCCGCGAAGATCGACAAGTACATGCGGTTTGGCCAGCGGAAGGTGAAGGACGTCGACGGCAAGGAGCGGCCGGTGTGGCGCACCCGCTGGTGGGCGCCCGACTGCCGTCACGCCGACCAGCCGCACCCGCCGCTGCTGCTCGTCTTCAACCGGATCGGCCCGCGCAACCCGACACCGTCACCCGGCAGCTGGCCGAGCTGACCCAGCGGCACTGGAAGGGCACCGCCTAACGGCGGCCCTGTCCCGGCCCGTGGGCGGGTGATGAGGGGCGCAGCCCGTCGTCGGGCCGCGGGGACGGTCAGGTTGCCGGCGCGAATGCGGTGATGGCGTCGACGAGGTCGGCCGGGGCTTCCAGCGGGATCAGGTGACCGGTGTGGGGGACCATCACGAAGTCGGGGTGGGAGAGGTAGGGCACCAGGTTGTCGCGGAGCACGCCGACGGGCTCCACCTGGTCGTGTTCTCCGGCGACGACGAGGGCGGGAACGCTGACCATGCGCGTGTGCTCGGTGATGTCCTGCGCGATGCCGTGCAGCGGCCACTCGGTGCGGGCGGCGTCGGTGACGGTCCGCGAGTCGGTCACGATCTGCGCCTTGACGGATGCGGGCAGCTCGGTCGCGGTGAGGACGTGATCCCGCGCCCCGGCCACGGACTCGGCGGAGTCGTAGGCGTGCGACAGGGCTTCCTGGTACTCGGGGGTGATCTGTGCGGCGGCCTTCGCCGGGCCGGAGCCGACGAGGACGATGCCGCGCAGGCCGGCGGGCCGGGTGGCCGCGACTAGCTGTGCGACCTTGCCGCCCATCGAATGCCCCACCAGGACGTAGTCGGTGACCCCCGCGTCGGCGAGCACGGCGAGCGTGTCGTCGGCGAGCTGACCGAGCGTGTAGGGGCCGGGCAGAGCGCTCGACCGGCTCCACCCGCGGAAGTCGATCGTGAGCACATCACGGCCTGCGAGGCGGTCGAGGACGAGGTCCCAGGTGCGGGCGGAACCGCCCCAATAGTGCAGGAACACCAGAGTCGGTCCGGTCCCCGGCCGATGGTCGTAAGCGGGCAGAAGCGTCTGCTGCGTCGTGTCCATAATGGCTCTTCCGGTCGATGCTCTAGGTGTTCTGTCCGGGGAGGTTGTGGACGGGTGAGCCAGGTCTCGGCTGAGGGATCTTGAACGGGTGAGGGCCCTTCCGGTTCGGTGTGGATT
>NZ_JBEZND010000035.1:0-96791 GCF_040706415.1 Streptomyces sp. NPDC048106 | reverse complement strand
TGCAGGGGGGACCCTGTGGGAGAGTAGGACGCCGCCGAACAATTTTTGGGGAAACCCCCGCACCTCTGGTGCGGGGGTTTTCTGCGTTCAGGGGAAGTTTCAGAACGTGACGTCCGCCGTCTTCACCGTCCCGGCCTCGCGGCCGGGCGCGGACTGGTTGCTCCAGTACAGATTGGTGTGCGCGATCACCAGCTCCGGGGCCGGGGCACCGTACGCCGTGAGGTCCTCCGTGGTGTGGGCATCGGCGACCAGCGTCGCGTCGTAGCCGCGGACCAGGGCACCGTGCAGCGTGGAGCGGACGCAGCAGTCGGTCTGTGCGCCCGTGACCAGCAGCCGGCCCACCCCGTGCGCGGCGAGGACGGACTCCAGGTCGGTGTCCTCGAAGGAGTCCGGGTAGCCCTTGGCGACGAGGGGCTCGGAGTCGAGGCGCTTCAGTTCGGGGACGTACTCCCAGTCGTCGGTGCCGGGCACCAGGTCATCGTCCTGGTGCTGCACCCACACCACCGGAACACCCGCCGAGCGGGCCTTGTCGAGCAGGGTGTTGATGTTCGCAACGACGCCGTCGAGACCGTGGGAGCCGGTGACGACTCCGTTCTGGACGTCGATGACGAGCAGGGCGGTATGGGGTCGTTCCTGAAGGGTGGTCATGCGGTCAGATTATGGGATGCCGAGGGCGGAGCGCAGCACTACGGTGGCGGGCATGACCATGGTGACCAGCGAAGACTACGACGTACGGGCCATACGCCCCGAGGAGTGGGAGAAGGTGAAGGCGCTGCGGCTGGACGCGCTGCGGGATCCGGCCGCGCCGCTCGCCTTCCTTGAGGGGTACGAGGAGGCGGCCGCGAAGGCGGATCTCTTCTGGCAGGACCGGGCGACCGGTTCGGGCAAGGGGTCGGCGACGGCGCAGCAGTTCATCGCCGAGCTGCCCGACGGGTCGTGGGCCGGTTCGCTGACCGTGCTGATGGAGGAGGCCGGCACCCAGGACTGGGCCGGGTTCCCGGTCGAGCGGCGGCAGGGGCATGTGGTCGGTGTGTACGTGCGGCCCGAGCACCGGGGGAACGGGCTGATCAAGGCGCTGTTCGACGCGGGTGTGGCCTGGGCGTGGGGGCGCGGCGCCGAGCGGGTGCGGCTGCTGGTGCACGAGGCCAACGAGCGGGCCCAGGGCGCCTATCGCAAGGCGGGGTTCGCGCCGAGCGGGGTGCGGGTGCCGTTCGTGAAGGACGAGTCGCAGAGCGAGCTGGAGTTCGTCCTAGACCGTTAGCCCCGGAAGTCCGGGCAGGCCCGGCAGTTCCTGGTGCGGCCAGCGGGCGCGGGCCTGTTCGCGCGAGCGGAGCAGGGCGAGCGTCGGCAGTCCCTGATCGTCCCCGGTGGCCAGCAGGTCCGGGAGCTGGGGGAGGGGGGCGACGGCGGCGATGTCGTCCAGGACCAGGGTGAGTGGTGGGTCGAGCCGACCGGAGGATGACCGTTCGGCCATGCGCCAGCCGTGCTCGACCACGCTGGAGACGAGGGCCGTCAGGAGGGGCATGGCGCCGGGTGTGCTCCTCGGGTCCTCGATGGATTCACCGACTACGTAAAGCGTGCCCCCTTCGTCGGCAAAGGAATCCAAGGCGAGGGCATCGGTTCGGTTGGGGGTGCAGGCCTCGCGGATGTTGACCGTGGAGAGCGCGGCGAGCGCTCTGCCGATCAACTCCTGGGCGATGTCCCGGCGTTCCGGGTGCGCGGTGAGGGCGGCTTCGAGTTCACCGGCGGCTCCGGGGGCGGCCTTGGGGTGGGTGCGCAGGATGCGTACGGCGTCCTGCACCTGGGTGCCCTGGGCCCAGCGGTGGACGTGGCGGACGGTGCGGTTCTCCAGGGCGGCGGCGTGCAGACAGCTGCGCAGGAGGGTGGTCGCGGTGTCCGCCACGGCCTGGTCGATACGGGCGGTGGGGCGCACGGGGGCGAGGAGCGCGGTCGCGCGGTGCAGCGCGGTCTGCTTGTCCTCGCAGCCGGCCGCGGGGGTCCAGTGGAGGCGGGCCGGGGTGTCGCAGCGGTGGGTGGGGTCGTAGAGGTGGGTGGGGCCCAGTTTGGCCCTGGCGTCCTTGGTCTCCGCCCACAGGGACGGGTCCGAGGTGACGACGAGGACGGGGCCGGCCGCGTCCCGCACGGCCTGAACGGCGGCCGTGCGGCGGGTGTCCGCGGGCGCGATCAGGATCTTCTCCCGCCCGCCGAGTCGGGGGCCGTCGGCCGGGTGGTGCGCCGGCGGCTCCGGCGGTGCCGGCTGTTCGACCGCGGCCGCGACCGTGGCCGCGGCCCCGATCGGAGGCTGTGGCAGCTCGTGCCGCTGCACCGGAACCTCGTACCTCTGCGGGGTCTCCACCGGGGCCGGTGTCGGTACCGGGTTCTGCTGGTGTTCCTGCGTCGCCCGTGCCCGTGCTCTCGCTCGGCCCGCCCGCCAGCGGGCCACCGAGCCCAGGACGAACACGGTGAGCACGAACAGGACCATCAGCTGGGCGATGAACAGGCCCCAGAACAGGCCCCAGCCGGAGAGTCCGGCGGCGGGGGCCTCGGGCCAGGCGCCGGCGAGGTCGTGCGGCCGGCTGATCAGGTGGCGCATGGCCAGGGGGGTGCGCAGGAAGGTGACGCCCTGGGGCCAGGCGCCGTGGGCGAAGAGTGCCGCGAGGCCCGTGGCCGTCCACACCAGCACGGTGATGCCGAGGAGGAAGGCGAGGATGCCGAGCAGCAGCCCGTCGGGGATGCCGCCCTGGCCCTGGCTTTCCTGCGGCCGCCGGTTTTCCCGGGGTGCGCGAGCGTCCGGTCTCACCCGTCCGTGCCTCCCTACGCCACCGTCGACTCGGAGTCGCCGAGATGCTGTTCCACGAAGGCCGCGGCCCGCTGCTCCGCTTCCAGTTCGGCGGCGCGCAGGGCGTCGTCCACCGCGTGGTCGCTGGAGGACTCGGTCATCGCGCGGTCGGTGAAGACCAGCGGGCGTTCGGACTCGGTGATGAGGTGTTTGACCACCTGGACATTGCCGTTGACGTCCCAGACCGCGATGCCCGGGGTCAGCGTCGGGATGATCTCGACCGCCCAGCGGGGCAGGCCCAGGACGCGGCCGGTGGCCCGTGCCTCGTCGGCCTTCTGGGCGTAGATCGTCCTGGTGGAGGCCATCTTCAGGATCGCCGCCGCCTCCTTCGCGGCCGCGCCGTCCACCACGTCGGACAGGTGGTGGACGACCGCCACGAAGGACAGGCCGAGGCGTCGGCCGAACTTCAGCAGGCGCTGGAACAGCTGGGCCACGAACGGGCTGTTGATGATGTGCCAGGCCTCTTCGACCAGGAAGATGCGCTTCTTGCGGTCGGGCCGGATCCAGGTGTGCTCCAGCCACACGCCGACGATCGCCATCAGGATGGGCATGGCGATGGAGTTGCGGTCGATGTGCGAGAGGTCGAAGACGATGAGCGGGGCGTCGAGGTCGATGCCGACCGTGGTCGGGCCGTCGAACATGCCGCGCAGGTCACCGTCGACCAGCCGGTCCAGGACCAGGGCGACGTCCAGGCCCCAGGCCCGTACGTCGTCCAGGGCGACGTTCATCGCCTCGGCGGACTCCGGCTCGGGGTGCCGTAGCTGCTCGACGATGTCGGTGAGGACCGGCTGGCGGTCGATGATGGTCTCGTTGACGTAGGAGTGGGCGACCTTGAGGGCGAAGCCCGAGCGCTCGTCCAGGCCGTGGCCCAGCGCCACCTCGATGATGGTGCGCAGCAGCGCGAGCTGGCCGGTGGTGGTGATCGCCGGGTCCAGTGGGTTGAGGCGGATGCCGTGGTTCAGGGCGGCCGTGGGGTCCAGCCGGATCGGCGTTATGCCCAGCTCCTCGGCGATGAGGTTCCACTCGCCGACCCCGTCCTCGCCCTGCGCGTCCAGGACGACGACCTGGCGGTCGCGGAAGCGCAGCTGGCGCAGGACGTAGGTCTTCTCCAGCGCCGACTTGCCGTTGCCGGACTCGCCGAGGACCAGCCAGTGCGGGGCCGGGAGCTGCTGGCCGTAGAGCTGGAAGGGGTCGTAGATGTAGCCCTTGCCGGAGTAGACCTCGCGGCCGATGATGACGCCGGAGTCCCCGAGGCCGGGCGCGGCCGTGGGCAGGTAGACCGCCTGGGCCTGGCCCGTGGAGGTGCGCACCGGCAGCCGGGTCGTCTCCACCTTCCCGAAGAGGAAGGAGGTGAAGGCCTCGGTGAGGACGGACAGCGGATCCCGCATCGGCGAATCAGCCCCTACCTTCGGATGCCGGTGGCGAAAGGAAGTGTGTTCA
Source organism: Streptomyces sp. NPDC048106 (assembly GCF_040706415.1). Classification (NCBI taxonomy): domain Bacteria; kingdom Bacillati; phylum Actinomycetota; class Actinomycetes; order Kitasatosporales; family Streptomycetaceae; genus Streptomyces; species Streptomyces sp. NPDC048106. Next base: position 92,512 of record NZ_JBEZND010000035.1, on the reverse strand, counting down.
CGAAGGCGCGGTGGTGCTCCCGGTCGCACCACTCCAGCTTGAGGTACGACTTTCCGGCCGAGGCCCTGATCGTCCGCTTGTCGCGGGCGAGGGATTCGGGGGTGCGGGCGGAGACGGTGATGTAGCCGACGAGGTTGACGCCCGCGGCGCCGCTCGCGAGGTCCTCGCCGCGCTGGTCGAGGCGGTTGTGCGCGGCGATGTCGCGGGGGTCGACGGTGCGGTTCATCTTGGCCGCGCGGGAGGCCTCGGCCTCGTCGTTGGTCTTCTCGGTCAGCATGCGTTCGATGGCGACCTCGGTGGGTTCGAGGTCCATGGTGACCGCGACCGTGCGGATGACGTCCGGGGTGTGGACCAGGAGCGGCGCCAGGAAGTTCACGCCGACCGGGGTCATCGGCCACTCCTTGACCCAGGCGGTGGCGTGGCACCAGGGGGCGCGGGTGGTGGACTCGCGGGTCTTGGCCTGGAGGAACGTGGGCTCGGTGGCGTCCAGTTCGGCGGGCCACGCGTTGCGCCGGGTCATCGCCTGGATGTGGTCGATGGGGTGGTCCGGGTCGTACATGGAGTGGATCAGGGAGGCGAGCCGGCCCTGGCCGAGCGGCTGGCGGACGCGGATGTCGGCTTCCTGGAGGCGGGAGCAGATGTCGGTGAGCTCACGGGCCATGACGACGGCGAGCCCGGCGTCGCGGTCGAGCTTGCGGCCGGCCTGGGGGCTGGCGGCGCGGGCCATCGCCTGGGCCTCGGCGGCCAGTTCACGGCTGTAGTGCATGCAGGCGACGAGGTAGGCGCGGTGCTGCTCGCTGCTCGTGGACACCATCGACTGGAGCTGGTCGTAGGACCGCTGGAGCCAGGCCGGGGAGCGGTCGTCGCCGCGCTGGGCGACGTCCTTGGCGTGGGCGTCGGGGTCGGCGGGCAGGGTGCGGGCGAGCATCTGGATCCGGGTGACGAACCCGTCGCCGTTGGCGACGTGCTTGAGCAGGGTGCCGAACCGGTCGACCAGGGCCTCCTGGTCCTCGGAGTCGCGCAGGCCGACGCCGGGGCCCTCGATCTCGATGGCGGCGGTGACGGTCTTGCGGTCGGCGTGCAGCAGTACGGCGATCTCGTCCGGCCCGAAGGGGGCGGCGAGCCAGCTGATGCGGCCGATGCCCGGGGGCGGGCCGATCTCGACCTCCTGGCCGTCGATGCGGGTGCCGGCCTCCATGACGGCCGAGCGGTAGGTGGCGCCGCGCTTGACGGTGCGCTTGTAACTGCGGTTGATCTCGAACCACTTGTAGAAGGTGCGGCGCTTGTACGGCACGTACACCGCGGCGAGCGCGAGCAGCGGGAAGCCCATCAGCAGCACGATCCGCAGCGAGAGGGTCGGCACGAGGAGGCCGCACATCATGCCGAGGAACGCGCCCGCGATGATCAGGGCGATCTCGCCGGACTCGCGGTTGCGGCCGACGATCGCGTTCGGCCGGGCGCGGCCGATGAGATACGTACGGCGGGGCGCGACCGGATGGGACAGGTGGGACTCGGTCGTCAACGCCCTTCACCTCCCGTGCGGTTGTTGCGGTTGTTGCCTGCGTGCGGTGTGTTGACCGGGCTGGGTGCCCGGGGCGCGGGGGTGGCGGAGCCGCCGCTCCCGCCGGGGGTGCGGTTGCCGTGGGCGGTGACGCCGCCGGTGGCGGGGTTGGCCGGGCGGGGGGTGCTGGAGCCGCCGCCGCTCTGTGCCGCGTTGCTGTCGGCGCGGGTGCTGTGGGTCTTGATGCCCTGCGCGACGAGGGTGGCGGGGGAGCTGATGACGGCGGCGGCCTTGCCTTCGGCGCCCTGCATGATGCGGTTGTTGCGGCCGCTCGCGATCTCGTCGCCGAAGCCGGGGACGAAGCGGTAGATCGCGGCGCTGGCGAAGATGGCGAGCAGGATGATCGCGAGGCCGGAGACGACGGCGGAGAAGGCGTCGGGGCCGTTGCCGGAGGAGAGGGCGCCGGCGAGGCCGAGGACGATCACGATCACCGGTTTGACCAGGATCACGGCGATCATGATGCCTGCCCAGCGGCGTACGTGTCCCCACAGGTTCTTGTCGACCAGGCCCGCGTAGACGACGGTGCCGAGGAGGGCGCCGACGTAGAGGAGGGCGGCGCGGATGACCAGCTCCAGCCAGAGGACGCCGGCGGCGAGGATGCTGACCAGGGAGACCACGATCAGCATGATGGGGCCGCCGCCGATGTCGGTGCCCTTGTTCAGGGCGCCGGAGAAGGTGCCGAAGAAGGTGTCGGCCTGGTCGCCGGTGGCTTTCGCCAGTACGTCGGTCACGCTGTCCGTCGCGGAGACGACGGTGTACAGGATCAGGGGGGTGAACGCCGAGGCCATCACCGTCAGCCAGAGGAAGCCGACGGCCTCGGAGATGGCGGTCGTCAACGGCACGCCGCGGACCGCGCGCTTGGCGACCGCGAGGAGCCAGAGCAGGAGCGTGAGGATCGTGGAGGCGGCGAAGACGATGGCGTACTGCTGGAGGAACTTCTGATTGGTGAAGTCGACGTTGGCGGTGTCCTTGACGGCGACGCTGAGCTTCTTGACCGTCCAGGCAGCGGCTTCGGCACAGCCTTTGGCGAGCGAGGACAGGGGGTCCATGGTGGAGGTGTCCGGGACGCTTGCACCTCCCGATCCGCTGGGGGTGTTGCCGCGTTCGCAGTACTTCTTGGCGTCCCCGGTGATGACACCGCAGTTGTACTTGTGTCCCGAGGACGAGGGCGACGGGCTGCCCGAAGGATCGGGAGAGGGGGCGGCGACGGCGCGCGTGGCCAGCAGTACGGCCGTGGTCTGGACGGCTGCCACGATTCCGGCGAGCCTGAGCGCACGTTGCGGGTTACCGGGCATACGTGAACCCTCCGTACTCTTCGATGGCCTTGGAGATCTCGTCGGAGGTGGCGGCCGGGTCGTCGCCGGGCACGGGGGAAGGGCCGTCCTTCTGGGTGTCGGTGGCGATCTTCCAGTCGCCGTCGGACCATCGCAGGTCGAAGGTCCACGTCTTCCATGACGAGGTGACCGGATCGGTCGAGCTGTTGCCGGCCATGCCGATGAGTCCCACGCACCAGACGGCGACCTTGGCGTTGTCGTCCGTGTACTGCTGCACCGTCGCACCGATCGGGCTCACCCGGGAGACGAAGGTGCTGCCCTTGGGCGCGTTGCCGCCCGCGTCGAGGCCCATCTTGGCGAGGAAGTCCGCGGTGTAGGCCTGGTCCATCTCGTCCTGGAGGCGGGCCGCCGCATCCGGGACATACAGGAGTTGCAGCAGCGTGTGGCGGCTGTCCGTCTTGAACATGGCCGTCGACCCCAGCGCGACGGCGTAGTTCGAGGCAGCCGATTGTGCTCCCTGTTCCGAGTGGGCGAATCCCGTCGGCACGCCCATGGACTTCGTGTCCACCGGGCGGGTTCCACTGGCCGATGTCGGAGAAGTCGCAGGCTTGCCCGCCGCGCCGGCCGGCTTGTCGGCAGACGAGTGGTCTCCCCTGTTCGCGAACGCGATGGCTGCGATCAGGAGGACGACCACGCCGACGACCGTGATGAGGCCGCGGGAGGGGGAGCGGGTGGGGCGGCGGGGGGCGCCGCCGTAGGGGTCGTGGTCGGGGAGGCGGGTACGGGTGTGGCCCGTGTCGCCGTAGTCGGAGTAGCCCTGCTCGTCTCCGTGACTCATGCCGTGTACGCCCCCTCCGCCTCGTAGACATACGACGGTAGCCGTGCTGGTTCCCGCGCGGGGGCGGTGTGGTGACTCGACATCAGGGAGACGCAACCTCTAAGGGGAGGGGAACAGGGGTGCGCTAGACCGCCATGCCGTAGACGATGGTGAACAGCGTGCCCAGGGAACCGATGATGAAGACCCCGGTGAGGCCGGCGATGATGAGGCCCTTGCCCTGTTCCGCGCTGAAGGTGTCGCGTAGCGCCGTCGCCCCGATGCGCTGTTTGGCCGCACCCCAGACCGCGATGCCGAGGCAGAGCAGGATGGCCACCGCCATCACCACCTCGATCATCACCTTGGCCTCGTTGCCCAGGCTGCCGAAAGGCCCCCAGTCCGGAGCGATCCCGCCGATGATGGTGTTGATGTCTCCCTTGTCGGCCGCAAAGAGCATGTAAGTCACCGCCCCTGGTGGGTAGTTCCGCGAGCCCTCTGCGGTGTGCAGAGGTCAGGCCTCATTGTCGCCGACAACGTCGCCGTCGTATGTCGACTTGACGTCATTGACTGGCGGGTTTCGTACGAATACCTCGTACGGTCACTCTGTGTATCACGGCAGGTCACCCCGGGCAATGAGGTCCGACCGGAACCTGCCACGTGGTTCCGTCGTTGACCCCCTTTACGAGAAGCCGCTTCGATGGTCTCACGGGCCGGGGGTGGGAAAACGGCCGCAGGCCCCGGCGGCGGACGCCACCGGGACCTGCGGACATGCGGGTTGACGAGAGGTCAGCCGGTGAAGGCCGAGAGGCCCTCGGGGGTGCCGAGGCCGGTCGGGCCGTCGTAGCCCGCGCCGGCGGTGCACAGGTAGCTGGTGGTGCAGGAGCCGTTGCTGCCGCTGGTGACGTCGTTCAGCGCGGAGGTGCCGGCCGACTTGTACGGGAACTGGGCCGGGTAGCTGCTGCTGCTCGGGGTGCCCGCCAGGGCGTAGACACCGGCGATGATCGGCGAGCTGGCGCTGGTGCCGCCGAAGGTGTAGAAGCCGGCGGTGACGCCGTAGGAGTCGTACACCGAGACGCCGGTCGCGGGGTCGGCCACGGCGGAGACGTCCGAGATGGTGCGCTTGGCGCAGCCGGTGTCGGTCTGCCAGGTCGGCTTGGCGTCGTACGCGGAGCAGCCGGAGCCGGTGCCCTCGGTGCTGGAGGTGTTCCAGACCGACTCGGACCAGCCGCGGGTGGTGGAGCTCTTGGACAGGGCGGTGCCGCCGACCGAGGTCACGTACTGGGAGGCGGCCGGGTACTCGGCGCCGTAACCGGCGTCACCGGCGGAGACGGTGATGGCGACGCCCGGGTGGTTGAAGTACGAGGAGTCGTAGCTGGTGTCGGAGGAGGACTCCGAGCCGCCGTAGCTGTTGGAGACGAACTTGGCGCCCAGCTTCACGGCCTCGTTGACCGCGGTGCCGAGGTTGGCCATCGTCGGCGTCTTGGCCTCGACCAGCAGGATGTTGCAGTTCGGGCAGATCGCGGAGGCCATGTCGAGGTCGAGGGAGATCTCCTCGGACCAGCCGGCGTCGTTGGTGGGCAGCGAGGTGGTCGAGCCCGTCTGGCTGACCTGCTTGAAGCAGCCGCTCGCCTTGGTGCAGGCCGGAAGGCCGTAGTACGAGCGGTACTTGGCGAGGTCGGCCTCGGCGTTCGGGTCGTTGTAGGCGTCCACGATCGCTATGGTCTCGCCGGCGCCCTTGGAGGCGGCGGCGGAGGTGAGGCCGTACGCCGACTGGAGGTCGGAGGGGCCGTAGCCGGAGGGCGTCGCGGCCTTGGGGGTGATGCCGTCGGCGGCCTGCTGCTTCTGGAAGGCGGTGAGTCCACCGGTCACCCGAAGCGAGTTGCAGGTGAGTTCGCCCTGGTGCTTGGGGGTCGCACAGGGCGTCTTGGTCCAGGTCGCCTTGGCCGGGGCGGCGGTGGCCGCGTCGGCCTGGACGGCGGTGCCGAGCCCGGCGAGGGCCAGCGCGGCGGTGGCCGCGAAGGCGGTGCCGATGCGGCGCCGGCGGCCGGGGGTGACCGTGGGTCCGTCGGCGGGGGTCGTACGCATGTGCAGCCTCCTGGTGTTCCGGATGTGGGGAAGGAACGGCGATGTCGCTGGTGGGCGCGGTGGTACGACGAAGACGATGGCTTGTTGAGTACGCGACAACAAGAGGGGCAGGGCAACGCTTGGGAATCCTGGGATTCGCCTTACCGATCGTTGCCGAGGTTTTGGCCCAACTCACAGGTGGCGGAGGGGTAAACGGCAGGGTGAGGGGAAAGGCCCGGCGGATGGCGACGGGAGGGTGGCGCAACGGCCGGAGGGCGGATCGCGGCTGGGTGCCGCGATCCGCCCTCCTTCTTTCCCTGCCGCCGAGGGGACCCCACGTCCCCCTCTTTGTCGGCGGCGCCCCGTGACCCGACGGGGTGGTCACCTCCGCGGGTCGGCGGCTCAGCCCGTGAAGGCGGCCGTGCCCTCGGGGGTGCCCAGGCCGGTCGGGCCGTCGTAGCCCGTGCGGGCGGTGCAGAAGTAGCTCGTGGTGCAGGAGCCGTTGCTGCCGCTGGTGACGTCGTTCAGCGCGGTGGTGCCGGCCGACTTGTACGGGAACTGGGCCGGGTAGCTGGTGCTGCTCGGGGTGCCCGCCAGGGCGTAGACCGACGCGATGAGCGGGGAGCTGGCGCTGGTGCCGCCGTAGGTGTTCCAGCCGCTGGCGCCGTAGGTGTCGTAGACGGAGACGCCGGTGGCCGGGTCGGCCACGGCGGAGACGTCCGCGATCATGCGCTTGGCGCAGCCGGTGTCGGTCTGCCAGGTCGGCTTGGCGTCGTAGGCGGAGCAGCCGGAGCCGGTGCCCTCGGTGCTGGAGGTGTTCCAGACCGACTCGGACCAGCCGCGGGTGGTGGTGGCCTTCTTGAGGGCGGTGCCGCCGACGGCGGTCACGTACCGGGAGCCGGCCGGGTACTGGGCGCCGTAGCCGGAGTCGCCCGCGCTGGCCGTGATGACGACGCCCGGGTGGTTGAAGTACGAGGAGTCGTAGCTGGTGTCGGAGGAGGACTCCGAGCCGCCGTAGCTGTTGGAGACGAACTTGGCGCCCAGCTTCACGGCCTCGTTGACCGCGGTGCCGAGGTTGGCCATCGACGCGGTCTTGGCCTCGACCAGCAGGATGTTGCAGTTCGGGCAGGTCGCGCTGACCATGTCGAGGTCGAGCGAGATCTCACCGGCCCAGCCGCTGTCGGCGGCGGGCAGCGAGGTGGTGGAGCCCGTCTGGCTGACCTTCTTGAAGCAGCCGCTGGCCGCCGTGCAGGCGGGCAGGCCGTAGTACGAGCGGTACGCCGCGAGGTCGGAGGCGGCGTTCGGGTCGTCGTAGGCGTCCACGATCGCGACGGTCTCGCCGGCACCCTTGGAGGAGGCGGCGGAGGCGAGGCCGTACGCCGACTGGAGGTCCGAGGGGCCGTAGCCGGTCGGGGTGCTGGAGGTGGCGTCCGGGCTGATCGTCTGGGGCGCGACGCCCTTGATCGCGGCCTGCTTCTCCATGAAGGCGGTGGTGCCACCGGTCACGCGCAGCGCGTCACAGGCGGCGTAGCCCTTCTTCGGGCTCGTGGCACACGCGTTCGTGTACTGCACGTGGGCCTTGGCGACCTGGGTGGCGATCGTCTGGGCGCTGACCTTGTGGGGAGTGGCCGCGTCCGCCTGGGCGGCGGCGCCGAAGCCGGCGAGGGCGAGCGCGGCGGCGGCAGCGGCGGCCGAGCTGACGCGGCGCCATCTGCCCGATATGTGGGGGGTGTTGGTCGTACGCAAGGTACAGCCTCCTGAAAGTGATTGGGCCAGAGGCCTGATGTGGGGGACCACCAGCGTGTTCGCCGGTGGGGGCGGCGGCCCGCGACGACCATCGCTTGTTGAGTACGCGACAACAAGAGACTTTCGGAATCCTGACTTCCGCGTTACCCAAATGCGGCGCCCGGCTTACTGATCAATGACGGTGAGATGGCGCGGAGATGACTGAATCGGCAGGTCAAGTGGGGTCTGCGGAGCAGTGGTTGAGGTCGCTCGGGGCCGCTCGAAGCCCGGAGCCGGGCCGTGCGCCCCGGTGGGGGCGTGCTCCGGTCGCTCGTGCCCTCCTCCACCGCCAGGGCGCCGGTTCCCTCTCCCGCGGGGTTCACTCGGCGCTCTCGCGCGGGTGCTGCCTACATTGAGGTCATGGCTGAGACGACCGGCGCGCGCGGGGCGCGCAAGTGGAACGTGGACCGCATTCCCGACCAGACCGGCCGTACGGCCGTGATCACCGGCGCCAACAGCGGCCTCGGACTGATGACGGCCACGGCGCTGGCCCGGGCGGGCGCGCACGTGGTGTTCGCCGTACGGGACGTCGCGCGGGGCGGTGCCGCCGCGGCGCGGGTGGGCGGCAGCACCGAGGTGCGCCCCCTCGACCTCGCGGATCTGGACTCGGTGCGCGCCTTCGCCGCCGGCTGGGACCGCCCGCTGGACCTGCTGATCAACAACGCGGGCGTGATGATGCTGCCGGAGCAGCGCACCGCGCAGGGTTTCGAGCGGCAGTTCGGGACCAACCACCTCGGGCACTTCGCGCTGACGAACCTGCTGCTGCCGTACGTCACGGACCGCGTGGTCACGGTGGCCTCCTCCGCCCATCGCTGGGGTGATCAGCGCATCCACTTCGAGGACGTGAACCTGCGCGGCCGCTACACCCCGACCCGCGCCTATGCCCAGTCCAAGCTGGCGAACCTCCTGTTCACGCTGGAACTCCAGCGCCGCCTGGCCGAGGCCGGCTCCGGGGTACGGGCCCTCGCCGCCCACCCCGGCTACGCCGCCACCAACCTTCAGAGCCACCATGCGAGCGCCCTGGCCCGGGTCGGTATGGCGGTCGCCAACCGGCTCGTCGCGCAGAGCGACCGGGCGGGCGCCCTGCCCACGCTGTACGCGGCCACCCAGGACCTCCCCGGCGCGGCCTACGTCGGCCCCGACGGACTCGGCGAGGTCCGCGGCGCCCCGGCCCTGGTCGCCCGCAGTACGGCGGCGAGCGATCCGGAGGCGGCGCGGCGGCTGTGGACGCTGTCGGAGGAACTGACCGGGGTGACGTGGAAGGCGGGGACCGGGAACGGGACCGGGAAGGGGAACGGGATCGGGAAGGGGAACGGGTGAACGAGGTGGCCCGGTGAGCGGTGGCGGAGCCGTGAGCGGTGGCGGGCCCGTGACCTTCCGGATCGACGGCCGTACGGCCCTCGTGACGGGGTCGGCGCGCGGCCTGGGCCTGGAGATGGCGCGGGGTCTGGCCGGGGCCGGGGCGCGGGTGGTCCTCAACGGCCGTGACCCGGTGGCCCTCGCGGCGGCGGCCGGGCGGCTGCGGGCGGAGGGCGGGTACGCGGTCACGACCGCCGCGTTCGACGTCACGGACCGGGCGGCCGTGGAGGAGGCGGTCGAGGAGCTGGGCGCTCTCGACATCCTGGTCAACAACGTGGGGCACCGGGACCGGCGGGGCGTGGCGGAGATGACGCCGCAGGAGCTGAATGCGCTGCTCGACGTGGACCTGACCTCGGCGTACGCGCTGAGCCAGGCGATGGCCCGGGGGCTGGCCGCGCGCGGGGTGCCGGGCCGCATCATCAACGTGTCGTCGGTGGTGGGGCAGTTGGGCCGTACGGGTGATGTCGGTTACGCCACCGCGAAGGCGGGTCTCGACGGTCTGACGCGGGCGCTCGCGGCGGACCTCGGCCCGAGCGGTACGACCGTCAACTCGGTGGCGCCGGGCACCTTCGCCACCGAGATCAACGCCGAACTGGCGGCGGACCCCGGCTGGGAGCGCTGGCTGCGGACCCGTACGGCGCTGGGGCGCTGGGGCCGGCCGGAGGAGATCGCCGGGGTCGTGGTGTTCCTGGCGAGCGACGCGGCGTCGTTCATCACCGGGCAGACCATCGCGGTGGACGGCGGGATGACGACGACGTTCTGACGCGGGGTGACCGCGGGGAGGCGGGTGCGGCGGAGGGACAGTAGCGTGGTGCCCGCACCGGCACCGGCACCGGCCATCGGGAGGTTTCCGCAAGGATTCTCAGCGAAGCCGGGGCGGGTTTCTCACCTTCGTGGGACAGAGTGAGGGCTGATGAAGCGCATCTCACGTATCCCGCTCACCTCGCGTCCCGCGTTGCTCGGGGCCGTGGTGATGCTCGCCCTGACCTCCGCGTCCGTGGCCTCCGCCGATGACGGGCCGGGCCCGCTCGGGGTCACCGCGGACGTGGTCGCGTCCGTGCGCGAGGCGCGGGTCGGCGCGCTGTTCGGCGCGGACCGGGCGGGACGGCCGGCCGGATCCCACTTCTGCACGGCGTCGGTGGTGCACAGCCCGCGGGGCGATCTCATCGCCACCGCCGCGCACTGTATGACGGGCGTCGGCGGCGACCTGGTGTTCGTGCCGGGCTACCGCGACGGACGGGCGCCGTACGGGGTGTGGCGGGTGACCCGGCGCTTTCTGCCGGACAGCTGGGCGAGGGACCAGGACGAGGACGGCGACCTCGCGTTCGCGAGGGTGGCCGGGGCGCACGGGCGGACGGTCGAGCAGGTGGTCGGCGGCAACCGCTTCGTCACCGGCGCGACGACCGGTGCCACCGCGGTGACGGTCACCGGCTACCCCGACTCGCGTGAAGTCCCCATCCGCTGCACCAACAAACCCCGCCGCCAGAGCCCCACCCAACAGCGCATCTACTGCCCCTCCTTCACCAGCGGCACCAGCGGCAGCCCCTGGATCAACGGCGACCACCAGGTCGTCGGCGTCCTCGGCGGCCACGAGGAGGGGGGCTCGACGGACGACGTGTCCTACAGCGTGGTGCTGGGCAGGGAGGCGGGGGAGCTGTACCGGGACGCGACGACGGCGGGCTGACCGACGCGCTCGATTCCCGGCGCGCCGACAGGCGTTGGCGGCCTTGCGGGGCCCTCCCGTGCGCCTGTCCAGCGGCGGGCCCGGCCGGTTGCCCCGCCGCTGACGCATGCGCTCGCCTCGCCTGCCCGGCATGAACCTCTGCCTGCCGCGGTAGGGCCCATCCCGAACCGGGGAGGTTCGGACGGGCGTTCTCGTGCTGGGGCGTTGGGACTTCTACACTGCTGTCGGCGGACTGGCCGACGGCGAGGGGCGGTTGACGGTGCGTAAGGCGTGGATCGTCGGTGGTGCCGTCGTGGCGGGCGGGCTCGGGTTCGTCATGGTGCTCGTGGTCGGGGTCTATCTGGTCGCCGGGAACCTCGTGGGCGGCATGGCCGCGGGCGGGCGGGCGCTGGCCAAGGGCGCGGTGCCGGCGGCGTACCAGCAGTTGGTGCAGAAGTGGGGGAACCTGTGTCCCGCGCTGAGCCCCGCGTTGCTCGCCGCGCAGCTTTACCAGGAGAGCGGCTGGAACCCCACGGTGGTCAGCCCGGCCGACGCCCGCGGGATCGCGCAGTTCATCCCGAGCACGTGGGCGACCCACGGCATCGACGGCAACGGTGACGGCAAGCGGGACATCTGGGATCCGAACGACGCCATTCCGTCGGCGGCGTCGTACGACTGCGAACTGGCCAAGTACGTCAAGGACGTTCCGGGCGACGTCTCCGACAACATGCTCGCCGCGTACAACGCCGGGGCGTACCGGGTCATCCAGGCCGGCGGGGTTCCCGGCATCAGCGAGACGCAGAACTACGTGCGGCGCATCCGCAGCCTCGCGGAGAGCTTCGCCGCGCCGCCCAGCCGGCTCGACCCCACCCGGCAGGCCGCCGGCGCGATCGACTTCGCGCAGAAGAAGCTCGGCACCCCGTATCTGTGGGGCGGCGAGGGCACGGCCGCGCAGGGCGGGCGCTTCGACTGTTCGGGGCTGACCCAGGCGGCCTACGCGAGCGTCGGGATCACGCTGCCGCGCGTGGCCAACGACCAGTACAACGCCGGTCCGCACCCCTCGCGCAGCCAGCTGCTCCCGGGTGACCTGGTGTTCTTCTCCAACGATCTCGGCGACTCCCGGGCCATCCACCACGTGGGGATCTACGTCGGTGGCGGGTACATGATCGACGCGCCGCGCACGGGGGCCGTGATCCGGTTCGACCCGATCGACAGCGCCGATTATTTCGGTGCCACCCGAGTGACCGAAGATGGCGCAAAAGCGCTCCCCACGTCGGTGTAAACCGTGCCTGAACCTGCCGTCTGAACTGCGATGATGAGTCTCTCTTCGATAACGTCTGCGTGATCTTTCGGTGGAGAGCGGAACGCATTGGCGGTGTCCGTGCGTTCCTGTTGACGGGGGTCGGTGCGACGCACACGAGGTGCGTCCGGGAAGACGACGAAGGAGCCGCAGCACCATGGCTGTACTCGCCGAATCCGGATCGAACCCCGACGTCGAATTGCTCTATGACATCAACGGTCTGGCCAAGAGCGCGCCGCACTGGTTCGACCGGATCATGGAGTTCGCGGGCGAGTACGGGCTGCTGCTCGCGATGGTGCTGCTCGTGGTGTGGTGCTGGTGGTCCGTGCGGCGGCGGGGCGGGGAGGACGCGGCGACGTCCGTGGCCGCCCTGGTCTGGGCGCCGCTCGCGGCCGGGATCGCGGTGCTGGTGAACATCCCGATCCGGGGATTCGTGTCACGGCCGCGGCCCTTTGCCGACCATCAGGGGCTCGATGTCCTCGTTTCCGGCAAGAACGACTTCTCCTTTGTCAGCGATCACGCGACTTTGACGATGGCGCTCGGCGTGGGGCTGTTTGTCGCCAACCGCAAATTCGGGCTCGTGGGGATCGGCCTGGCCCTGTTGGAGGGGTTCTGCCGGGTCTATATGGGCGTGCACTATCCGACGGACGTGGTCGGGGGGTTCGCGCTCGGCACGGCGGTGGTACTGCTGCTCGCTCCCCTGGCCTCGGCATTGCTCACGCCGTTGACGAAGGCCGTGGAGAAGTCGCCGAGGGCGGGCTGGATCGTGCGGAGCCGGGCGGCGGCCGAGGTTCCCGTGGTGCCGGGGGCGCGCCGGGCCGTGGAGCCGGCGGATTCCGGGGAACGGGATCTGGCGGCCTGATCACCGGTTCGGCGGCGGCTCACCGGGGCGCGGGAAGCCGACCGAGCGGCCCACGGGATCTGGCGGCGTAACCGGCCGGGCGTTTCGCCAGGGGCGCGGGAAGCCGGCCGAGCGCCCGCGGGGCGCCGCCCCTACACCCCCTGCGCGTACGAGAAGAACCGCTCCGGGTCGTACTGCGCCTTCACCTTCTCCAGCCGCTCCGCCGCGTCCCCGTAGTACGCCTTCCGCCAGTTCGGCAGCGTCGGGTCCGTGTAGTTCTGGTACGCCGCGCCGGAGGCGTACGGCGCCATCGCGTTGTGGGCCGAGGTCAGCCAGGACTGTGCCGTGCCGCCGGTGCTTCCCGCGGGCCAGGAGGCGATGTACTGGGCCAGCATGCGGGACCGGCGGTGCACGAAGGCCGTCGCCGTCGGCGCGACCCGGTTCACCGCACCGCCGAGCGCGGTGAACGCGATGCTGCCCGACCCGCCCCGCACCGCCGCGATCTGCCGCAGCACCGTCTGGATGCCCGCCGCGGACAGTGAACGGTCGAAGAAGTCGGAGCGGGCGGCGTACGTCTCGCGCCCGAGGGCGCCCTGCGCGGAGCGGCCCGGTGTGCTGCCGGGCAGATGGCACTGGGCCGGGGCGGAGAAGGAGGAGCACCCGGCGTAGATCTCCATCGCCTGCTCGTAGCCCCGCCGGTGCAGGGAGACGGCAGAGGCGTCGGCGCCGGCCTGATGGGCGAGGCGGTCCACCGCGTTCTTCAGCTCGCCGTAGGTGCCCAGCGAGAAGCAGGAGACGGAGACGGACGGCGTCCGGCCCGGGGCGCACTCCAGGTGCAGGGACGACCAGATCTCGTCCGGCTGCGTCGGCCCCCACTCCTGCCACGCCCGGAGCACCGCCGCCGCCTTCGACCACGGCCAGGACAGGTACCCGGTGACCGCCTGCGGCGCCGGGTGGGTGCGGAAGCGCAGCTCGGTGACGACGCCGAAGTTGCCGTTGCCCGCGCCGCGCAGCGCCCAGAAGAGGTCGGCGTGGTCGGTGGCGTCGGCCGTGAGCTGCTTGCCGTCGGCCGTGATCAGGGTGGCCTGGGTGAGGCTGTCGCAGGTCAGGCCGTACGCGCGCGAGACGACCCCGTGGCCGCCGCCGAGCACCAGGCCGGAGATGCCGACCGTGGGGCAGGAGCCCGCCGGTATGGTCACGCCCTTCGCGGCCAGCCCCCGGTAGACGTCGATCAGCTTGGCGCCGCCGCCGACCACCGCTTCGTCGCCGCTCACCCGGATCCGGTCGAGGCGGGAGACGTCGACGACGAGGTGGTCGTCGCCGGAGGAGTAACCGGCGTAGGAGTGGCCGCCGTTGCGTATCGCCACCCGTATCCCGTGGGATCTCGCGTACGACAGGACGGTGCGGATGTCGGCGGCGTGCGCGACGTAGGCGACCGCGGCGGGCCGCAGGGCGTCGAAGCGGGTGTTGTAGAGCCGGTGGGCGGTCCCCCACTGGGCGTCGCCGGGCCGTACCAGGGTGCCGTCGAGGTCGCGGGCGAGGGCGCTCCAGTCGGCGGGGCCGCTCGCGTCGGTGCTCCTCATCGGCGTGAGCGACGACGGGGAAGCCCCGGACGTGCCCGAGGGACGCCCCGCCGGGTGCGTCGAGGCCGCGGCGGAGTGGCCCCCGCCCGAGCCGCACGCGGTCAGTGCCGTCGTCGTCAGCGCGGCCGCGCCGCCCGAGATGAACGTTCGCCGTTCCATGTCTCCGTCACCCTCCCGCGGCCCACGTGGCCGCCTGGGAACGAGACGACGGCGCGCCCGACCGGGTTCCCGCCACGGGCGCCGGACATCACCCACGTCCCTGTCCGCCCGGCTCGCCGGAATCGGAGCGTGCCCTCCCCGTGAGCGTTCCGTGACCTCACCGGGCTGACGGCAGGGGTTCACCCGCCGTTCACGTCCGACCTTCGGCGGCTTCACCTGATCTGCCTAATTTCGGCCTTACCCGGTGCGGAGTGCGGTTCGGATGCGCTCCCGTGCCACGACTTCGCACGCCGCCGACAGCGGCGGCTCCTGGAAGGAACTCCCGAACGTGAAGCTTCAGCGCAAGAACCGGCTGCGCGCCCTGACTCTCGGTGCTGTCGCCGTCTCCGGCGCCCTGGCCCTGACGGCGTGCGGCTCCGACGACAACGGTGGCGGTTCCAAGGCCTCGGGCAACCCGTCCTCGGCGACCAACGCTTCCTCCATCAAGTGCGACGGCGCCAAGGGTCAGCTGCTGTCGGACGGCTCTTCCGCGCAGAAGAACGCGATCGACGCCTGGGTCAAGAACTTCTCGCAGGCGTGCGGCGTGCAGATCAACTACAAGGCCGGCGGCTCCGGCGCGGGCGTGACCTCCTTCACCCAGGGCCAGATCCCGTGGGCGGGCTCCGACTCGGCGCTCAAGCCCGAAGAGGTCGCCGCGTCCAAGAAGGTCTGCTCCGGCGGCCAGGGCATCGACCTCCCGATGGTCGGCGGCCCGATCGCCATCGGCTTCAACCTGAACGGCGTGGACAACCTGGTCCTGGACGCCCCGACCCTCGCCAAGATCTTCGACGGCAAGATCACCAACTGGAACGACGCGGCGATCAAGAAGCTGAACCCCTCGGCGAAGCTTCCCGACCTGAAGATCCAGGCCTTCCACCGCTCGGACGACTCCGGCACCACGGACAACTTCACCAAGTACCTGAAGGCCGCCACCCCGGCGAACTGGAACTACTCGGGCGGCAAGACCTGGCAGGCCAAGGGCGGCCAGTCCGCCGCGCAGTCCTCCGGCGTGGCCCAGCAGGTCAAGCAGACCAACGGCGCCATCGGCTACTTCGAGCTGTCGTACGTCGGTGACGGCGTCAAGGCCGTGAGCATCGACACCGGTGCCGCCCAGCCGGTCGCCCCCAGCACCGACAGCGCCACCAAGGCCATCGCCGACGCCAAGGTCGTCGGCACCGGCAGCGACCTGTCGCTGCAGCTGAACTACAACACCAAGGCCGACGGCGCCTACCCGATCACCCTGGTGACGTACGAGATCGCCTGCGACAAGGGCAACAAGGCCGACACCCTGCCCACCGTCAAGGCGTTCCTGAACTACATGGCCTCCGAGGACGGCCAGAAGCTCCTCAGCGGCATCGACTACGCGCCGATGCCCGACACGATCATCGGCAAGGTCCGCACCACCATCGCGGGCCTGAGCTGACCTGATCCGAGAGTGCGGCCCGGACCCACGCCTCCCCGCGGGCCGGGCCGCACCGTCCGGTGCACCGCCGCCACGAGTCGCCCGCCCCCGCCGGGGCGAGCGGCTCCGCAGACCGGAGAACCCGATGGACATAACGAAGACAACCGACGCACCACCCCCCACCTCCCCGCCGGCCGCCGGCCCGGGGAAGAGCGTGAACCGCGGCGCCACCCGCGCCGGTGACCGCGTCTTCCTCGGTCTGTCCCGCGGTTCCGGCATCCTGCTGCTGGTGATCATGGCCGCCATCGCGGTCTTCCTCACCTACCGCGCCTGCCTCGCGATCAGCAAGGACCACGGCAACTTCCTGACCACCTTCGAGTGGAACACCAACCTGGTGCCGCCGTCCTTCGGCATCGCGGTCCTGGCTTTCGGCACGGTGGTCTCCTCGGTCATCGCCATGGTCCTGGCCGTGCCGGTCGCGGTCGCCATCGCGCTGTTCCTCACGCACTACGCCCCCCGCCGGATGAGCGGCCCGGTCGCCTACGTGATCGACCTGCTCGCCGCGGTGCCGTCCATCGTCTACGGCCTGTGGGGCGCCCTGATCCTCGTACCGCACCTGAACGGCCTGTTCGGGTGGCTCGACGAGTACCTCGGCTGGACCGGGATCTTCTCCTGGCAGGGCGGCGCGCCCCGCTCGATGCTCACCGTGGGCATCCTGCTCGCGATCATGATCCTGCCGATCATCACCAACGTGAGCCGCGAGGTCTTCCGCCAGGTTCCGCGGATGCACGAGGAGGCCGCGCTGGCCCTCGGCGCCACCCGCTGGGAGGTCATCCGCATGTCGGTGCTGCCCTTCGGGCGCTCCGGCGTGATCTCCGCCTCGATGCTCGGCCTCGGCCGCGCGCTCGGCGAGACGATGGCCGTGGCCACGGTCCTCTCGCCGACCTTCGACATCCAGACCAGCCTGCTCGACCCGGGCGGCGGCACCTTCGCCCAGAACATCGCCAGCAAGTTCGGCGAGGCGACGCAGGACGGCCGGGACGCGCTGATCGCCTCCGGCCTGGTCCTGTTCGTCATCACCCTGCTGGTCAACGGCGCGGCCCGCGCGATCATCGCCCGCCGCAAGGAGTACTCGGGGGCCAACGCATGAGCACCGCAGCCGTCACCGACAAGCGCGGCGGTTCGCTGCGCAGCGCCAGCCTGCCGAAGTGGTCGCCGTGGGCGATCGCCGCGGGCGCGATCGTGGTCGCGGTGGGCATCGGCGCGGGCGCCGGCCTGAGCAGCCACGTCCAGTGGGGCGTGATCGCCGCGCTGCTGTTCATCCTCGGCACCTACGTCATCGCCTCCGTGGTGGAGGGCCGGCGGCAGGCCAAGGACCGCGTCGCCACCTCGCTGGTGTGGGTCGCCTTCCTGCTCGCCGTGGTCCCGCTGGTCTCGCTGATCTGGACCACCGTCAAGCGCGGTGTGAAGGTCCTCGACCCCTACTTCCTGACGCACTCCATGGGCGTCGTCGCCGACTCCGAGCCGGGCGGCGGCATCTACCACGCGATCATCGGCAGCCTGGAGCAGGTCGGCCTCGCCACCCTGATCGGCGCGCCGGTCGGGGTGCTCACCGCGATCTACCTGGTGGAGTACGGCCGTGGCGGGCTCGCCCGCGCGGTCACCTTCTTCGTCGACGTGATGACGGGCATCCCGTCGATCGTCGCGGGCCTGTTCATCCTCAGCCTGATGCTGATGGCCGACATGCAGCCCTTCGGCTTCGCCGGCTCGCTGGCCCTGGCCATCCTGATGATGCCGGTCGTGGTCCGCTCCACGGAGGAGATGCTCAAGCTCGTACCGAACGAGCTGCGCGAGGCGTCCCTGGCGCTCGGTGTGCCCAAGTGGCGCACGATCCTGAAGGTGGTCCTGCCGACCTCCATCGGCGGCATCACCACGGGCATCATGCTGGCCATCGCCCGTATCGCGGGGGAGACGGCGCCGGTCCTGCTGCTGGTGTGGGGCAACTCCTTCATCAACAACAACCCGTTCTCGGGTGCCCAGCAGGCGCTGCCGCTGTACATCTACCAGCAGTACTCGCAGAGCTCCGGTTCCACGGCGGCGTACGACCGCGCCTGGGCGGCCTCGCTCACGCTGATCGCCTTCGTGATGATCCTCAACCTGGCGGCCCGCGGCATCGCCCGCTGGAAGGCCCCCCGCTGACAATGTGCGGCTATCGCCGCGTGACCGGTCGCTGACGGCGGCCTCCACAGCGACTGACGGAAGTGAAGTAAGACAATGGCCAAGCGAATCGACGTAAGCGGACTGACCGCCTACTACGGCTCCCACCGGGCGATCGAGGACATCTCGATGACCGTCGAGCCGCGCTCGGTGACGGCGTTCATCGGGCCCTCCGGCTGCGGCAAGTCGACGTTCCTGCGCACGCTGAACCGCATGCACGAGGTCACCCCGGGCGGCCGGGTCGAGGGCAAGGTGCTGCTGGACGACGAGGACCTGTACGGCACCGGGGTCGACCCGGTGTCGGTGCGGCGCGAGGTGGGCATGGTCTTCCAGCGCCCGAACCCCTTCCCCACGATGTCGATCTTCGACAACGTGGCGGCCGGTCTGCGTCTGAACGGCAACTACCGCAAGAGCGAGCTGAACGACATCGTCGAGAAGTCGCTCAAGGGCGCGAACCTCTGGAACGAGGTCAAGGACCGCCTGAACAAGCCGGGCGCCGGGCTCTCCGGTGGTCAGCAGCAGCGGCTCTGCATCGCCCGCGCGATCGCGGTCGAGCCGAAGGTGCTGCTCATGGACGAGCCGTGTTCCGCGCTCGACCCGATCTCGACGCTCGCGATCGAGGACCTGATCGGGGAGCTGAAGGAGCGGTTCACGATCGTCATCGTCACGCACAACATGCAGCAGGCGGCGCGTGTCTCCGACCGTACGGCGTTCTTCAACCTCGCGGCGGTCGGGCAGCCGGGCCGTCTGATCGAGATCGACGACACCGAGCGCATCTTCTCCAACCCGTCGGTCCAGGCGACGGAGGACTACATCTCCGGCCGCTTCGGCTGAGCCGAGGGACGAAGAACTCCTCGCGGTGCTGCATGGCGGTGCCACCACGAGGACCCAAGGGCCCGCCCCCACTCCGGGGGCGGGCCCACCGCATTCCCACGATCTCGGCGGCCTGAGGGTCAGAGGACGGTCAGTTTCACCAGGCCGAAGGCCAGGGCCGCGACCAGGGCGGCGGCCGGCATGGTGATGAACCAGCCCAGGACGATGTTCTTGGCCACGCCCCAGCGGACCGCGTTCAGGCGCTTCGTCGCGCCGACGCCCATGATGGCGGAGGTGATGACGTGGGTCGTGGAGATCGGCGCCTTGAAGAGGTACGCCGTGCCGAACATGATCGACGCGCCGGTCGCCTCCGCGGCGAACCCCTGCGGCGGGTCCAGCTCGATGATCTTGCGGCCCATGGTGCGCATGATCCGCCAGCCACCGGCGTACGTACCGAGCGACATCATGATGGCCGAGACCAGCTTCACCCAGACCGGGATCGGGTCACCGAAGGTCTCCTCGCCGGAGATGACCAGGGCCATCACCACGACACCCATCGTCTTCTGGGCGTCCTGGAGACCGTGGCCGAGCGCCATGCCCGCCGCGGAGACCGTCTGCGCGATGCGGAAGCCCCGCTTGGCCTTGTGCGGGTTGGTCCGCCGGAAGAGCCACATGATCAGCAGCATGACCAGGTAGCCGACGATCAGACCGACGACCGGGGACAGGAACATCGGGATGATGACCTTGTTCACCACGCCGTCCCAGTGGACCTGCGTACCGCCCGCGAGCGCCGCCCCCACCAGGCCGCCGAACAGCGCGTGCGAGGAGGACGAGGGCAGGCCGAAGTACCAGGTGACCAGGTTCCAGGCGATCGCGCCGAGGAGCGCGGAGAAGAGGATCCCCATCCCCGTGCCGCCCGACGGCGTCTCGATCAGTCCCTCGCTGACCGTCTTGGCGACCCCGGAGCCGAGGAACGCGCCGGCGAGGTTCATCACGGCGGCCATCGCCAGCGCCGCCCGCGGGGTCAGCGCCCGCGTGGAGACGGAGGTGGCGATCGCGTTCGCCGAGTCGTGGAAGCCGTTGGTGTACGTGAACAGGAGCGCGACCGCTACGGTCACGACCAGAGCCAGGGTGTCCATCGACGCCTCAGGACTCCTTGACGGCGATGGTCTCCACCGTGTTCGCCACGTGCTCGAACGCGTCCGCCGCCTCTTCCAGCACGTCCACGATCTGCTTGAGCTTCAGCACCTCGATCGCGTCGTACTTGCCGTTGAAGAGGTGCGCCAGCAGCTTGCGGTGGATCTGGTCGGCCTGGTTCTCCAGACGGTTGACCTCGATCCAGTACTCGGTGAGGTTGTCCATGGTGCGGAGGTTCGGCATCGCCTCCGCGGTCAGCTCGGCCGCGCGGGCCAGCACCTCGATCTGCTGCTCGACGCCCTTCGGCAGCTCCTCCACGTTGTAGAGGACGACGAGGTCGACGGCCTCCTCCATGAAGTCCATGATGTCGTCCAGGGAACCGGCGAGGGCGTAGATGTCCTCGCGGTCGAACGGCGTGATGAACGAGGAGTTCAGCTGGTGGAAGATCGCGTGCGTGGCGTCGTCACCTGCGTGTTCCGCTGCCCGCATGCGTTCCGCGATCTCGGCCCGGGCGGAGGAGTCCGCCCCGAGCAGTTCCATCAGGAGCTTCGAGCCGGTGACGATGTTGTCCGCGGATGCGGCGAACATGTCGTAGAAGCTCGTCTCCCTGGGGGTCAGACGAAAGCGCACGTGGGGTCCTCGGGGTGCTTCGGTTTCGGTCAGGCTGATGCTAGGCGCATCATCCGGCCACGGCTATCGGGCCGCCCTCCAGTGTCGCCCATCGAGCACGGCGATCACCACGGGGGCGTACCAAGGCCCCCATACCCAGCAAAATTCGGTACCATATACCCAGTAGGGGTATGCCGGGCGTTATGTCCCCCGGTATGTGATCGAGAACACCCGTCCCGAGATGGAGGCCCGCTATGACGACCACCGAGGCCGGCACGACGGCACCCTCCGAGCAGACGGAGTGCGGTGACCACGCCACGCACGGTTACCACAAGCAGAAGGACGAGCACCTCAAGCGGCTGCGCCGGATCGAGGGCCAGATCCGGGGCCTCCAGCGGATGGTGGACGAGGACACCTACTGCATCGACATACTCACCCAGGTCTCGGCCTCCACCAAGGCGCTGCAGTCCTTCGCGCTCCAGTTGCTGGAGGAGCACCTGCGGCACTGCGTGGCGGACGCGGCCCTCGCGGGCGGGAACCAGATCGACGAGAAGGTGGACGAGGCGACGAAGGCGATCGGGCGGCTGCTGCGCACCTGAGCCCCACCGCCGCCCGGAGCGGACCGCTCAGGTCGCTCAGGCCGTGTGGCCTGTTCGATCCGTCCGGTCCGGGCGTCGCTCGCGTTCCACCCGGAGCACCTGGTCGATGCTCTCCAGGCTGAGCCGGTCCTCGGCGGCCGAGGCCGCGATGATCAGCTCGCCGCACAGCTCGATCTCGGCGAGGGCCACGTGGTCCTGAACCGCCGTACCGCCGACCGCCGCCACCCGCCTCACCTCTTCCCTGACGTCACCGAACTCCTAGGGTAGGAGGCGGTTTACCTACCGCGCATGGCACGGACGGGCTACTTACCGGGTGGCGTCATGGGACTAGTGCCGGGCCGGGGCATGGCCGGATTCAGGCCCCGTCGGCACCTGTGTCCTCCGCGATGCGGCCGGCGTAGATGTCCCGCTCGGGCGGCAGATCGACGACGGCGGGGGTGCCGAAGTCGTACAGCAGGGTGGTGGAGGTGACGGCGACCGGTGTCTGCTGCCGGCCGTTGACGAAGCTGAAGCGCTGGCGCAGCTTGCGCAGGCGGCCCTGGTCGTCCAGGTAGGCGTCGAAGGGCACCTCTGCCGTGGCGAACCCTTTCGCCGCGGCCGCCAGGGAGTTCCTGACGTCGGCTGGGGCGTACCGGGCCGCGTGGGCCAGGTCCGCGGTGCCCCGGTAGTGCCGCACCGGAGTGCCGCCGACCTCGGTGCGGCCGACGTAGCTCGCCCGCCGGGTGCCGCGCAGCACCTCGGCGGCGACGTAGGGGTCGGTGACGCCGCCGGTGACGAGATTGCCGTCGGAGAGCGTGGCGGTCTCCACCCGCACCCACTTGTCGGCGGGCACCCCGGCCCCCCGGTTCTTCATGAACAGGGCGCCGGGCGCGAGGAGTTCGGTGAGCGGGCGGTGCTCGGCGGCGCCCGTCGGATCCGAGGGGAGCACGACGGTCAGCCGGCCGAGCCGGTGGACGTAGTCGTAGACCCCCTTGCCGCGGATGGTGACCCGGGTGCCGCCCGTGGCCATCTCCATGGCGGTGCCGGTCTTGGAGCTGCCCGCGTCGGTCAGGGCGCCGGCGGCGCCGGTCAGGACCCTGACCGGATCGCCCGCGCCGCTCTTGACGTCCTCGGCGGGGAGCCCGGGGAGCGAACAGCCGCCGGTGCCCGCCCCCAGTGCGAGCGTGAGACCCACCACGACGGCCGTTCTGCCCGGGTGCGCCTGCCTGTACTGCCGCCGTGCCATCGCCCTGCCTTCCCCCAGCCGGTACGTCCGTTACGGCCCCCCTGTCGCCGGGTTAACGACGAGTAGGGGACTGCCGTCACGCTCCACCCGCGGCCGCTCGGTACGGTGGACGGCGTGGCGGAGCAGGACGCGCGGGAACCGGACCATCTGACGACGACGACCGAACAGGGCCGCTTCTGCGTGGCCCGCTGCACCTGCGGCTGGCGCGGCCCGGCCCGCAGGGCCCGCAGCCAGGCCAGAACGGACGCCGCCGGGCACGCGAACGGGTGAGGCGGGCTAGCGCGGCGCTGTGCCGATGGCCGTGAGGGCCGGGGGGATCAGGTCCCTGTCCCGGGGGTGGGTCAGGCGGTCGTGGGCCTCGGCCGGGGGCAGCCAGAGCAGCTCGGTGACCTCGTCGTTGGGCACGAAGGCGCCGCCCGTCGACTCCGCCGCCCAGTAGGCGACTTCCTTCCCGCGGCCCGTGTGGTCGACGTAGCGGGCCGTCGGCAGGCGCGGGCCGAGCCGGCAGGTGTGGCCCGTCTCCTCCCGCACCTCGCGCAGCGCCGCCGCGCGGGCCTCCTCGCCGCGCTTCAGCTTCCCCTTGGGCCAGGACCAGTCGTGCCACTTGGGCCGGAAGACCAGGGCCAGTTCGATGCCCCCGGAGGGCGAACGGCGCCACAGCACACAGCCGGCGGCCAGCACGGGGGTGTCGGTCATACCGTCTCCACCGGGTCTCTCTGCCAGGCGCGCTGGAAGGCGAACCGGGCCGCCTCCACCTCGTGGCGCTGGTCGGCGTGGAGGACGCCGAGGGCGTAGGCCGTGGCGGGGGCGATGCGCGGGGTGCGGGCGGCCTGGGCCGCGGCGGCGGCCGCCTCCGAGGCGTCGCGGTGCCGGTCCAGACACTGGCCCGCCGTCAGCACCCGCGTGTCCGCGGCGGCGTCGGCGCCCAGCACCTCGCAGGCGTAGCGGTGCAGCCGCAGCAGCAGCCGTACCTGGTGCCAGGAGCCGTCCTGGGGGTGCGGGGCGGGATCCGGGGACAGGCCGTGGACCAGGGCCTGCGCGTTGTAGGGGTGGCCCGCGGTGACCAGCGGCAGCGCGGTGACGGCGTCGGTGAGCCGCTCCCGCGCGGCGCCGGCGAGGGGGCGCAGGTCGGTGGTGGGGGCGGTGGGGGTGAGGGGCACCTCGCTGGCGAGTAAGGCGACCTTGTCGGCGACGGCGTGGAAGCGGCTGGAGCCCAGGGCCTGGAGGGCGGTGGAGTGGGCGCGGGTCCGGGCGAGGGTGAGCTGGCGTTCGAGCAGGGCGCCCGCCTTCGCCGCGCCCACCGTGAGGTTGCCGCGGCCCGGCGGGGACGGTGCGGGGCCGCCGGGCACCGTCGCCTGCTCGGGAATCACCGCCGCCCCCGACAACCGGTGCAGCGCCTGCAACAGCCGCTCCAGCCGCGCCTCGTACGCGTGCTCGAGCGCCAGCGTGCCCGACAGCCAGGCCAGTTCGGGCCGCATCGACTCCGACCACGCCGCATCCAGCAGGGGACGGTAGGTGTGCAGGCTGCCGCTGATGCGCCGGGCCGAGCGGCGCAGGGCGCGGGCCGCGTCGACGGATTCCGGGCCGGTGCCCGTGGCGCCCCCGGTCTCCCGGTGCAGGCGCAGGGCGCGCAGGAACTCCGTGGCGTGGGTGCGCAGATAGCCCGCGAGGGCGTTCCCCGTCGCCACCTCGGCCGTGGGGTCCTTCGGGTCAAGGTGTCGCTGTGCCACGCCGGCGCCTCCGGGCGTCTATGAGCGTCTCCTGGATGTTGCGCAGGGGCTGGCCGTCCGCGTCGGTCGCGTGCCGCGTCCACTCGCCGTCCGGGCCGAGGTGCCAGGAGGCGGTGGTGTCGGACATGCCGGTGTCCAGCAGCCGGTTGAGGGCCGCGCGGTGGCCGGGGTCGACGACCCGTACCAGGGCCTCGATGCGCCGGTCGAGGTTGCGGTGCATCATGTCGGCGCTGCCGATCCACACCTCGGGCTCGCCGCCGTTGCCGAAGGCGAACACCCGCGAGTGTTCGAGGAAGCGGCCGAGTATGGAGCGGACCCGGATGTTCTCCGAGAGGCCGGCGACGCCGGGCCGGACGGCGCAGATGCCGCGGACCCAGATGTCCACCGGCACGCCCGCCTGGGAGGCCCGGTACAGGGCGTCGATGACGGCCTCGTCGACCATCGAGTTGACCTTGACGCGGATGAAGGCCGGGCGGCCCGCGCGATGGTGCTGGACCTCCTTGCCGATCCGCGATATCAGGCCGTCCCGCAGGGACTTGGGGGCGACCAGCAGGCGGCGGTAGGTCTCCCGGCGGGAGTACCCGGACAGCCGGTTGAACAGGTCGGAGAGGTCCGCGCCGACCTGCGGGTCCGCGGTGAGCAGGCCGAGGTCCTCGTAGAGCCGGGCGGTCTTCGGGTGGTAGTTGCCGGTGCCGACGTGGCTGTAGCGGCGCAGGGTCTCGCCCTCCTGGCGGACCACCAGCGACAGCTTGCAGTGCGTCTTCAGGCCGACCAGTCCGTAGACGACGTGGCAGCCGGCCTCCTCCAGCTTCTTCGCCCACTTGATGTTGGCGTGCTCGTCGAAGCGGGCCTTGATCTCCACCAGCACCAGGACCTGCTTGCCGGACTCGGCGGCGTCGATGAGCGCGTCCACGATGGGGGAGTCGCCCGAGGTGCGGTACAGGGTCTGCTTGATCGCGAGGACGTCCGGGTCGTCGGCGGCCTGCTGGAGGAAGGCCTGCACCGAGGTGGAGAAGCTGTCGTACGGGTGGTGCAGCAGCACGTCCCGCTGGCGCACCGCCGCGAAGATGTCGGGCGGGGACGCCGACTCGACCTCGGCGAGGTCGCGGTGGGTGCCCGCGACGAACTTGCGGTACTTCAGCTCGGACCGGTCCAGGCCGTGGATGCGGAACAGGCCGGTGAGGTCGAGCGGGCCGGGCAGCGGGTAGACCTCGGCCTCGGAGATCTTCAGCTCGCGCACCAGCAGGTCGAGGACCTCGCGGTCGATGGACTCCTCCACCTCCAGGCGCACCGGCGGCCCGAAGCGGCGCCGCATGAGCTCCTTCTCCAGGGCTTGCAGGAGGTTCTCGGCGTCGTCCTCCTCGACCTCCAGGTCCTCGTTGCGGGTGAGCCGGAAGGCGTGGTGCTCCAGCACCTCCATGCCGGGGAACAGCTCTTCGAGGTGCGCGGCGATGACGTCCTCGACGGGCACGTACCGGCCGGGGCTGGACTCCAGGAAGCGGGAGAGCAGCGGCGGCACCTTGACGCGCGCGAAGTGCTTGTGGCCGCTGACCGGGTTGCGCACGACGACGGCCAGGTTCAGGGACAGGCCGGAGATGTACGGGAACGGGTGCGCGGGGTCGACGGCCAGCGGGGTGAGGACCGGGAAGATCTGGTGCCGGAACAGCGTGAACAGGCGGGCCTGCTCCTTGTCCGTCAGCTCGCTCCAGCGGACCAGGTGGATGCCCTCCTCCGCGAGTGCGGGGGCGACGTCCTCGTGGTAGCAGGCGGCGTGCCGGGCCATCAGCTCGCGCGAGCGGGCCCAGATCATCTCCAGGACCTCGCGCGGCTGGAGCCCGGAGGCCGACCGGGTGGCCACGCCGGTGGCGATACGGCGCTTCAGGCCCGCGACCCGGACCATGAAGAACTCGTCCAGGTTGCTGGCGAAGATCGCGAGGAAGTTGGCCCGCTCCAGCAGGGGCGTGTTCGGGTCCTCGGCGAGTTCCAGGACGCGTTCGTTGAAGGCGAGCCAGCTGCGCTCCCGGTCGAGGAAGCGGCCCTGGGGCAGCGGGACACCGTCGGCCCGGGACTCCTCGTACACGTCGAGATCCGCGTCGAGGTCGGGTTCCAGGTCGGAGACCGTGGCGGCCACCGTGTGCGGGCGGCGCGCGGCGATGGAGCCCACGGGGGGCTGCGGGTGCTGTACCTCTGCCTGGGCGTCTTGCTGGCTCATGAACCCATTCTTCCGCGCGACCGGCGTAACGGGCGCGTCGGAACGTGCGGGCGGCAGCGTCAGGGTCCCGTTCCCCGCGGGCCCCTCGGGGGGCGGCGAAGGCTCTGGCACGACGGGTTTCATTGGCAGAGCCTCGCAAGCCCGTCTGAATCGATGGTTACGGAGACATGACGTGCGGGATAGCGCGGGGCGGCTCCCGGGGGTCCGTGCCGCGAAAGCGACGGATTCCGCGGCGGCCCGGGCACGGTCGTGGGAACGCGTATGAGACCGGGCCACGAGGACGGGTCCGCCCGAATTGTGGTCCTACCAGTCTTCGTCGGAGACGACCCGCCCCTGCCCGGTGCCCGGGGCGGTCGGCGTCACGTCTCGGTGCGGTACATCAGGTCCGTCTCGTAGGTGCGGAAGCCCAGCCGCTCGTACACCGACACCGCGGCCTTGTTGTCGGCGTCGACGTAGAGCATCGCGGTCGGCACGCCCTGTGCGGCGAGGTGGCGCAGGCCGATGGTGGTCAGGGCCTTGCCGAGGCCGCCGCCCTGCTCGCCGGGGCGGACCCCGAGCACGTAGACCTCGCCGAGGCCCTCCTCGGCGTGCACCTTGGTCCAGTGGAAGCCGATCAGTTCCCCGCGCCGCTCGGCGAGGAAGAACCCGGCCGGGTCGAACCACGGCTGGGCCTTGCGGTCGTCCAGGTCGCGCTGGGTCAGCGAGCCCTGCTCGGGGTGATGGGCGAACGCGCCCGCGTTGACCGCGAGCCACGCGCCGTCGTCCGCGCCGGGCTCGAAGGTGCGCACGCTCACCCCCTCGGGGAGGTGCGGCTCGGGCAGCTCAAGACCGGTCAACGCCCGCCGCATCTGGCGCAGTTCGCGGAACAGGGTCAGGCCGAGCACCTGGGCGAGATGGCGGGCGGCCGGATGTCCGCCGTGCGCCCACACCCGAAGCCGCTTGCCGGAGGCGGCGAGCAGGGCGGAGCCGAGCGCGCGCCCGTGTCCGTGCCCGCGGTGCGCGGGGTGGATGACGAGTTCGGCGGCCGGCGCCTCCACCGGGTCGGTGTCCTCCAGCTGGGCGTAGCCGACGAGTTGGCCGTCGAGGTGCAGCAGCAGATGTGAGACGCCCGCGCGGGCTCCTCCGCGCAGTTGCAGGCGGCCCTGTTCGGACACCGGCTGCTGGCCGTCGACCCGCGCGGCCTCGCCGAGCAGGGTGAGCACGGCCTCGGCCTGCTCCGGGGTGAGCGCGGAAAGGGTCTCGATGGAGCGGGCGGGAAAGGCCCGTACGGTGTCGTCGCTGCTCATGCGTATGAGGGTACGGGGCGCACGGGGAACGCGGGCGGCGGCGCCCGGCCTCGGCCGGTACCGCACCCCCGTGTGCAGCAGCCGGTACGGCTACCCCGTCACCTCGGCGGCGGCCGTCTCCGGCGGCGGCACCGGCGCCCCCGGAAGCCGTACGGTCGCCACCGAGCCGCCGCCCGGCGCCGGGGTCAGGGCGACCTCGCCGCCCGACTGCTGGACCGTGCGCGCGACGATGGACAGGCCGAGGCCGGAGCCCGGGAGGGCGCGGGCGCTGGGAGAGCGCCAGAACCGGTCGAAGACGTGCGGGAGTTCGTCCTCGGGGACCCCGGGGCCGTGGTCGCGCACGGTGAGCACGCCGTCGGCCAGCCGGACCTCGACGGTGCCGCCCTCGGGGCTGAACTTCACCGCGTTGTCGAGGATGTTGACCACCGCGCGCTCCAGTGCGGACGGTTCCCCGACCACGAACCAGGGCTCCAGGTCCGCCGTGATCGTCAGCTCCGGGCCGCGCAGCCGGGCCCGGCGCAGCGCCGCCTCCACGGTGTCCCGGAAGGGCACCACCTGCACCCGCTCGCCGTGCTGGCCCTCCGAGCGCGACAGCTCCTGGAGGTCGCCGATCAGGGAGGCCAGTTCCGTCATCTGCGCCTTCACCGAGGACAGCAGCGCCTTGCGGTCCTCCGGCGGCAGCGGGCGGCCGGTCTCCTCGCTGCGGGTGAGCAGTTCGATGTTGGTGCGCAGCGAGGTCAGCGGGGTGCGCAGCTCGTGCCCGGCGTCCGCGATCAGCCGCTGCTGGAGCTCGCGGGAGCCGGCCAGCGAGGCCGTCATGGAGTTGAAGGAGCGCGACAGGCGGGCCACCTCGTCCTCGCTGTCGTCCTCCACCGGGATCCGGATGGTCAGGTCCTCGGTGCGGGAGATGTGCTCCACCGCCTCCGTGAGCTTGTCCACCGGACGCAGCCCGGCCCGGGCCACCGCGAGGCCCGCCGCCCCGGCGCCCAGGACGCCCACCCCGGACACCAGCAGCAGGATGAGCGCCAGGTCGTTGAGGGTGGTCTCGGTGTTCTTCAGCGGGACGGCGATCATCATGGCCGCGCCGGGGTAGAGCTGGGGGCCCACGTTGGTGTCGATCACCAGCGGCATGGTGAGCACCCGCACGTCGTTGCCGTCGGTGTCCGTGCCGTTGCGCAGGATGCCGCTGCTGCGGGTGCCGGCGTCGCGCACCACGGCGCGGTCGGCGCCGGTGGTCTTCACCGTGCCCGGCGAGTCGGAGGGCACACAGGCCGTGCCGTCCGGCTTGACCAGTTGCGAGTAGACGGTCTCGTGGGTGCGCAGGCCCCCGTAGGGGGAGGTCTCCGTCGGCTTCTGCGGGCACGTGGAGAGCAGCTTGTACACGGTGTCCGCGGCGGGGCGCGGCGCCGATCTCTGGAGGTCGTTGTCGATCTGCTCGTACAGCTTGCCCTGCACGATGAACCAGCAGGTCACGGAGACCGCCGCCACCGCGAACGCCACCGCCGCCGCGACCAGCACGGCCAGTCTGGCCCGGATCGGCAGCGAGCGGTAGCGCCGTACCAGCTTCCTCACTCGGCGCCGCCCTGCCGCAGCACGTAGCCGACGCCCCGCACGGTGTGCACGAGCCGGGGCTCCCCGCCCGCCTCGGTCTTGCGCCGCAGGTACATCACGTACACGTCGAGCGAGTTGGAGGAGGGCTCGAAGTCGAAGCCCCAGACCGCCTTGAGGATCTGCTCCCGGGTGAGGACCTGGCGCGGGTGCGCCATGAACATCTCCAGGAGCGTGAACTCGGTGCGGGTCAGCTCCACCTGCCGCCCGCCCCGGGTGACCTCCCGGGTCGCGAGGTCCATGCGCAGGTCGGCGAAGGAGAGGGCCTCGTCCGCCTGAGCCGCGGGGGAGACGGCCGCGGCGTAGGAGCTGCGGCGCAGCAGGGCGCGGATCCGGGCGAACAACTCGTCCAGTTCGAAGGGCTTGACCAGGTAGTCGTCGGCGCCCGCGTCCAGGCCGGTCACCCGGTCGCCGACCGTGTCGCGGGCGGTGAGCATGAGGATGGGCAGGGTGTCCCCGCCGCCGCGGATGCGGCGGGCCGCCGTCAGGCCGTCCATCCGGGGCATCTGGATGTCCAGGACGATCAGGTCCGGCCGGTACGCCGCCGCCTTCTCCAGCGCGTCCGCGCCGTCGACGGCGACCTCGGTGCCGTACCCCTCGAAGGCGAGACTGCGCTGGAGCGCCTCGCGTACGGCCGGCTCGTCGTCGACGATCAGGATGCGCTGGGTGTCACGGTCGCCTTCGGCGGGGCTCATGCTCGTGATTCCTTGTGGGTGGGTCTTCTGGTGGAGTATGTCCGCGTTCGCGTGGTTCGGGTGTCTTGGTGAAGGTGTCCTACAGCCTCCCATGGTGCCGGGCCGGGGGGCGTGGACGCCAAGGGTCAGGCGCTGAGGGCCGCGAGGTTGCGCATCGCGGTGAGCCGGTGCAGCGGCACCTTGCGGCGGTGGTGCCGGTCGGCGGAGCTGCGGCGCAGCCCCATCAACTGAGGGACGTGCGCCGGGATGATCTCCGCGGCGCGGGGCTCGGGGGCGGCCGGCGCGTGCAGCCGGCGCGCGATGGCGAGGGCGAGGGAGACGTCGGCCGGGCCGCGGCCCGCTTCCTGGTGGAAGGCCTGCTGGATCATGATGTTCCTCCAGACACTGCGAGTAACGCTGAAAGGCCCTGGTGAGAAGCTAGTTCTGGCCGCCCGACCGCAGCTTGGCCAGGTCGGACTTGACCGTGTCGATGGGGATCGCGAAGCCGAGGCCGATGCTGCCCGCGTCCGAGGACGAGGACGCCTGCTGGCTCGACGAGTACATCGCGGAGTTGATGCCGATGATGTTCCCGGCCGCGTCGATCAGCGCGCCGCCGGAGTTGCCGGGGTTGAGGGAGGCGTCCGTCTGGATCGCCTTGTACGTGGTGGTGGAGGAGCCGGTGTCGCCGTTGAACTGGCGGCCGCCGAACTGGAACGGCCAGCTTCCGTCGCCGCCGCCCTGGCCCTGCGCCTGGCTCTCGTCGGTGGGCACGGTGACGTCCCGGGCGAGCGCGGAGACGATGCCGCTGGTCACGGTGCCGGTCAGGCCCTCGGGCGAGCCGATCGCCACGACCGAGTCGCCGACCTGCACCGCGCCGGAGTTGCCGAGGCTCGCCGCCTTCAGGCCCGAGGCGCCCTCCACCTTGATCAGCGCGAGGTCCTTGGAGCTGTCGGTGCCCACGACGTCGGCGGTGTAGGCGTGCCCGTCGCTGGTGCGCACCTTGACCGACTCCGCGCCCGCGATGACGTGGTTGTTGGTGACGATCTCACCGCCGGACGAGATGATCACGCCGGAACCGGTGGAGGAGCCGTTGGCGAGGGTGGCGTTGATCTCCACCACGCTCGGGCTGACCGCGGCCGCGATGGCGGCGACGTCGCCCTTCTTGCCGGCCGGCACCACGGCGGTGCTGGTCCCGGTGGCGGCGACGTCGTCCTTGCCGGTCAGTTCCTGGAAGCCGTAGGCGGTGGCGCCGCCGACCGCCGCCGCGACGATCGCGACCGCCGCGAGGAGGGCGACGGAACCCCGGGTGCGCTTGCGCCCCGGCGCCGGCTCCGGCGCCGCCTGCGGCCCATCGGCCGGCAGGGGGGCGGTGGCGGTCGCCGCCGGCTCGTACGACGGCGGGGGCGGCCACTCCGGGTTCACGGGAGCGGAGTAGCCGTACTGCTGACTGTACGGACCCTGTGGATCGTCGTAGTCGTACTCGCCGCTGCGGTGGAGGCTCTCGGTCATGCAAGAAGCGTCCCCGGTGACCATGAGAGCTTCCTGAGTGCTCGCTGAGAAGCCCGGCAGAACCTCGTTTGCCCGATATAAAGGCGCCTCTCGGCGGTTGGCCACGGCTCTCACGGGCCTCTCAGACCGCGACGCCGGGACGCCGCGGCGACGGCGTCGTCAGATCCCGCAGCCGCAGGAGGGGCGCACCACCAGCCGGGAGGGGAACGTCTTCAGCCGCTCGCGCCGGGACCCGGCCACCCGCAGCCCGTCGTCCAGCACCAGGTCGACCGCCGCCCGAGCCATCGCCTGGCGGTCGGAGGCGACCGTGGTCAGCGGCGGGTCGGCGAACGCGGCCTCCTTGATGTCGTCGAAGCCCGCCACGGCCAGCTCCCCGGGCACGTCGAGGCGCAGCTCGCGGGCCGCCCGCAGCACGCCGATCGCCTGGTCGTCGGTGGAGCAGAACATCGCCGGCGGCCGCCTGGGCCCGGACAGGATGTCCAGGGCGACGCGGTAGGCGTCGTACCGGTTGTACGGCGCCTCGAACAGCCGGCCCTCGGTGCTCAGGCCCGCCTCGGCCATGGCCCGCTTCCAGCCCTCCACGTGGTCGGAGACCGGGTCGCCGATGGCCGGGGTGTCCTCCGTGCCGCCCATGCAGGCGACGTACGGGTGGCCGTGCTCCAGTAGATGGCGCACGGCGAGCTGGGCGCCGCCGAGGTCGTCCGTCACCACGGCGACGTCGTCGATGGCCTCGGGCCGCTCGTGCAGCAGCACCACGCGGGCGTCCCAGGCGTCGATCTCGGCCGCGGCGAGGTCGTTGAGCGCGTGGCTGACCAGGATCAGACCGGACACGCGCATGCCGAGGAAGGCCCGCAGATAGTGGACCTCGCGCTCGGCGATGTAGTCGGTGTTGCCGACGAGCACCATCTTGCCGCGCTCGGAGGCGGCCTGTTCCACGGCGTGCGCCATCTCCCCGAAGAAGGGCTGGCGGG
The DNA here is from genome assembly GCF_040706415.1 of Streptomyces sp. NPDC048106. Taxonomy (NCBI): domain Bacteria; kingdom Bacillati; phylum Actinomycetota; class Actinomycetes; order Kitasatosporales; family Streptomycetaceae; genus Streptomyces; species Streptomyces sp. NPDC048106. The sequence goes on along the minus strand of NZ_JBEZND010000035.1, from coordinate 60,078 downwards.
CGTCCGGGATGATCAGGCCTATGAGGTCGGTGCGCCGGGAGGCCATCGCCTGCGCGACCCGGTCGGGGCGGTAACCCAGCTCCTTGATCGCGGCGAGGACACGCTCGCGCGTGGCCGGGGCGACCGGCCGGGGTCCGTTGTTGATGACATAACTGACGACGGCGGTGGAGGTCCCCGCCAGCCGCGCCACATCATCCCGAGTCACCTTGGCCACGCGCGGAGTCTACGCGGATTGACCCAGTGCGGGCAGGGCGTTCCACATCCTCGCGATGGACAGGCGATGCCCGGGGACGACGCTTTCCATACCCGGGCCGCATGTTTCACGCACGGAACTGGCGAGAAATCGCCGGAACACGTGGCGGATCAAGCGTCCGCGTGGACCTCGGCCTCGATCGGGGCATCGGTCGCGTCCGCGTTGTCCGCCTTGGACTGGTTCGCCTTGGCCTTGGTCTCTTCCCCGGTCCGCTCGGCCTTCTCCGGGGTAACGAATCGATAACCGACGTTCCGTACGGTGCCGATCAGCGACTCGTGCTCCGGGCCGAGCTTGGCCCGCAGCCGCCGCACGTGCACGTCGACCGTCCGGGTGCCGCCGAAGTAGTCGTAGCCCCACACCTCCTGGAGCAGCTGGGCGCGGGTGAAGACGCGGCCCGGGTGCTGGGCGAGGTACTTCAGCAGCTCGAACTCCTTGAAGGTCAGGTCGAGGACCCGGCCCTTGAGCTTGGCGGAGTACGTCGCCTCGTCCACGGAGAGGTCGCCGTTGCGGATCTCCATCGGCGAGTCGTCGTGCGTGAGCTGCTGGCGCCCCATGGCGAGCCGCAGCCGCGCCTCGACCTCCGCGGGTCCCGCGGTGTCGAGGAGCACGTCGTCGACGCCCCAGTCGGCGGTGACGGCGGCGAGGCCGCCCTCGGTGACCACGAGCAGCAGGGGGCAGCCGGGACCGGTGGAGCGCAGCAGCTGGCACAGGCTGCGCACCTGTGGCAGGTCGCGGCGGCCGTCGACCAGGATGACGTCGGCGCCGGGGGTGTCGACCAGGGCGGGGCCCTCGGCGGGGGCGACCCGCACGTTGTGCAGGAGCAGGCCGAGGGCCGGCAGGACCTCCGTCGACGGCTGGAGGGCGTTGGTCAGGAGCAGCAGAGAACTCATACGTATGGTTCCTCCTCGGTCCCTGCGAGAACTGTGCGAACGGGCACTGCTCTGCGTTCCCGAAGGCCCGTACACCGGCGGACACCCGGGGAGGTCCGCTCCGTATACAACGCTTCCGAAAGCACAAAAGGACCCGGTGGCTACGCTGCCCGAGTCCTCTGCCCAGCAGAATAGCCCACATGAACAACCGTCCGGCAGGTCATGTGGCAGCTTCCACCGTACGTCCGAATGGCGAGACAGGCAGATCAGGACCCGTCAGGACATTCCTGCGCACAGTGGACGGCGTTCCGGTGGAGGTCGTATACGACCCGGGCGCGGCCGTATACGACCCCGGCGCCCCGGTCCTCGTGATGGCGCACGGCTTCACGGGGGACGTGGACCGGCCGCACGTACGAAGGGTGGCGGCGGGGCTCGCCCGGTACGGCGCGGTCGTGACCCTCTCCTTCCGGGGCCACGGGCGCTCGGGCGGCCGCTCCACGGTCGGCGACAAGGAGGTCCTCGACCTGGCCGCCGCGGTCGAGTGGGCCCGCGGCTTCGGGCACGAGCGCGCGGTGACCGTCGGCTTCTCCATGGGCGCCTCGGTGGTCCTGCGGCACGCGGCCCTGTACCCGGGCACGGTGGACGCGGTGGTCTCGGTCAGCTCGCCCGCACGCTGGTACTACCGGGGCACCGCCCCCATGCGCCGGCTGCACTGGCTGGTCACCCGCCCCGAGGGCCGCCTGGTCGGCCGCTACGGCCTGCGCACCCGCATCCACCACCGCGACTGGGACCCGATACCGCTCTCCCCCGTCGAGGCGGTCCCGCGGATCACCCCCACCCCCCTGCTGATCGTGCACGGCGACCGCGACGCCTACTTCCCGCTCGACCACCCGCGCATGCTCGCCGACGCCTCCGCCGGCCACGCCGAACTGTGGCTGGAGCCGGGCATGGCCCACGCCGAGCACGCCACGGACGACACCCTGGTGGCACGCATCGGGGACTGGGCCGCCCGCCGGTCCGGCTAGCCTGGCCCCGTTACTTACTCAGTTTTTCCAGCCGTCGATTGAGGAACCCGATGCCCAAGGTCACGGTGCGCTACTGGGCCGCCGCCAAGGCCGCGGCCGGTGTCGCCGAGGAGCCGTACGACGCGGCCACCCTCGCCGAGGCGCTCACCGCCGTGCGCGCCCGGCACCCCGGTGAACTCACCCGAGTGCTCCAGCGCTGCTCCTACCTGATCGACGGCGACCCCGTCGGCACCCGCGCGCATGAGACGGTACGGCTGGCCGAGGGCGGCACGGTCGAGGTGCTCCCGCCGTTCGCAGGAGGGTGAGTCGATGACCGACCAGCCGTATCAGGGCGGCCCGTACGAGGGCTACGACGCGTATCAGCAGGGCGCCGCGGGGGGTTACGACCCCCAGCAGACCCAGCAGTGGCAGGGCCAGACCTGGGAGACCCGGACGCACGCACCGGTGCAGGCGGCGGAGGCGACGGCGTATATGCCGCCGGTGACGGACTATCCGCAGCAGGGGTACCAGCAGAGCTACCAGGGCGGCTATCAGGACGGCACGCACGGTCAGGGCTTCGCGGGCCCGCAGCCGCAGCACCAGCAGGTGGCTCAGCCGCAGATGCAGATGGGCCAGCCGCAGCCGCAGCCGGAGCCGATGGCGCAGATGCCGCAGCCTCATCCGATGCCGCAGCCGTACCCGACGGCGGGACCCGCCTCGCAGGCCGCCCCGCCCGCAGGCTCGGCCGCCGCACCCGCCGCCGCGCCGGTCTCCGCGCCCGAGTCCCCGGCCGGTGACGGCCCCGGCTACGGCCCCGCGACGCTCGCCGGCAACTCCCGGATCACCGACGCGCAGCGGGCCCGCCTGGAGGGCCGTTCGCCGATCATCGAGCCCGGGATGCAGCCGGCGCTGCTCACCGCGCTGCTGGGCCTGCTCCTGGCGGGGGCGGCGGGCTTGGGCTCGTACGCCCTGGTCGTTCCGCTGGTGCTGCTCCAGGCGGTGACGGCGGCGGGCTGGTTCCGGCTGAACGGCATGTGGCCGGCCCGGCAGGGCATCGCGCTGGCGTTCCTGGGCGGTCTCGCGGCCGACGTGGGGGTCCTGGCCGCGGGCCGCGACAACGCCCCCGCCGCGATCCTGGGCACCCTCGGCGTCTGGGTCCTGCTCTCCCTGGTCCTCCAGCTCCGCTCGCACGCCTCGCCGGACGAGCGGATGTACGGCCTGATGGCGACAGTCGCCTCCGCGGCCCTGGCGATCCTGGCCACCGGCTACCTGGGCGCCGACCCGCACGCCACCTCGGTGGGCGCCGCCGCGGTGGCCGTCGCCGCGCTGGCCCGCGCGCTGCCCCTGCCGACCCCCGCGTCGGTCGTGGTCTCGCTGCTCGCCGCGGTGGGCGCCGGCATCGCGGTGGGCGGCATGACCGGCCTCGGCACCAAGGGCGCCCTGCTCGGCCTCCTGGCCGGCGTCTGCGCCCTGATCGGCCACCGCGTCGCCGCCTACGACTACCCCTCCCGCTTCGTCCACTTCACGGCCGGCGTCGCCCTGCCACTGTCGGCGGCGGCACCGGTGGTGTGGGCGCTGGGGAGGGTGCTGGGGTAGCCACTGCCGGGTCGTCCAAGATCGCCCCGGTTGCGGGCGGCCCCGCTGGTGGCGTTCTGAGCGTGGTCGTACGGCGGGCTAGGCTTCCCGCATGGCGAAGAAGCTCGTGATCAAGGTGACGGCCGGGGCCGATGCCCCCGAGCGCTGCTCTCAGGCGTTCACGGTGGCGGCGGTGGCCGTGGCCAGCGGGGTCGACGTCTCGCTGTGGCTGACCGGTGAGTCGTCCTGGTTCGCGCTGCCGGGGCGGGCCGCCGAGTTCGAGCTGCCGCACGCGGCCCCGCTGCCCGACCTGCTCGACTCCCTCCTCGCGGCCGGCCGCGTCACGCTGTGCACCCAGTGCGCGGCCCGGCGAGAGATCACGGAGAAGGACGTCATCGAGGGCGTACGCATCGCCGGTGCGCAGGTCTTCGTCCAGGAGTCGCTGGCCGACGACACCCAGGCGCTCGTCTACTGACACCCGTTACCGGCGCGGGCGCTTCTTGCCGTCCAGCTCGTCCCACCACTCGTCGGACTGGGGATCGCCTGAGGGGTCGTCCCACCAGCGGTCCTCCGGCCCCCGCCGGTTCGCGATCATCGCGGCGACCGGCGGGATCACCATGGCGACGACACACATGCCGACGGCCGCCGGGACGGACCAGATCCGCACGACCCCCCACGCCAGGACGAAGAGGCCGATACAGATCCCCATCATGGCGAAGTACACGTGACGTCGCCGTGCGTACATGCTTCCAGGGTAGGACCGGGTGTGCCGTTCGGCGCCATGGTGGGTGGCGGCTCGTCGGGGGAAGGTGTCGGGCGTGGAGGCCGTGTGGCACGCGGGTGCGGAGAGGCGGCGGGCGGAGTCCGGCGCAGCGGCTCCGAAGCCTGCGAAGCAGTGCGAGGGCCGCGTCAGGGAGGGGTCACGTGACGTCGCCGTGCGTACATGCTTCCAGAGTAGGACCGGGTGTCCGGCTCGGCGCCATCGGTGTAAGTGGCCGCAGCGACCCCGTCCCTGTCACAGGTGATCGACAATTCCGCTCGCCGAAGCCGCGCGGCGTTACCGTGGCGTAGCCGTGACCTACGTCGACCCAGGGGGAAACACCACATGCGCGCCCTGCGAATACTGCTGATCATCGTCGTGATCCTGGGCGGGCTGTTCGTGATCGTGGACCGGGTGGCGGTGCACTTCGCGGAGGGGCAGGCCGCGGACAAGCTGAAGTCGTCGCAGGGGCTGGCGTCGACACCGGACGTGAACATCAAGGGTTTCCCGTTCCTCACCCAGGTCGCCGGCGGCTCGCTGGACGACGTCGAGGTCGGCATCAAGAGCTACGACGCGGCCACCGGTGAGGCCGGGAAGACGATCCGCATCGAGGACCTGAAGGCCGACATGAAGGGCGTCTCCTTCTCCGGCGACTACAGCTCGGCCACCGCCTCCAGCGCCACCGGCACCGCGACCGTCTCCTACGACGAGCTGATGAAGACCGCCAAGTCGCAGCCCACCGACATCGGCCTCGGCGTGCAGGCCAAGGTCGTCGGCCTCTCCGACGGCGGCAACGGCAAGATCAAGGTCGCGGTCAAGGTGAGCGGCACCGTCGCCGGCGCCGTCCCCGTCGACCGCACGGTCTCCGTCCTGAGCACCGTCAGCGTCGTGAACAACAAGGTCGAGGTGCACGCCGACTCCCTCCCCTCGGTCGCCGGGCTCGCCGAGGACCGGGTCCGTACGATCACCGACTTCCAGCAGGTCATCGACCAACTGCCCGGCGGCATCAAGCTGGACAAGGTGGAGGCCGCCGAGGACGGTGTGAAGATCACCGTGAAGGGTTCGGACGTCAAGCTGGCGGGGTAAGAGCCGCGAAGCGGCACGGATGGGCGCCGTTCGTCCGAGGGGCGAGACGGTGACGTCCGTACCGCAGATGTGAGGGCGCGTCCGAGCGCCCGGAGGCCCCCGCGACGGCCGCCGGGCGCTCTTCTTGTCCCGCCATTCGGACGATCGTGTCTCGACATACGACATGCCGGTGACACGCCCGCCCTCACATCCCTACGATCGACGGCATGAAGCGACAGGCGGATCTCACGAAGCGGCGGGCAGTCGACCTGTGCCGCGTTGCCGCCATGCTCTGTCGCCCCTTCTGAGCGGAAGTTCCGCTTCCGCGTCTTCACCCCCTGCCCTGCTGGGCACCCGTGCGCCGCCCGCATTCCGGACGCGCGCCCCTTCGCACTCGCACGCCCCGCCGTAACTGCCCCGGAGGAGAAAGAGCATGAGTCGCAGCGACGTCCTGGTCGACGCCGACTGGCTGCAGGAGCACCTGGACGACCCGACCATCGCGATCGTCGAGGTGGACGAGGACACGTCCGCCTACGAGAAGAACCACATCAAGAACGCGATCCGCATCGACTGGACCAAGGACCTCCAGGACCCGGTGCGCCGTGACTTCGTCGACCAGGAGGGCTTCGAGAAGCTCCTGTCGGAGAAGGGCATCGCCAACGACCACACGGTGGTCCTCTACGGCGGCAACAACAACTGGTTCGCCTCGTACGCCTACTGGTACTTCAAGCTGTACGGCCACGAGAACGTCAAGCTCCTCGACGGCGGCCGCAAGAAGTGGGAGCTGGACGCCCGCGAGCTGGTCGCCGGCGACGAGGTCCCGAAGCGCGCGAGGACCGAGTACTCGGCCAAGCCGCAGAACTCCGCGATCCGCGCCTTCCGCGACGACGTCGTGAAGGCGATCGGCGTCCAGAACCTGGTCGACGTCCGTTCCCCCGACGAGTTCTCCGGCAAGCTGCTCGCCCCGGCCCACCTGCCGCAGGAGCAGTCGCAGCGTCCGGGCCACGTCCCGAGCGCGCGCAACATCCCGTGGTCGAAGAACGCCAACGACGACGGCACCTTCAAGTCGGACGACGAGCTCAAGGAGCTCTACGCCGCGGAGAAGGTGGACCTCGCCAAGGACACGATCGCCTACTGCCGCATCGGCGAGCGCTCGGCCCTGACCTGGTTCGTGCTGCACGAGCTGCTCGGCGTGGAGAACGTCAAGAACTACGACGGCTCCTGGACCGAGTACGGCTCCCTCGTCGGCGTGCCGATCGAGCTCGGCGCCAACAAGTAAGCGACCCCAAGCGACCTCTGGAGAATCAGCATGTGCGGAGCGAAGGCAGGCGGCCCCGACGCCTCGACGATCAAGCCCGGTGAGACCACCATCCAGGGTCAGGTGACCCGCGACGGCGAGCCGGTGACGGGCTACGTCCGGCTGCTGGACTCGACCGGCGAGTTCACCGCGGAGGTTCCGACCTCGGCGACCGGTCAGTTCCGCTTCTACGCGGCCGAGGGCAAGTGGACCGTGCGCGCGCTGGTGCCGGGCGGCACCGCCGACCGTACGGTCGTCGCGCAGCAGGGCGGGCTCGCGGAGGTGGCCATCGCCGTCTGACGGCACCGCGGAAGGGCCGTACCCCTGGGTTGGACGCCAGGTGGGGTACGGCCCTTCGGCGTGTCCGGGGCACCTCCGCGCTTTCCCGAATCGTGACCATCTCCCCTGCAACTCCATGCACATGTCATGAGTCTGCTGTGCGTGCGCGGTTCTCCGGATCCGTGTGCCGTACAGGGAGGGGATGTCTTGGAAGCGCTGGAAGTGCCGGAACCGGAAGCCGGGCCGGCGGAGCCTGAAGCGGAGCCGGAGGACGGACCGGCGGAGCCGGAAGCGGAGGCGGGGGAGACGGAGGGGCCCGTGCCCCCGGTGCGGCGGCGCGGTCGTACCGCCGGGCTGATCGCCGGGGCCGTCGCCCTCGGGGTCGTCGCGGGCGGCTGTGTCGGGTACGTGGTGCAGGCCGGCCGGGCGCCCACGAAGCTGCCCCCGCTGTCGCAGCCGGTGCTGCGGCAGGGCAAGGGGACGGTCCCGGTCCTGACGGCGGCCGAGGACCGGCGGGTCAGGACCGACGGGGATCTGCGCAAGCTGCTGCTGCCGAAGCCGCGCGGGGCGCGGGACAGCGTTCTCGAAGAGGGCGTGGACGGCTGGCTGGACCTCCCGGAGTACGCGGGGAGCTTCAAGGACCCCGCGGGCGCGTTCCAGGGGCTGCTGTCGGACGAGCTGCGGCGCGTCGCCGTCACCAGCTGGCGGATCGACAGCACGTACGACGTCGAGATCCGGCTCGTGCAGTACCGCCAGGAGACGACTCTCGGCGCGCACGAGCACGCGACGGGCCAGCAGTCCTGGTGGGAGCAGGAGCCGGACACCGACAGCCAGTCGGTACCCGGCACCGGGGACGGGGTGGCGTTCACGCATGCCCGGCCGCACACCGAACCCGGGTATCTGCCGCAGTACGAGGCCGAGGCCACCGCCTCGCGCGGCGACATAGACATGGAGGTCTGGGTCGTCGGAACGAAACCGGTCCCGATGAAGAAGGTCATGGATCTGGCGAAGCGGCAGATGGGGCGGCTGTGAACAGGACAGTGGGCAAGCGGATAGCGGGGGGCGCGCTCGCCCTCGCGGTCGTCGCCGGAGTCGCGGTCACCGCCGTGATCGTCTCGGAGGCCGACCGGGATCCGGGCGCGCCCGGATGGAAGTTTCCCCCGGCGGTCTCCGCGAAGGGGAGCGGGCAGGAGACGTCCGGGCTCCGGGGCATGCTGCTGCCGTACACGGAGGGCGCGGGGGGATACAGCCGGGGGCCGGACGTCGAGGGGTACGGCTCGGACGTCGAGCTCAGCGGACGTGAGGCCACCGCGCTGCGCAAGCAGGCGATCACCGGTCTGCCGCCGGCCACCCGGCGCAAGATGGACGACCTGATCGACAAGGCGCACATCAGCGGCATGGCCATGCGCAGCTACGCGAGCATCGACTCCTGGTCGGTGGACGGGAAGCACACCTTCACTGTCGACTTCCAGCTGGTGCGGATGGGCGACCTGGACACCGTGCGTGCGCAGGCAGCCGGTCAGAAGTCGCTGTTCTCCGGCTTCGGCGTCTTCCGCAAGGGGCCCGCGATCAAGGGCCACAAGGAGGCCGGCTGCTTCCTGACGCCCAAGGACACGAAGGAGAAGATCGACGAGATGTTCTGCTCCGCCGCCGAAGGCGATGTCCTGGTCGACGTCGAGGTCGCCGGGCACCAGCCCCTCGACCGCAACGCCATCGCGCTCTTCATCGAGCGCCAGCTCGACCGCATCAAGGAACCGGGGAAGGCCGTATGAGCGAGCAGAACGACACGGCGGAAACCGCCGGGGAGACGGCCGCGGAGGGCGTGACCGAGCCGGGCACGGAGACGGAGGGCATGGCCGAGCCGGGCACGGAGACGGAAGTCGCGGCCGAGTCGGGCACGGAGGTCGCGGCCGAGCCCGCCGGGGACTCCGCGGCCGGGCAGCCGTCTGCGTCGGCGGCGCCCCCGGCCCCCCGGGCCACCCGCTCGCTGCGCGGAGCGCTCCGCTGGGTCGCCGCCGTCGCCGTCTTCGCGGTCTGCGGTGCCGGGACGGCCTACGGCGTCACGCGGGTCGAGCGCACCGACGTGCCCGGTCTCGCCACCCTCTCGGACGGCCGCTGGGACTACCCGGAGCTGGTCCGCCCGCCGCTGCCCGCCGGCCGCCCGGCGCCCTTCGCCGACTCCAACAAGGCCGCCGCTCACTACGCCGACCTGCGACAACTGGTGCTGCCCGCGCCGAACGGCGCCACGGTGGACGAGGCACTCGCCAAGGACAACGGATGGGTGAAGCCGGGGACGTTTCTCGCGGAGTACGCGGCCAAGGAGGACCGGGACACCCTCGCCGGCACGTTCACCGACCGGGGCCTTCGGCACATCGCCGCCCGCGGCTGGACCACGCCGGACGGCACCCGCACCCGGATCTATCTGCTCCAGTTCGACACCGGCGCGGTCGCCGGGGACGTCCAGCAGAGAAACTTCTTCGGCTACGACCAGGCGCCGTACCCCCTGCGCGGGGCGCCCAGCACGGTGGCGGACAGCTTCCCGGCGCGCGCCAAGGTGCCGAACGTGTCGGAGGAGGTGTACGTGGAGACCAAGCCCTACGGCGCCGAGCACGTCCGGCAGGCGTACCTGGTCGCCGGGGACGTGATCGGGCTCGTCGTACAGTCGAGGAAGGGCGGCACGAAGGCCGTGCCGTTCCAGCAGACGGTCGTGCTCCAGGAGCAGCTGCTCGGCTGAGGCCCACCTCGTAGGGAGAGCCGGGGCCCGGCCGCGTAAGCTGGGCTCCGGCTCTGTCGTATGCCCACCCTCGCTCAAGGAGCACCTGTGGAGATCTTCTTCGAAACCCTGCTGGTCCTGGTCTGCGTCGGCGTGCTCGCCTTCGCCTACCTGACCGTGAAGAAGCTGTACCAGGGCCAGCGCTGACCCTCCCACCAGGAAAGCTCCGCTCATGATCGAGATCCCGTCCGACCTGCACAAGGACCTCGTCCCGCTCGCCTTCCTCCTCGGCGACTGGGCCGGCGCCGGCGTGCACGACTTCCCGGGCTCCGAGAAGTGCAACTTCGGCCAGGAAGTCACCTTCAGCCACGACGGCCGGGACTTCCTGGAGTACCACTCCCACACCTGGGTCCTGGACAACGACGGCAACAAGGTCCGGCCGCTGGAGTCCGAGTCCGGCTTCTGGCGGATCGACGCCGACCGCAAGGTCGAGGTCACGATGACCCGCGATGACGGCACCATCGAGATCTGGTACGGCGAGATGGCCGACAAGAAGCCCCAGATCGACCTGGTCACCGACGCCGTCGCCCGGACCGCCGCCGCCCGCCCGTACACCGGCGGCAAGCGGCTGTACGGCTATGTGAAGAGCGACCTCATGTGGGTCGGCGAGAAGCAGACCCCCGAGGTCGAGCTGCGCCCCTACATGTCCGCCCACCTGAAGAAGGTCGTCACCGCCGAGGACGTCGAACGCTGGGCCAAGGCCCTCCCGGACGACATGCCGGACGACGGCATCGCCTTCTTCAAGTAGGACACCTCAAGGGCGACCGGACGCGAAAACCGGACAAGGCCCCGGCGCGACGGGCGTGGTTCTAGACTCGTCGGTGTGGTGAGCACCGACTGGAAGAGCGACCTCAGGCAGCGCGGCTACCGGCTGACGCCGCAACGGCAGCTTGTCCTCGAAGCCGTGGACACCCTTGAACACGCGACCCCCGACGACATCCTCGTGGAAGTGAGGAAGACGGCGTCGGGGGTCAACATTTCCACCGTCTACCGCACGCTGGAGCTGCTGGAGGAGCTGGGCCTGGTCAGCCACGCCCATCTGGGGCACGGTGCGCCGACGTACCACCTCGCCGACCGGCACCACCATCTGCACCTGGTGTGCCGGGACTGCGAGAACGTCATCGAGGCGGACGTGAGCGTGGCGGCGGAGTTCACCGACAAGCTGCGGCGGCAGTTCGGGTTCGACACCGACATGAAGCACTTCGCGATCTTCGGCCGCTGCAAGGACTGCACACTGAAGAGTTCAAGTACCACGTCGTAGGCTTGCGCGTATGAAGAGCCCCCTGCTGTCCCTGTCCGGCGCCGTCCCCGCCGAGGGTGTGGACGAAGGCGTCGCCGCCCACTACGGCGACCTGTTCCGCGAGCAGCGCGCACTCGCCGACGGCACCGGATTCGTCGACCTCTCGCACCGCGGCGTGCTCACCGTCAGCGGCGAGGACCGGCTGAGCTGGCTGCACCTGCTGCTCACCCAGCACGTCAGCGAACTGCCCGTCGGGCAGGCCACCGAGGCGCTGATCCTCTCGGCGAACGGGCACATCGAGCACGCGCTGTACCTGGTGGACGACGGCACCACGGTCTGGGCGCACGTGGAGCCGGGCACGCGGGACGCCCTGCTCGCGTACCTGGAGTCGATGAAGTTCTTCTACCGGGTGGAAGTCGCCGACCGCACCGACGAGTTCGCGGTCGTGCACCTGCCCGCCGGGTCCATCGCCGAGGTGCCCGAGGGCGTCGTCGTACGCGAGACCCCGTACGGCCGTGATCTCTTCCTGCCGCGCGAGGACCTGGAGTCCTTCGCGGCGACGCACGGGCCGGCCGCCGGGCTGCTCGCGTACGAGGCGCTGCGGATCGAGCAGCACCGGCCGCGGCTCGGGTTCGAGACGGACCACCGTACGATCCCGCACGAGCTGGGCTGGATCGGGACGGCCGTGCATCTGCAGAAGGGCTGCTACCGGGGGCAGGAGACCGTCGCCCGCGTGCAGAACCTCGGCAAGCCGCCGCGCCGGCTCGTCTTCCTCCACCTCGACGGCAGCGACGTGCACCTGCCGGGGCCGGGCACGGAGCTGCGCCTCGCGGACGAGGGGCCCGACGGCCGCAAAATCGGGTTCGTCACCTCGTCCGCGCGCCACCACGAGCTGGGGCCGGTGGCGCTCGCCCTGGTCAAGCGGAACGTGCCGGTCGACGCGCCGCTCCTGGCCGGGGACACGGCCGCGGCGCAGGAGGTCGTGGTCGAGCCGTAGTGCCCTCGGGGGGCGGGGGTGCGGCTACATCTCCAGCAGCACCGTGAACGGTCCGTCGTTCGTCAGCGACACCCGCATCTTCGCCCCGAACCGCCCGGTCGCCACCGTCGCCCCCAGTGCCCGCAGTTGGCCCACGACCTCCTCCACCAGCGGCTCGGCGACGTCGCCGGGGGCCGCCGCGTTCCAGGTGGGGCGGCGGCCCTTGCGGGCGTCGCCGTAGAGGGTGAACTGGCTGATGACGAGCAGCGGGGCGTCGATGTCGCTGCACGAGCGTTCCTCGGACAGCATCCGGACCGACCAGAGCTTGCGGGCCAGCTGGGCCGCCTTCTCCTTGGTGTCGTCATGGGTCACGCCGACGAGGACGCACAGGCCCTCGCCCTCGATCGCGCCCACCGTCTCGCCGTCCACGACGACGCTCGCGCCGTCCACTCTCTGCACCACCGCTCGCATGCGGACCATGATGCCGGGTCCGGGGAAAGCGGTCACAGGCGGGCCCTTATGGTTCCCTTACCGCCCATCCGGGGCTGTTCGGGGGCACTCGGTCACATACTGTGCGCCGGGGGTGGCACGATGCTGTCACACGCCGGTCGAGGGGACGGTTCGAACCACATGAGCACTTCCAGCACCAGTGAGCTGCCGGCCCCGCAGGGGACGTCGTACCGGCCGCCCGTGCAGCGGTCCGACGAGCCCAGGGGCGCGGCGGTGCCGCCCGGGCTGTCCCGGCTGAGCCTGTCCGAACTGCGCGCGCTGCGCCGCGACGCCCAGCGCGACGAGGCCGATCTCAGCTATGTGCGGCGGCTGTTGCAGGGCCGGATCGACATCCTGCACGCGGAGCTGGCGCGGCGCGGCCGGGCGGCCGTGCCCGCGCCGAAGGACGCCTCCGTGGTCGAGCGGCTCGCGGAGATCCTGCGCGACGCCCCGGCCCGCCAGCGCTCCTCGGCCCGCCATGTCACCGTCGGCACCCCGCGGGGCGAGGAGGTGCGACGGCTCGCCGCCGAGATGCTCGGCGAGGTGGAGCTGAGTGACCTCACCGCCCGCACCGACCTCGAACTGACCGCCGCCATGTGCCGGTTGGTGGGGTACGAGCAGGAGGTGTCGCGGCGGCGGCAGCGGCTCCAGCACACCGCCGACGGCTGCGGCGGCGAGATCGCCCGCCGGTACCGGGTGGGCGAGGCGCAGGTGGACGATCTGCTGGTGTGACCGTAGTAGGGCCGCAGGGTCGTAGGGCCCTGCATGGCGTTGACGAGCGGAAATCCGGAGGACACCCGGCGGGACGCGTGCCTACGGTGGGCGTATGAACGACGTGCGTACCGCCACCGAAGCAGACCTCGACGACTGGCAGCGCGCCCTGGCCGTGGGGTTCACCCAGTCCCCGGCCCTGGCCCGTGAGCAACTCGACGCCCGTGGCAGGAGCTTCGAGCCGGGCCGGTATCTGGGTGCCGTCGACGGCGGTCGCTGGGTGGCCACGTTCCGCTCCTTCGACCAGGAGCTGACCACGGTGGGCGGCGGTGTGGTCCCCGCCGACGCCATCAGCAGCGTGACCGTCAGCCCGACGCACCGCCGCCGCGGCCTGCTGAGCCGCATGATGGCCCAGGACCTCGCGGCGGCGCGGGAGCGCGGTGACGTCGTGGCCACGCTGACCGCCGCCGAGTACCCGATCTACGGCCGGTTCGGCTTCGGCCCGGCCGCCTGGGTCTCCCGGTGGCTCGTCGACGTCCCGCGGGCCGGCCTCGATCCCCGCTGGTCGGGCCCGGACGACGGCGGCCGGATCGAGCTGCTGGACGGCGCGGACGTGCGCAAGCTGGGCCCGGAGCTGTTCGACCGGTTCCGCCGCGCCCAGCCCGGCGCGGTCAGCCGGGACGAGCTGTGGTGGGAGCGGTTCACCGGCGTGCTGCGGGCCCACGCCGACTACGTCGAGCCGACGCACGCCCTGTACCGCTCGGCCTCCGGGGAGCCCCAGGGCCTGGTGTCGTACCGGTGCGACGACACCTGGACCGGCATGCAACCCGACCAGACCGCGCGTGTCGTCAGGCTCTTCGGCACGACCCCGGCGGCGCAGCGCGCCCTGTGGCACTACCTGTGCTCCATCGACTGGGTCACCAAGGTCGACAGCGGCGGCCGCGGCCCCGACGACCTGCTCCCGTTCTTCCTGCCCGACCCGCGCGCCGCCCGGATCACCGACCACGCGGACCTGCTGTGGGTGCGGATCCTCGATGTCGTCCGGGCCCTGGAGGCGCGCACGTACGACCGCGAGGGCGCGCTGGTGCTGGAGGTCGTGGACGACGGGGGGTACGCCGCGGGGCGGTACCGGCTGGAGGTCTCGCCCCAGGGCGCGTCCTGTACGGCCACCACCGCGAGCGCCGATGTGACGCTGGGCGTCCAGGAGCTGGCGTCCGTGTGGCTCGGCGGGGAGTCGCTGCTGCGGCTCGCCGCGCTGGGGCGGGTGCGGGAAGAGCGAGAGGGCGCCGCCCGGCTGGCCGACGCCCTGTTCCGCTCGCCCGGGCGCCCCTGGTGCCCGGACGACTTCTGACCGCTCCCCTCGTCGGCGGTTTCGAACTGTTCATCCGTAGCGAGCTGTTCAGTTGTGGCTGTGCGGTCTTCAGTTGTGCGCGTCTTCAGTTGTGCGTGTCTTCGGTTGTGCCGGTGTTCAGTTGTGGCTGTGCGCGGCGTGTTCAGTTGTCGGCGTCTTCAGTTGTGACTGTGCGCTTCACGGGCCGTCCCCGGTCCGGGCCCCGGCTCCCCTCCGGATCGGTGCCCGGTACGGCCAACCACTGGGAAGCTCGACCATGTCAGCCGAGTTGGCTGCCAACTTATCTCTACTTATCTCCGTTGGAAGGCGTCTCATAACCAGCTGTCGGTGAACTGCCCTAAGTTGGCGGGAAGTTGTAGGGTTTTGTCCGTGGACCCGGAGCACGCCTCCGTCAGGGGACCCCGCGCGTCCCGCGCGTCCCACGGGGAGATCGCCGACGAGCTGCGCAGCCGGATCAGATCCGGTGAACTGCGCCCTGGGCAGCGCATGCCCACCCAGGCCGAGCTGGCCGAGGAGTTCGGTGTGGAGCGCGGCGCCGTGCGCGAGGCCCTGAGCGCCTTGCGGTCGGAGCGGCTGCTCACCGGCGCGGCCAAGGGCAGCCCGGCCAGGGTGGCCGAGGGGGCCTGGCCGCCGTGGCCGGCCGTCGCGCCGCCCCGGCCCACCATGGTGGGGCTCGGGCCGCGTGTCGCGGCCGCCTTCGCCGCCCCGCACGTGCGGATCGACGCGCTCTGCCTGACCTCCGTGTCGCTCACGCTGGCCGTCGGCGAGCAGCTGCGGCTGATCCACGCGGGGGCGCTGGAACCGGCCAAGATCGACGTGCGGGTGCTGCTGCCCAGTCGCCGGATCGAGCTGGCCTTCCCGACGCCGGTGGACCCGGTGGACACGGGCGGCGGCGGGCTGCTGCACGACCGCTGGCTGGCCGTGCGCAACGCCCAGGGCATGGTGCTGCGGCAGAACCTGCTGGCCCTGCGCACCACGCACGGCATCGACGTCCGGCTGACCTTCCGCGCGCTGCCGTTCACGCCCCCGGTCAAGCTGTACCTGCTCAACGAGGCCGAGGCGCTGTTCGCGTACTACACCCTGGGGCGCCGGGAGCGGGAGTTCGGACAGGAGCCGCTCCAGCTGTACGACGCCGACGGCACGCGCTCGATGCTGTTCGCCTTCGGGCCGGGCGCGGGAGCGCGGGACGCCGCCTTCGTGGCGGAGTCCCGGCGGTGGTTCGACGCGCTGTGGGGGACGATCAGCTCCGATCTGGAGCTGACGTCGTAGGGCCTTCGGTGGCCGGTCCCGGGCCCTTTCGGACTCAGAGCGCGGGGCCCGTCAGGAGCACCGCGAGCAGGACCGCGCCGGCGGAGCTGACCGCCGGTTTCCCGGCCTCGCGGCCGACGGTCAGCAGGAGCAGGCCGAGGGCGCCGGCGGCGCCGTACCTCCACTGCACGAGCTGTTCGAAGCCGAGGACGAGGAGGGCGGAGAGGAGGGCGAGAGCGGGCACGGCGAATCCCCCTTCGGGTGCCGGTGGAGAAACGGGCGGGAGGAAGAACTTCCGCCAACTCGGAAAAGTTGGCTACCAACTCTGTTTAAGTTGTCCCCAGTTGGTGGCAGTACATAAACAACTTTTCATCAACTCCCTTCAGATAGAGGGAAGTTGTAACGTTTGGTGGTGACCCAGGAGCACATGGCAGTCAACGGCAGCAGCAGACGCAGCCCCCAGGAGATCGCAGGCGTCCTGCGCGAGCGCATGCGCGCCGGGATCCTGCGGCCGGGCGAGCGGCTGCCCACCCAGGCCGAGCTGGCCGAGGAGTTCGGCGTCGAGCGCGGCGCGGTACGCCAGGCCCTGCGGGTGCTTCAGCAGGACGGCCTGCTCACCGGCGTCACCAAGGGCAGTCCGCCGCGGGTCGCCGAGCCGCAGTCCGGGCCCGAGGAGCCCCAGCCGACCATGGTGGCCCTCGCCCCCCGGCTGACCGACGCGTTCGCGGCGCCGCACGTGCGCATCGACGCCGTCTGCCTCACCGCGCAGAGCCTGATCCCGGCCCTCGGCGAACCGTTGCGCCTGATCCACGAGGGCAGGCTGCGCCCGGAGCGGATCGACGTCCGCATCCTGCTGCCGTCGCGGGACATCAGCCTCGCCTTCCCGGTCTCGGTCGACGCCGGGAGCGCGGAGGACGACGCGGTGCACCAGCGCTGGCTGGCCATGCGCAACGCCCAGGGCCAGGTGCTCCAGTACAACCTCCAGGCCCTGCGCGCCACCCACGACATCGACGTCCACGTCACCTTCAGGGCCCTGCCGTTCACCCCACCGGTGAAGCTCTACCTGCTCAACGGGTCCGAGGCCCTCTTCGCCCACTACATGATCACGCGCCGCGCCGAGCCCACCGACAGCGGGACGCTGGAGATGTACGACGCGGTCGGCTCCGAGTCCCTGCTCTTCTCCTTCGAGCTGCGCGCCGGGCAGCGGGACGCGGCGTTCGTGGAGGAATCGCAGAAGTGGTTCGACGCCCTCTGGGAAACGATCTCCACGGACCTGACACTCTCCTAGTGACTTCTGATACGACTTCTGATGCGAGCGAGATCGAGAAGCTTCGTGTACTGATCACTTCCGCCCGGGTCGTGCTGTGGGACTTCGACGGCCCCATCTGCCGGCTGTTCGCCACCCACAAGGCCGAGCGGATAGCCGCCGACCTGGTGGCCTGGCTGGCGCGGCAGGGCCTGCACGGCCTGCTCACCCCGGCCGAACGGGAGACGCTGGACCCCCAGGTGGTGCTGCGCGCGGTGGGCCGCCGCCGTCCCGGCAGCGACCTCGTCACCGGCCTGGAGGAACGCCTCACCCAGGAGGAGCTGCGCGCCGCCTCCTCCGCACTGCCCACCGCCTGGGCCGATCCGCTGATCCGCACCTGGACGGCCGTCGGCGCCAGGCTCGCCGTCACCACCGACAACTCGCCCCGCGTGGTGCGCAGCTACCTGGAGACCAGGGGCCTGACCGCCTGCTTCGCCCCCCATCTGTACGGCCGTACCGAACACCTGCACCACCTCAAGCCGGACCCGCACTGCCTGCTGCGCGCCCTCGGTGCCATGGGCGCCGCCCCCGCCGCCGCCCTGATGATCGGCGACAGCCCCTCCGACCTCGCCGCCGCCCGCGACGCCGGGGTCCCCTTCCTGGGCTATGCCCGCAACGAGGCGAAGGAGAAGCCACTGCGCGCGGCCGGCGCCGAGCACGTCGTACGGTCGCTGGAACCGCTGTTGTGCCTGCTGAGGGGAGGTCGCGGGGTCGGTTAGCCTGCGGACGCGGCCGGGTCACCCTCGGTCGCGGACGTACGCGGGCACAGGGAGTGGCGAGGCGCCGGTCCCGGCCGCCGGACCGGCACAGCCGGGCGGCGGCCACCCGTTGGGCTACTTCACCGCGTTCGGCGGCCGTACCGGTCGCCACGGGGGAATAGCGTTTCCCCGGACCTGTCGTCCGACATGTCCTCCCCCGTGAGCGATCGACCCCCGGAGCGGCCAGTGGGCGCACCGTCAGTTCCCCCTACCGTGGCGGGGGAGCGCGCCGGAACCATGCGGACGGACGCCGTCTGCCGCGCGTTCGCGGCCCGCGCCGCCGCCGAGGGGGAGACCCGCGAGGGCCCGCGCCACCGCGACCACGTGCTGCCGCTGACCGAACCGCTCGCCGGCCTGCTCGGCCGGGCCCCGGGCACGCCGGTGACCGTGCGGCTGCCCCGGCCGGACGCGGCGCCGGCGATCCGCACCTGGGACGGCGAGGCGGAGATCCTGCGCGCGGTCCACCGGGTGCTGCCGCGGGCGCCGGAGTGCCTGGCGGCCGGGGACGGTTACCTCATCCACAGCCATGTGGACGGCCGGGTGCCGGCCGGCGGACCGCCGCCGCGGGACGTCGCCGGGCTGCTCGCCGCCATCGCTCAGGTGCGCGGTGCCGCGCTGCCGCCCCTGCCCCCGCACTGGCCGCGCAACCACACCGACTCCCAGGGCTTCCTGCGCACCCTCGCCCACCTCGCCGACCGCCGGATCCGGCGCCCCGACTGGCGGGAGTACGGCGGTCTGTTCACCGCCCTCGGTGTTCCCGAGGACGCGCTCACCCGGTTCGCCGACCGGGTGCCCGCGCTGACCCGCCGCCCCTACGGACTGCTTCACAGCGACCTACATAGCGCCCAACTGGCCGTGTCCGCCGAGGGCCTGTGCTGCACGGGCTGGGAACTGGCGAGCTACGGCGACCCGTTGTACGACCTCGCCGTCCACCTCGTGCGGTCGCGGTACCCGGAGCAGCGGCGGGCGGCGGTCGTGCGCGCCTGGGCCGACGCGATGGCCCGAGCCCGGCCCGCCGCCGTCGCCGGGCTCGGCAAGGACCTGCCGCACTACCTCGCCTTCGAGCGGGCCCAGTCCCTCTACGCCGACGTCATCGGGGCCGCTCGCGCCCTGGACCGCTCCTTCGAGGCGGAGTCCCTGGAGCGGGCCACCGCCACCGTGGGCGACGCCCTGCGCGCGGCCACCGAACCGCTGCGGCTCGGCCGGGTGCCGGGCGAGCGCGAGATCGAGCGGATCCTCTTCAGGCGCGGCGCAGCCCGGCCCGGCCGGCGCCCCCGCGGCATCGGCTGGACGCCGGACCGGCGCGTGCCCGAACACCCCGACTTCCCGCACGACGCGGTCGCCGACGCCCTCTTCCTGGAGGGCGCCGCCCCGGCCGAGCGCGTGTTCAAGGGCGCCGCCCACCTCACCACCGTGCTCCGGGTGCCCGGCACCGGCTTCCCCGTGGTCGTGCGCCGCGAGGTGACCGTCGTCCTGCGCCGCGAGCGCAGCTTCCTCAGCGAGCACGCCGTCCTCGCCGCCATCGAACGCTCCGGGGTGCCGGTCGCCGCCCCCCGCGTCCTCGCCCTGGGCACCAGCCACGCCACCGACCCCGCCCACCGCTACCGCGCCGACCGCTTCGCCGTGCACACCTACGAGGGCGCCCGCGACCTGGGCCGCCGCCCCGACCACCCGGTCGACGGGCTGCGCCCGCACGAGGCGGACCACCTGGTGGACCAGTTGGCCGCGCTGACCGGCGTCGACCCCGCCGGCATCGACCCGCTCGGCGGCCGGCCCGGTTTCTACGGCTGGCTCAGCGAGCAACTGGTCGCGCTGGTCGGGGCACTGCCGAGGGAGTCCCAGCAGGCGGCCCGCTTCCTCGGCCTGCCGGACGCGCCCCGGCTGCGCGAGATCCTCGCCCGCCACCACGTCACCGACCGCGCCCCCGCCCTGCTGCACGGCGACCTCAACCCCTGGAACCTGGTGCGCCGCGACGACGGCCCCGCCCTCACCCTGATCGACTGGGAGATGGCCCTGGTGGGGGACCCGCTGTACGAGCTGGTCCGGCACATGCACCTCACCCCGACCCGGCCGGAGATCCGGGACCGCATGTTCCGCCGCTGGGAGGCGCGGCTGGAGGGGCGGTTCACCCGGAACTGGCGCGAGGACTGGCGGGTCTACCGCTGGATCGAGCTGGTCCGCTCGGCCTACGTCGACCTCGACCGCCTGGTCACCGGATCGAGCCTGGACGCGCCCAACGTACGGCGGGCGGTGGCGTCGTACGGTATGACGCTCGCGGCGGCGACGGCCTCGCTCGGGCTGTCGGGGCGTCCGCGCGGGTTGCCCCGGCTGGGGCTGGGCTGAGTACTGCGTAGGCTCGCCCCATGGGTGAGTCGGAGCCGCGCGAGCGGGAGATGGGTCTGCGGGAGCGCAAGCGGCGGCGGACGTACCAGGAGGTGTCGGACACCGCGGTACGGCTGTTCCTGGAGCGGGGCTTCGACGCGGTGTCGGTGGCGGAGGTGGCGGCGGCCGCCGGGATCTCCAAGCCGACCCTCTTCCGGTACTTCCCGGCCAAGGAGGACCTGGTCCTGCACCGGATCGCGGACCACGAGGGCGAGGCCGCGCGGGTGGTCGCGGGCGAGCCGGACCCGGTGGACGCGCTGCGCCGGCACTTCCTCGCCGGCCTCGACCGGCGCGACCCGGTCACCGGGCTCAACGACCACCCCCAGGTGCTCGCCTTCCACACCCTGCTCTACGGCACCCCGTCCCTGGTCGCGCGGGCCTACCGGCACCAGGAGCGCGCGGAGGCGGCGCTGGCCGAGGCGCTCGGCGGCGGCCTGGACGCGCGGCTCGCGGCCGGCCAGATCATCGCCGTCCAGCGGATCCTCGCCCTGGACAACTGGCGGCGGATCGCGGCGGGGGAGACGGTGGCGGACGTGGCACCGGAGGCGGTGCGGGCGGCGGAGCGGGCGTTCGGGCGGCTGGCGGCGGCGCTGGCCGAGCCTTGCTGAGAGTGGGTTAAAAATGTAACTGAGTAACGTCTTGTCGTACGCTGGTCGGCATGACGTCACGCCCCGCCCTCACCGACGCCCTCCGCGCCGAGCGCGACCACCACGACGACTGCCGGGCCGCCCTCGCCGCGATGGTCGAGGGCGCCGCCGAGCAGGTCGTCATCGGCGAGGACGTCTCCGCCTCCGGCGCCGACGCGGAGGTCCTCGGGTACCGGCTGCGCAGCCAGGCCAAGGCGCTGCGCGAACTCCCGCCGGGGCCCCTGTTCTTCGGCCGCCTCGACTTCGCCGACGACCACCCCGAGCACGGCGGGCAGCCCTTCCACCTCGGGCGGCTGCGCATCACCGAGTGCCCCGCCGCCCCGCCCCTCGTGGTCGACTGGCGGGCCCCCGTCGCCCGCGCCTTCTACCAGGCGAGCGCCCGCGATCCGCAGGGGGTGGCGGTACGGCGGCGGTTCGGCTGGGCGCCTGGCAGCACGGGGGCGACGGTGGACCTCACGGGCCTGGAGGACGAGCACCTCGGACACGGCGAAGCCACCGGGGAGCCGCGGCCCGGCGGCATCGTCGCCCGCGAGCTGGAGCGCCCCCGCGTCGGCCCCATGCGGGACATCGCCGCCACCATCCAGCCCGAGCAGGACGACCTCGTGCGCGCCGCCCTCGCCGACTCGGTGTGCGTGCAGGGCGCCCCCGGCACCGGCAAGACCGCCGTCGGCCTGCACCGCGCCGCGTACCTGCTCTACACCCACCCCAGGCGGCTCCAGCGCTCCGGCCTGCTGATCCTCGGCCCCAACCGCACCTTCCTCGCCTACATCTCCGAGGTGCTGCCCGCGCTCGGCGAGAGCGGCGTACGCCAGTCCACCCTCCTGGACGAGATCGCCCGCCACCCGGTCACCGGCACCGACCCGGTGCCCACCGCCGCCCTCAAGCACGACCCCCGGATGGCCGAGGTGCTGCGCCGGGCGCTGTACGCGCACGTGACCACGGACGGCGTCACCGACCTCGCCGTGCCGGACGGCTCCTACCGGTGGCGGGTGCGCGCCGCCGAACTCGCCGCGATCGTGCGGGAGGTGCGCGCGGAGGAGCCGCCGTACGCCGTCGGCCGCGAGCGGGTGCGCACCCGGGTGGTACGACGGCTGCGCGAGCGCGCCGAGCGGCGCTCCGGGGTGCTGCCCGCCGCCTGGGTGCGCCGCATGGAGCACGCCCGGCCGCTCACCGCCCAGCTCGACCTGGTGTGGCCGAAGGTCCGCCCGGAGGAGGTGCTGGCCCGGCTCCTCACCGACCCGGAGGCGCTGGCGCGGGCCGCGGCGGGACTCTTGGAGAGCGGCGAACAGGAGGCGCTGCGCTGGGCGCGCCCGCCGCGCTCGTACAAGTCCGCCCGCTGGTCGGCCGCCGACCTGGTCCTCCTGGACGAGCTGTCCGGGCTGATCGAACACCCCGAGGGCTACGGCCACATCGTGGTGGACGAGGCGCAGGACCTCTCGCCGATGGAGTGCCGGGCCATCGCCCGCCGCGCCGCCTTCGGTTCGCTGACCGTCCTCGGCGACCTCGCCCAGGGCACCGCGCCGTGGGCCGCCCGCGACTGGTCCACGCAACTGCGCCACCTCGGCCGGCCGGACGCCGCGGTGGTGTCGCTGACCACCGGGTTCCGGGTGCCGGCGGCGGTCGTGGCCCTGGCCAACCGGCTGCTGGCCCGCCTGTCGGTGGCGGTCCCGGCCGCCCGGTCCCTGCGCACCGACGGCGAGCTGACCCTCCACCCGGCCGAGGACGTGCTCGCCACCACGGTGACCGCCGCCCGCCGCGCCCTGACCAGGGAGGGCTCGGTCGGCGTGATCGCGGCCGACGCGGACGTGCCCGCCGTGGGCCGGGCACTCACCGCGGCGGGCCTCGCGCCGGCCGCCCCCGACGCCCTCGGCGCTCGGCTGACCCTCGTCCCCGCGAGCCTGGCCAAGGGCCTGGAGTACGACCACGTCATCGCGGTGGAACCGGCCGCCGTGACGGAGGCGGAGGAGCGGGGCGCGCACCGGCTGTACGTGGTGCTGACCCGCGCGGTGTCCCGCCTGGACGTGGTGCACGCGCGGCCCCTGCCGTTCTGAGGTCCCGCGCCGGCTCGGCGTTCAGCACCTGTGCCCCGGCCGCTTCGGGAGCCATCCTGGACGGTGATGCTGCTCTTCCTCGACGTCGACGGCCCGCTCATCCCGTTCGGGGCGGCGGACCGCGCGTATCCGGTGTACGACGGCCCGCCGGTGTCCGCCGACGACCACCCCCTGCTCACCCGCGTCGATCCGGCGCTCGGCCGCCGCCTCACGGCCCTGGGCTGCGAGCTGGTGTGGGCCACCACCTGGATGGACGAGGCCAACGCCGTCCTCGCGCCCTGGCTGGGCCTGCCCGCGCTGCCGGTCGTGCGGTGGCCGGACCAGGACGAGCCGCCCGACCTGCTCCACTGGAAGACCCGCCCGCTGGTCGACTGGGCGGCGGGCCGGCCCTTCCTGTGGGTGGACGACGAGATCACCGAGGCCGACCGCGCCTGGACCGCCGTCCACCACCCGGGGCCCGCACTCCTCCACCGGGTGGACCACCGGTACGGCCTGACGGAGGCCGACTTCCGGATCCTCGCCGACTGGGCGGCGAGGGCGTGATCAGGCGCCCACGTACGCCGCCAGGTGCTCACCGGTGAGCGTAGAGCGGGCCGCGACCAGCTCGGCCGGGGTGCCCTCGAAGACGACCCGTCCGCCGTCGTGCCCGGCGCCGGGACCGAGGTCGATGATCCAGTCGGCGTGGGCCATGACCGCCTGGTGGTGTTCCACGACGATGACCGACTTGCCCGAGTCCACCAACCGGTCGAGCAGGGCGAGGAGATGGGCGACGTCGGCCAGGTGCAGGCCGGCGGTCGGCTCGTCCAGGACGTAGACGCCGCCCTTGTCGGCCATGTGCGTGGCCAGCTTCAGGCGCTGCCGCTCGCCGCCGGACAGGGTGGTGAGCGGCTGGCCGAGGGTGAGGTAGCCGAGGCCGACGTCGGCCAGCCGGCCGAGGATCCGGTGGGCCGCCGGGGTGTGTGCCTCGCCCGCCCCGAAGAACTCCGCCGCCTCGGCCACCGGCATCGCCAGCACCTCGCTGATGTCCCGCCCGCCGAGCCGGTAGCGCAGCACCGACGCCTCGAACCGCCTGCCCTCGCACTCCTCGCACGTCGTGGCGACCCCGGCCATCATCGCGAGGTCGGTGTACACGACGCCCGCGCCGCCGCAGTTGGGGCAGGCGCCCTCCGAATTGGCGCTGAACAGCGCGGGCTTGACCCCGTTGGCCTTGGCGAACGCCTTGCGGATCGGGTCCAGCAGGCCCGTGTACGTCGCCGGGTTGCTGCGCCGCGAGCCGCGGATCGGCGCCTGGTCGACCGACACGACACCCTCGCCGGCCGGGATCGACCCGTGCACCAGCGAGCTCTTGCCGGACCCGGCCACCCCGGTGATCACGGTCAGCACCCCGAGCGGGATGTCCACGTCGACCCCGCGCAGGTTGTGCGTCGTGGCGCCGCGGATCTCCAACGCGCCGGCGGGCTCGCGCACCGTCTCCTTCAGCGTGGCCCGGTCGTCCAGATGGCGTCCGGTGAGGGTGCCCGCGGCCCGCAGCCCCGCGAGGTCCCCCTCGTAGCAGACCGTGCCGCCCGCGCTGCCCGCGCCGGGGCCGAGGTCCACCACGTGGTCGGCGATCGCGATCACCTCGGGCTTGTGCTCCACGACGAGCACCGTGTTGCCCTTGTCGCGCAGCCGCCGCAGCAGCCCGTTCATCCGCTGCACGTCGTGCGGGTGCAGGCCGACGGATGGCTCGTCGAAGACGTACGTCACATCGGTGAGCGAGGAGCCGAGGTGCCGGATCATCTTCACGCGCTGCGCCTCGCCGCCCGACAGCGTGCCCGTGGGCCGGTCCAGCGAGAGGTAACCGAGGCCGATCTCCACGAACGAGTCGAGGGTGCCGCGCAGCGAGTCCAGCAGCGGGGCGACGGACGGCTCGGCCAACTCCCGTACCCACGCGGCCAGATCGCTGATCTGCATCGCGCACGCGTCGGCGATGCTCACCCCGGCGATCTTGGCGGACCGGGCCGCCTCGGTCAGCCGGGTGCCCGCGCAGTCCGGGCAGACGGTGAAGGTGACCGCCCGGTCCACGAACTCCCGGATGTGCGGCTGCATCCCCTCCCGGTCCTTGGCCAGCATCGACCGCTGGATGCGCGGGATCAGACCCTCGTAGGTCATGTTGATCCCCGCGATCTTCATCCGGGTCGGCTCGCGGTGCAGGAAATCGGCCAGTTCCCGCTCGGTGTACGAGCCGATCGGCTTGTCGGGGTCGACGAGGCCGGACTCGGCGTACAGCCGGTAGTTCCAGCCGCCCGCCTTGTACCCGGGCACGGTCAGCGCGCCCTCGTGCAGCGACTTGCCGGCGTCGAAGAGCTGCGTGAGGTCGAGGTCGGTGACGGTGCCCCGGCCCTCGCAGCGCGGGCACATGCCGCCCGTGATGCTGAAGCTGCGCCGCTCCTTCACCTGCTTGCCGCCGCGCTCCACGGTGACCGCGCCGGCCCCGCTGATCGAGGCCACGTTGAAGGAGAACGCCTTGGGCGAGCCGACGTACGGCGTCCCGAGCCGGCTGAAGAGGATGCGCAGCATGGCGCCCGCGTCGGTGGCCGTGCCGACCGTGGAGCGCGGGTCGGCGCCCAGCCGCCGCTGGTCCACGATGATCGCGGTGGTCAGCCCGTCCAGGACGTCCACCTCGGGCCGGGCGAGCGTGGGCATGAAGCCCTGCACGAACGCGCTGTACGTCTCGTTGATCAGCCGCTGCGACTCCGCGGCGATCGTGTCGAACACCAGCGAGCTCTTGCCGGAACCGGACACGCCGGTGAACACGGTCAGTCGGCGCTTGGGTATCTCGACACTGACGTCCTTGAGATTGTTCTCGCGGGCTCCGTGCACGCGGATCAGGTCGTGGCTGTCGGCGGCGGGTGCGTCGGTGGCGGCGTCCATGCGGGCCACGGTAGCCGGGGGCGCCGGGGGCCCGCTTCTTCGATTCTGACCGATTCCGGGGTGTGCTCTTCCGACCGCTTCTAAGCTGCGCGCCCGTGACGCTGTCTTCGAGCAAGACCAAGGCCATCCCGGACGGAACCGTTGCCCCTCTGTGGCGGGAGGGCCGCTTCGTCCTCCTCTTCGCCGCGCGGACCGTCTCCGTGCTGGGCAACGGCTTCGCGCGCGTGGCGCTCGCCTTCGCGGTGCTCGCGCTGCCGGGCGCGGGTCCGGGGCGGCTGTCGCTGGTCCTGGCCTGCCAGGCGCTGCCGCAGCTGCTGTTCGTGCTGGTGGGCGGGGTGATCGCGGACCGGATGTCACGCTCGGCGCTGATGGCCCTGGCGGACGTGCTGGGCGCGGGGGCGTACGGCGCGCTGGCCGCGATGGTGCTGACGGGCGCGGCCCCGCTGCCCGCGATGTGCGTCCTCGCCGTCCTCGCCGGCACGGCGACGGCCCTGTTCGCCCCCGCCTCCGAGGGTCTCGTCCCCCTCCTCGTCCCCAAGGACCGCCTCCAGCGCGCCAACGGCCTGCTGCGCATGGGCACCAACACCTCCCTGCTGCTGGGCCTGGCCCTGTCCGGCGTGACCGTGGCGGCGGTGGGCGCGGGCTGGGCGCTCGCCCTGAACGCGGCGTCCTTCGTGGTCAGCGCGGCCCTGACGGCCCGGCTGCGGGTGCCCGCGCGTCCCCGTGGCCGCACCTCCGGCTGGACCGAACTGCGGGAGGGCTGGCGGGAGTTCGCCTCGCGGCAGTGGCTGTGGGTGGTGGTCGCGCAGTACGCCGTCGTGGTCGCCGCGCTCAACGCCAACGCGGGGGTCCTCGGCCCCTTGATGGCCTCGCGGCACCTGGGCGGGGCACGGGCCTGGTCGGTCATCGTGGCCGCCCAGGCGATCGGCACCATCGCGGGCGCGGGCCTGGCCGCCCGGGTACGGGTCGCGCGCCCGCTCCTCGTCGCCGTCCTGTGCACCTTCCCGGCCGCCGCCCCGATCGCGCTGCTCGCGCTCGCGGTCCCCGTCTGGCTGACCGCCTCGGCCATGTTCGCCTCGGGCGTCGCGAGCGACGTCTTCGGCGTCCTGTGGACCACCACCATCCAGCGCGAAGTCCCCGAACGCGCCCTCTCCCGCGTCAGCTCCTACGACTGGTTCGGCTCCCTCTCCTGCGCCCCGCTCGGTCTCCTCCTGGCGGGCCCCACGGCGACGGCGGTGGGCCCGGCGAAGGCGCTGGCGGGCTGCGCGGCGCTGGTCACCCTGGCCACCGCGGCGGCCCTGCTGTCCCCCCAGGTCCGCAACCTGCGCGACCCGGAGGCGGAGCGACGCGAGCCGGGGACGGACTGACGCGAGCCCGAGACGGACCGGCGCGACACGGAGGCGCACTCTTGCAAGCGGCTGCTTGCAATTGTTAGCAGGGAGGGGCATGGTGGAGGCATGGCATCGCTGAACGTCGGCAATCTCGGTGAGTACCTGCGCGAGCAGCGGCGAAACGCCCAGCTCTCGCTGAGGCAGCTCGCCGAGGCGGCCGGGGTGTCCAATCCGTACCTGAGCCAGATCGAGCGCGGGCTGCGCAAGCCGAGCGCGGAGGTGTTGCAGCAGGTCGCCAAGGCCCTGCGCATCTCCGCCGAGACGCTGTACGTCCGCGCCGGCATCCTCGACGCCGAGCGGGACCGGGACGAGGTGGAGACGCGCGCCGTCATCCTCGCCGACCCCTCGCTCAACGAGCGGCAGAAGCAGGTGCTGCTCCAGATCTACGAGTCCTTCCGCAAGGAGAACGGATTCGGGACCGGCGAAACCGCGGACGAGGACGGCACGGAGCGGGCAGCGGACGACGATGCCGGCTCGCGGCGGACGGCCGGCTGACGCCGGACCAGGGCACCGGGCGCCCACCGCGAACCACACCACCTCAGCCGAACGCGAATCCGGGAGGACCTGATCACCATGGCCATCACCGACGACCTGCGCAAGACCCTCAGCGACCCGACCCCGCTCTACTTCGCCGCCGGCACCGCCGACCTCGCCCTCCAGCAGGCCAAGAAGGTGCCCGCCCTGGTCGAGCAGCTGCGTGCCGAGGCCCCGGCCCGGATCGAGAAGGTGCGCGGCACCGACCCGAAGACCGTGCAGGAGAAGGCCACGGCCCGGGCCAAGGAGGCCCAGGAGACCCTCCAGACCAAGGTCACCGAGCTGATCGGGAGCTTCGACGTCGACCTGAAGAAGCTCGGCGAGCAGGCCCAGGACCTCGCCCTGCGCAGCGTGGGCGTCGCCGCCGAGTACGCCGTCAAGGCCCGCGAGACCTACGAGAAGGTCGCCGAGCACGGCGAGCAGACCGTGAAGCACTGGCGCGGCGAGGCCGCCGAGGACATCGAGGACCTGGCCATCGCCGTCGAGGGCAAGCCCGAGCCCGGCGAGGTCAAGGAGGAGCCCGCGCAGCCCAAGGTCGTCACGCCCGAGGCCGCCGCGGAGAAGAAGGCCGCGGCCAGGAAGGCCGCCGCCAAGAAGACGACGCCGGTCGCTCGCAAGACCACCCCCACGAAGAAGCCGACCCCGCCGGCCAAGTGACCGCGCGGGCACCAGCGGGCCGGGCATCTTTGGGGTGTCCGGTCCGTTCCCGCCGTTCTATGGGTACGGTGGCGGCGTAGGGACCGATGGCAGATCACGGGCGGTGGCAAGCATGCTGATGTTGGGCTTCGCGGGATTCATGGGGATCCTGAAGATCGTCCTCATGGCCCTGGCAGCGTTCGCGCTCGTCGACGCGGCGGTGCGGCGCGAGGACGCCTTCCGCGCGGCCGACAAGCAGAACAAGGTCTTCTGGCTGATCATCCTGGGCATCGCCCTGGTCGTCAGCATCCTCTTCTCGATCCTGTCCATCCTGCCGATCGCCGGCGCGGTGGCCAGCATCGTCTACATCGTGGACGTCCGCCCCGCCCTCAGGCACGTCACGGGCGGAGGCGGCTACGGCCGCCGCCGCGGCAGCAGCAGCGACGGCCCGTACGGCCCCTACAACGGCGGCCGCTGACACCTCCGGGCGGGCCCGCCCGCGTGCGCTTCGGACCGGGCTACGCCGTCCGGTCCAGCAAGACCACCGCCACGTCGTCCGTCAGCTCGCCCCCGTTGAGGCGGCGGACCTCCTGCACCGCGGCCCGCAGCAGCTCCTCGCCCCGCAGCCCCTCGGCGAGCTGCCGGCGGATCATCTCCACCATGCCCTCCTGGCCGAGCCGCTCCCCGCCGGCCCCGACGCGGCCCTCTATCAGCCCGTCGGTGTACAGCATCAGGCTCCACTCGGCGCCCAGCTCCACCTGCATCCGCGACCAGCGGGCCCCGGGCAGCATCCCGAGCGCGGGACCGTTGTTGTCGTACGGCAGCAGCCGCGCCGGGTGGCCGGGGCGGACCAGCAGGGGTGCCGGATGGCCGGCCAGGCACAGGCCCGCGTGACGGCCGTCGGGCGCGATGTCCACCGTGCACAGCGTCGCGAAGATCTCCTCGTCCGCCCGCTCGTGCTCCAGGACCTCCTGGAGCGTGCCCAGCAGCTCGTCCCCGCACAGCCCCGCGAGGGTGAGCGCCCGCCAGGCGATGCGCAGCTCCACGCCGAGCGCCGCCTCGTCCGGGCCGTGCCCGCAGACGTCGCCGATCATGGCGTGCACCGTGCCGTCGGGGGTGCGCACGGCGTCGTAGAAGTCGCCGCCGAGCAGTGCCCGGGAGCGGCCCGGACGGTACCGCGCCGCGAACCGCAGCGAGGAGCCGTCGAGCAGCGGCGTGGGCAGCAGACCCCGCTCCAGGCGCCGGTTCTCCTGCGCCCGCAGCCGGCTCTCGGTGAGCCGGCGCTCCGCGGTGTCGGAACGCTTCCGCTCCACCGCGTACCGGATGGCGCGGCTGAGCAGCCGGCTGTCCAGTTCGTCCCGGAAGAGGTAGTCCTGCGCGCCGACGCGCACCGCCTCCGCGCCGCGCTCGGCGTCGCCGGAGCCGGTCAGGGCCAGTACGGCGTGCCGGGGCGCGAGCTGGAGGACGTGGTGGAGCACGGCCAGCTCGTCGTCGGTGTCGCTGCCGCCCGGCGCGGGCAGCGCCAGGTCCAGCAGGATGCAGTGGACGTCGTCGGTGAGCAGCCGCTCGGCCTCGGTGAGGTTGCGGGCGGTGCGCACCCGGACCGGCTTGCCGGCCGAGTCCAGCAGTTCGGGCACGATCGGCGAGCCGACCGGGTCGTCCTCGATCAGCAGCAGGGTGAGAGTGGCGCCGCTCGTGGGCGCGGCGTCGCGGTGGGCCTCTTCCTTGAGGGGGCCGCCGGCGGCGCCGGTGGCCTGCGCCTGACCACTCTCCACGGCCGGGATCGCTCTCTGCCGCGGCACGGGTACGGGCATCGTCCTGGGTTCCTTCCCTCCCCCCGAGGGCACGGCGGTGTCGAGGGGTCTCGACCCACCGACGGGTGACCATAGCGGGTCGGGCCACCCCGATGGAATGGTGTGAGCCGCGTCGCTCCGGCTCAGGCCGCTGTCATATGCCGCTTTCTGTACCGCAGTTGGACAGCGAACCGGGCCTTGGGGGATGACGAAGCTCACGTCCTGCCCCGGTTTGAACGGGGGTTGGCGGTGGAGTGGGTCACATGGCCTGCGTCACCGGGGCGAAAGCCGTATAACGCGGCTCACGCGACGCCCCTCGCACCCCCGCCCCCGGCAGGCCGGCGGCGTCACGCGTCCGGTCGTACGACCCCCAGGATCGGCATCGAACCCGCGCCCGCGACCGTCACCGTACGGCCCGGTCGCGGGGCCTGGATGACCGCGCCGTCGCCTATGTACAGGGCGACATGGCTGGCGTCGTCGAAGTAGATGACGAGGTCGCCGGGCCGCATGTCCTTGACGTCGATGTGCTTGAGCCGTCTCCACTGCTCCTGGGAGGTGCGCGGGATGGGCCGGCCGGCCGCGGCCCAGGCCTTGGAGGTCAGGCCCGAGCAGTCGAAGGAGTCCGGCCCCGCGGCGCCCCACACATACGGCTTGCCGAGCTGGTCGGCGGCGAACGCCACGGCCTTCTCGCCCGCCGCCGAGGCCTTGCCGTGGATCTTCTGGAGGATGCCGGTGTCCAGCCAGGCGGCCTGCGCCTGCAGCGCGGCCTTCTGTTCCAGCTGGGCGAGCCGCTGCCGCTGCGTCTCCTCCAGTGAGGACTCCAGCTTCCGCGCGGCGTCTATCTGCTGCTGGATCTTCTTCTTGGCGCTCGCCTTGGCCTTGCGGTCGGCGTCCAGCTTCTTCCCCTGGGCGGCCGCGTCGGAGGCGTAGTCCTGCAACTGCTTCTGGGTGGCGGACCGTTCGCTGATCAGGTGGTTGGCCGCCTGCTGGCTCTGGAGGACCAGCCCGGCGCCGTCCAGCACCCGGCCCGGGTCGTCGCTGAGCAGGAACTGGGCGGTGGGCGGCATCCCCCCGGTGCGGTACTGCTCCCGCGCCGTCGCGCCCGCTTCGTCCTTGAGCTGGGCGAGCTTGTGCTCCCCGGCCGTGATCTCCTTGTTCAGCGAGGCGATCTCGGCGGACTGCTTCTTCGCCTTCTCCTCGGCCGCGTTGTACGCGTCGGTGGCCACGGCCGCGTCGTGGTAGAGCTTGTCCAGCTTCGCGCGGACCTGCTCAAGGTCCTTGTCCCGCAGGGGTGCCGGGCTCGGAGCCGGTCCGGAGCCGGTGCCCGGCGGGGGTGCCGGGGCGGCGAGCGCCGTCCCGGGCGCCGCGAGCACGGCCACCGCGCAGACCACGGTCAGGGCGGCCGCGAGCAGACCGCGCTTGCCCGTACCCATATCTACCCCCCAGCTGATTTACCGTCAGTAACTTGTTGGCGCCTGAGGGATCGTGCCATGGCCGCGTGCAAAGCGACAGAGGCCGTGAGGAAAGTCCGATTTCCCCCACACCCGGCCATGCCGACGATCACCTCGCCCGTCTGACGAACGGCGCGCGGCGATCGTTCCGTTGGCCGCCCACCCGAAAGGGTGGTTTCAAACGCGGAGGCGCTGGGGTTCAGATCCGAGGGGCCGCGGTGCAGTTCCGAGGGGGCTGCGGTTCAGTGCCGAAGAGGCCGCGGTTCAGTTCCGGGGCGCCAAAGCCGCCCACGCCACGGTCACTTCGCCCTGCCGCCAGCGGCCCGGCGCGTCCGTCACCGGCCAGTCCGCGGTGAGGGAACGGACCGTGCGCAGCCAGCGCTGCCGGGCGCCGTAGGAGGCGTAGGGCGCGGCGGCCGCCCAGGCGCGGTCGAAGTCGCGCAGGAAGGCGTGCACCGGCTCGCCCGGGACATTGCGGTGGATCAGCGCCTTCGGCAGCCGTTCCGCGAGGTCGGAGGGGCGGTCGAGGGAGCCGAGGCGGGTGGCGAAGGTGACGGTCCGCGGCCCCTCGGGGCCGAGCGCCACCCACACGTGCCGCCGCCCGATCTCGTCGCACGTCCCCTCCACCAGCAGCCCCCCGCGCGAACCGCCGCCCGCGGGGGCCAGCCGCGCGCACAGCCGCTCCCAGACGCCGGCGACCTCGCTCTCGTCGTACTGGCGCAGCACGTTCGCGGCGCGGATCAGCAGCGGGCGGCCGGGCACCGGGACCTCGAAGCCGCCGTGCCGGAAGACCAGGCCGTCGCGCTCGTACGGGCGGGCCGAGGCGACCCGTTCCGGTTCGATCTCGATGCCGACGACGCGGGCGCGGGGGGCGGCGGTGCGGAGCCTGCCGAGCAGTTCCACGGCGGTCCAGGGGGCGGCGCCGTAGCCGAGGTCGACGGCGACCGGCTCGGCGGCGCGGCGCAGCTCGGCGCCGTGGGCCGCCGCGATCCAGCGGTCCATGCGGCGCAGCCGGTTGGGGTTGGTGGTGCCGCGCGTCACGGTCCCCACGACGGGGGTCCCCCCGCTCGAACGAAGCCGAGCGTGGGGGAGGGTCGATGCGCGGGATGCCATGAATACGAGGGTAAGGGGAACGAGGTGGGGGCGAGGTTGAGCCAACCAAGGTAATGATTAGGTAAAGCAGCTTGCTTCGGAAATGGCCGGCCCCCCGCGCGCTGTTGCACCCCTTTGGAGGGCACAGGCGAGTCCTCCGACCGGCATGCCCGCAGCAAGGAGGACCGCTACGTGAGCCAGTACGCCAGCAGGCTCGGGCGCCGCTCCCCGTCCGCCGCGCCCCGCCTACGGCTGCTCCGCAGGCCCCGCAGGGTCGCGATGCTCTCCGTCCACACCTCACCTCTGCACCAGCCCGGCACCGGCGACGCGGGCGGCATGAACGTCTACATCGTGGAGCTGGCCCAGCGCCTCGCCGATCTGGGCATCGAGGTGGAGGTCTTCACCCGGGCCACCGCGGGCGACCTGCCGCCCACCGTCCAGCTCGCCTCCGGCGTCCTGGTCCGGCACGTCGACGCGGGACCCTACGAGGGCCTCGCCAAGGAAGAGCTGCCCGCCCAGCTGTGCGCCTTCACGCACGGCGTGATGCAGGCCTGGGCCGGCCACCGCCCCGGCTACTACGACCTGGTCCACTCCCACTACTGGCTCTCCGGCCACGTCGGCTGGCTCGCCGCCCAGCGCTGGGGCGTGCCCCTCGTGCACGCCATGCACACCATGGCCAAGGTCAAGAACGCCAACCTGGCCACCGGCGACCGCCCCGAACCCGCCGCCCGGGTCATCGGCGAGACCCAGATCGTCGCCGCCGCCGACCGGCTGATCGCCAACACCGCCGAAGAGGCCGACGAACTCGTCCGGCACTACGAGGCCGACGCCGAGTCGGTCGCCGTCGTCCATCCCGGCGTCAACCTGGAGCGCTTCCGCCCCGCCGACGGCCGGGCCGCCGCCCGCGCCCGCCTCGGCCTGCCGCAGGACGCCCTGATCCCCCTCTTCGCGGGCCGCATACAGCCCCTGAAGGCCCCGGACGTGCTGCTGCGCGCGGTGGCCGTCCTCCTCGACGAGCGCCCCGACCTGCGCTCCGAGATCCTCGTCCCGGTCGTCGGCGGCCCCAGCGGCAGCGGCCTCGCCAAGCCCGAGGGCCTCCAGAAACTCGCCGCCCGGCTCGGCATAGCGGACGTCGTACGGTTCCACCCGCCCGTCGGCCAGGAGCAGCTCGCGGACTGGTTCCGGGCCGCGTCCGTGCTGGTCATGCCGTCCTACAGCGAGTCCTTCGGGCTGGTCGCCATCGAGGCGCAGGCGGCCGGCACCCCGGTGCTCGCCGCCTCGGTCGGCGGCCTGCCGGTGGCGGTGCGCGACGGCGAGACCGGCATCCTGGTCGAGGGACACGAACCGGCCGACTACGCGCGCGTCCTCGCCCGCTTCGCCGACGAGCAGGCCCTCACCGCGCGGATGGGCGACGCCGCCGCCCGGCACGCCCGGTGCTTCGGCTGGGACACGGCGGCCGCGGCGACCGCCGACGTCTACACGGCCGCGATCCAGTCGTACCGCCGTCGCGTACGCTCCCACCATGGGTGATGTCGAGCAGGCAGGGCAGGTCCTGGAGGCCGTCTTCCAGGACGCCGAACTGGAGTGGGAGAACCCCGAGCCCGGGAACTACGTGGTCCGGCTGCCCGGCACGCACAAGCTGTCCACGACCGTCTCCTTCCTCGCCGGCCGGCACTCCCTCTCCCTCAACGCCTTCGTCGTCCGCCACCCCGACGAGAACGAGGCGGGCGTCCACCGCTGGCTCCTGGAGCGCAACCTCAAGCTGTACGGCGTGAGTTACGCCGTCGACCGCCTCGGCGACGTCTACGTCACCGCCCGCCTCCCGCTCGCCGCCGTCACCCCCGACGAGATCGACCGCCTCCTCGGCCAGGTCCTGGAAGCGGCCGACGGCGCCTTCAACTCCCTGCTGGAGCTGGGCTTCGCCACCTCCATCCGCAAGGAGTACGCCTGGCGCGTCTCCCGCGGCGAGTCCACGCGCAACCTGGACGCCTTCAAGCACCTCATCGAGCGCCCGGCCGAGTGACGCCTCACGACGCCCGGCGCGCCCCGCGCCGGTAACGGCCCGGCGGCACCCCGACCAACTTCCGGAAGTGCCGGGTGAGATGGGCCTGGTCGTAGAACCCGGTCAGGGCCGCCACCTCGCCCGGCGGCAGCCCGTCCAGCAGCAGCCGGCGGGCCCGGCCGACCCGGCGTGACATCAGGTACTGGTGCGGGGCGATGCCGTACGCACCGCTGAACGCCCTTACCAGATGGGCCGGATGGGCGTGCAGCAGCCCGGCGGCCTCCGCGAGCGAGATGCCCTCGGCGAGCCGGGCGTCCAGCAACTCCCGCAGCTTCCGGGCCAGTTTGGGATCCCGGCGAAGCCCCGGCGGCTCGGGGCGCCGCCGCAGATGCGCCCGCAGCCGCTCCCCGACGAGGGTCAGCCTGCTCTCCGCCTCCAGCTCGTCGCCGGGACGGGCGAGGGCCGCGTGCAACTGCCCGACGCGCAGCCGCAGCACCGGGTCGCGCAGATCGGGCCCGTCGACCGCCGCCCCGATCAGCTCCTCGCCCAGCCGGCTGCTGTCGAGGTAGACGACCCGCTTGCGGAAGCCGCCGGGGGTCGCGGGGGAGCCGTTGTGCGGCACGTGCGGGGGCAGCAGGCTGACCGTGTCGAGCGGGGTGCCGTGCTCGTGCCGGTCGAGGTCGTAGCGGACCGCGCCGTCGTCCACGATGAGCAGCGTCCACGCGTCGTGGACGTGCATCGGATAGGCGTACTCGGTGAAATGGGCGTGGAACACCTCGGTGACGCCCGGCACCCGGGGACGCCACGCGTTCACTTCCTCCCCCGGGGCCCCGCGCGCGGCCCTGCTCACGGCCATGCAAACAACGTACAAGACGGCGCCGGGCGGCGATCGGCAGTCTCATCCCATGAACGCCCCGACCTCCGGACTCCTCCGTTCCGAGACTTCCGAGACCCCCGAACCCGTCCGTTTCGACACCAAGATCGCCGTGCTGCTGCGCGCGGACCTGGCCCCCTGGCAGCGGCTGAACGTCACCGCGTTCCTGGTCAGCGGCCTGGGCGCGACGTCGCCCGAGGTGGTCGGCGAGCCGTACGAGGACGCGGACGGGACGCGGTACCTGCCCATGTTCCGGCAGCCGGTGCTGGTCTTCGAGGGCGAGAAGGAGACCCTGCGCGCGGCCCACGAACGCGCGCTCGGCCGGTCCCTGCCCTGCGCGGTGTTCACCGCGGACCTGTTCGCCACGGGCAATGACCGCGACAACCGCGCGGCCGTCCGCGCCGTACCGACGGCCGGCCTGGACCTGGTCGGGCTCGCGGTGTACGGCCCGCGCAACGGGGTGGACAAGGTGCTGAAGGGTGCGCGGATGCATCCGTGACGGGCCCGGGGGGCGGGGGCCTGGCCGGCCCCCGTGCCAGCTCGGTTGGGGCCCGGTGCCGGGCTCGGCCGGACCCTCGTACCGGCCGGGTCGGGCTCCCGTACCTGCCGGGCCGGACTCCCGTATCGGCCGGTAAGGGCCTCGTTTCGGCGGGGCGCCCGGCCCCGTCTCGGTTGGGCCGGGCCCGGTACTGGCCGGGTCGGACCCCGTTTCGACGGGCGCCGGGCCCTTTCTCGGTTGGGCCGGAATCCCGTATCGGCCGGGGCTGGACCTCGTATCGGCGGGCGCCGGGTGCCGGCTCAGCCGGCCCCGTACGTGGCCGGGCCGGATCCCGTGCCGACCCGGTTGGGCCCCCGGTCCCGGGCAGCCGGACCCCGTGCCGGCACCCGGCCCGGTTGGGCCCCTCACCGGCCAGCCGGATCCCCGTGCCAACCCGGTTGGGCCCCCGGTCCCGGGCAGCCGGACCCCGTGCCGGCACCCGGCCCGGTTGGGCCCCTCACCGGCCAGCCGGATCCCCGTGCCGACCCGGTTGGGCCCCCGGTCCCGGGCAGCCGGACCCCGTGCCGGCACCCGGCCCGGTTGGGCCCCTCACCGGCTCAGCCGGACCCCCGTACCGGCCCGGTTGAGGCCCCGGAGCCGGATTCAGCCGGCCCCCGACCGGCGGGTCGAACCCCGTATTGGCTCGGCTCGGCCTCGAATCACTGGGTCGTCGGGCCCCCGTCTCGGCCGGGCGCCAGCCCCCCGGTACCGACCAGCCGGACACCCGTACATGGCCGGACCGGCCCCCCGGTACCCGGTTGGGCCCCCCAGGGCCCGGTACGCCCCGGTACCGGCCGACTCAGCCGGACCCCCGCACCAGCCGGGCCGCACCCCCGTTCCAGCCGGGCCGTTGCCCCGGCGGTGTGCCGGTCAGCCGAACATGCCGGGCTGGTAGTCGCCCGCGGGCTGGCGGACGATGACGTTCACGCGGTTGTACAGGTTGATGACGGCGATCAGGCCCACGAGGGCGGCGAGCTGCTCCTCGTCGTAGTGCCGGGCGGCCTCCGCCCAGGCCTCGTCGGTGACCCCGCCGGCCGCGTCCGCGATCCGGGTGCCCTGCTCGGTCAGCTCCAGCGCGGCCCGCTCGGCCTCCGTGAACACCGTGGCCTCGCGCCAGGCGGCGACCAGGTGCAGCCGCTGCGCGCTCTCCCCGGCGGCCGCGGCGTCCTTGCTGTGCATGTCGGTGCAGAACCCGCAGCCGTTGATCTGGCTGGCCCGGAGCTTCACCAGCTCCTGCGTCGCGGCCGGGAGGCTGGATTCCGACAGCACCTTCCCGGCCGAGTTCACGTGCTTGAGGACCTTGCCGGCGAGGGGGCTGGTCATCAGGTTCAGACGGGCGTCCATGGCGATGCGCTCCTGTGTGGTCGTGTTGCTCGCTGCTGGCTACACCTCCTTGACGGAGCGGGCCCCGGGGAATGTGACAGCGGCGAACGTGACCCGCGTCACGCGGTGGGGGAGTGCTCCGCGGCGGTCACGGCCGGGCCGGACCCGTCCGCCGTGCGGCCCCGGCCCCGGCCCGGGCCCTCGCCCCCCGCTCCCCGGTCCCGCAGCCCTCGCATGAGCAGCCCGTACCCGAGCCCCGCCACCGTCCCCACCACGGCGCACGTCGCCCACAGCCACGTCGCCCCGAACCGGTCGATGACCTGGCCGGCCATCAGGGGAGCGACCAGGGCGGCGACGGACCAGGACAGCGAGTACATGCCCTGGTACCGGCCGCGCCCGTGGACGGGGGAGAGGCGGACGACGAGGCCGGTCTGGGTCGGCGCGTTGACGATCTCGGCGAGGGTCCACACGCACACGGTGGCCATGAAGGCGCCGACGGATCCGGCGAAGGCGGTGAGCCCGAAGCCGTACCCCGCGAGGACCGAGGAGACGACGAGCAGGGTGCGCGGGTCGCGGTGTTCGATGAACCGGGTGACGGGGATCTGGAGGGCGACGATCAGGATGCCGTTGACGGCGATGGCGAGGCCGTAGTCGGCGGGCGTGAACCCGGCGCGGCCCATGGCGACCGGCAGGGCGACCGAGCCCTGCTGGAAGATCAGGGCGACGAGGAAGGACAGGCCGACGACGGCCATGTAGCGCCCGTCGCGCAGCACGGTGCCGAGGCCGACCTGCGGCTCGTCCTTCCTGGCCGGGGCGGCGGGCCGGGACTCGGGGACCTTCAGGAAGACGACGAGGGCGCACACGGCCGTCATGCCGGCCTCGATCAGGAAACCGGCGAGATAGCTGAACTCGGCGATGAAGCCGGCGGCCGCGGAGGAGACGGCGAAACCGAGGTTGATGGCCCAGTAGTTGAGCGAGAAGGCCCGCACCCGGTCCTCGGGCCGCACGATGTCGGCCATCATCGCCTGCACGGCGGGACGGGAGGCGTTGGCGGACATGCCGACGAGGAAGGCCACGCCGGCGATGGCGACGGGGTCGGTCATGAACCCGAGCAGCGCGACGGAGACGGCGGTGGCCGACTGGGCGAGGAGCAGCGTGGGCCGCCGCCCGACGCGGTCGGCCATGACCCCGCCACCGAGGGCGGAGACGACCCCGCCCAGGCCGTGCAGGGAGGCGACGAGCCCGGCGTAGGAGGCGGAGTAGCCGCGGTCGAGGGTGAGGTACAGGGCCATGAAGGTGGCCACGAAGGCGCCGAGCCGGTTGACGAGGGTGCTGGTCCACAGCCACCAGAACTCACGGGGGAGCCCGGAGACGGCTTCCCGGGCGGCACGGCCGAGACGGGCGGCGGGCATGAGGGGGACCCCCTGGGGCTGTAAGTGGCATGACGCGCATGCACAACTTACACAGGGGGTTTGACGTCGAACAAAGGATTAACAGACGCCCTCACCGTTCCGCCCCTCGGTCGGCCGCGTCGGCGGCCGGGGGCGGTGGATTACGCTCTGCCGTATGGCCGACGCACCGTACAAGCTGATCCTCCTCCGCCACGGCGAGAGCGAGTGGAACGCGAAGAACCTGTTCACCGGCTGGGTGGACGTCAACCTGAACGAGAAGGGCGAGAAGGAGGCAGTCCGCGGTGGCGAGCTCCTGAAGGACGCCGACCTGCTGCCCGACGTGGTCCACACGTCCCTCCAGAAGCGCGCGATCCGCACCGCCCAGCTGGCTCTCGAGGCCGCCGACCGCCACTGGGTCCCGGTCCACCGCAGCTGGCGCCTGAACGAGCGCCACTACGGCGCCCTCCAGGGCAAGGACAAGGC
Organism: Streptomyces sp. NPDC048106; assembly: GCF_040706415.1. Classification (NCBI taxonomy): domain Bacteria; kingdom Bacillati; phylum Actinomycetota; class Actinomycetes; order Kitasatosporales; family Streptomycetaceae; genus Streptomyces; species Streptomyces sp. NPDC048106. The sequence goes on along the minus strand of NZ_JBEZND010000035.1, from coordinate 20,623 downwards.
GGCGACGCTGGCCGAGTTCGGCGAGGAGCAGTTCATGCTCTGGCGCCGCTCGTACGACGTCCCGCCGCCCCCGCTGTCCGACGACTCGGAGTTCTCCCAGTTCGCCGACGCGCGCTACGCGACCCTCCCGCCGGAGCTGCGCCCCAGGACCGAGTGCCTGAAGGACGTCGTCTTCCGGATGCTCCCTTACTGGTACGACGCGATCGTCCCGGACCTCCTCTCCGGCCGCACGGTCCTCGTCGCCGCCCACGGCAACTCCCTGCGCGCCCTGGTCAAGCACCTGGATGGCATCTCCGACGCCGACATCGCGGGCCTGAACATCCCCACGGGCATCCCCTTGACCTACGAACTCGACTCCGACTTCAAGCCCCTCACCCCGGGCGGCAAGTACCTCGACCCCGAGGCGGCCGCAGCGGCGATCGAGGCGGTCAAGAACCAGGGCAAGAAGAAGTAAGCGCCTACGAACAGGCCCCCTACCTGCGGGTTTTCCGCCGGTAGGGGGCTTCTCCATGGGCCTGGGCCGCCGCTGGGCCCTCGAAGCTGAACGAGGCGGACGGTCGTACGGACGGACACGATGACGAGGTACGCGACCGCAGCAGGCGGCTAGGCTCACGATCTTGGCATGGATCTGCCATCCGTCTGGGGGGTTGTGGGAATGTCCGTCCTTGTTTCTGTACCACGCAGAGTGACGAGCGTGGCGTTCGTGGCCGTACTGCTCGCAGGGGGATCGGTTGCCTGCGGAGGGGGCGCCAAGGGTGATTCAGCGGTTGCGGGCCGAGCCGAAGTGAGTCCTGCGGCGGCCGTGGCGAGGGCGGAGAAGAACGCCAAGGACATCACGTCGCTCCGCTATCGGATCAGCGGGAGCGTGCCGGGGAGAGGCCGTCTGGAGGCCGAGGCCTCCATGAACACACAACCGCTGGCCATGAGTATGAAGATGACCACTGCGGCCGAGCAGGGTGGGAACGGCAACCGTAGGCAAGGCCAGTTGGAGATCCGGTTCGCCGGCAAGGTGATGTACGTCGGCGGGAGTGCGGTGCGTCCCGAGAAGCTGAAAGGCAAGAGCTGGCTCAGCGCTGCACCGGCCATATGGGGACGCGGCGCAATGGACAACCAGTCCTACGGCGTACTGCCCAGCCAGCTGCAGGCAAACCCAACTGAGCAGTCCACGCTTCTGACCGGGTCCAAGGATCTGCGTCTGATCGGCACCGAGACGGTCGACGGCGCCAAGACCGCGCACTACAGGGGGACGGTCAACAACAAGGATCTGAACCGAGAGCGCCTCGATCAGTTCACAATGCTGGAAGTCTTCGACCCGCTCACCATGGACCTGTGGATAGACGGCGACGACCGCACCAAACAGTTCCGTCTGCGGGCCGAGCACAGCGTCCTGCCTGACGGCACCGGAGACGGGCCGCTCGACCTGACCATCACCTTCCACGGCATCAATCAGCCCATGGCCATCAAAGCCCCGCCGACCAGTGACGTCACCCCACTGGCGGACGACGCCCAGGGAGGATGAGCGACACCTGGGCAGAGGAGAACGTCCGAGACGGTGGCCCCGTCTCAGTTTCCGTCTTGCGTCCAGCCGCGTTCACGGCCGTTGAGGCGAGACCCGGAGCCGTCCCCGCACTCGCAGCTGGCGAGGAGCGCGCTCTCCCTCGCGAGTGGTGGCTCGTTCGCGGCAGAGGAGTGCTGATGGCACGTACCTTCGACGCGGTCGTGATCGGTTCTGGCGTGAACGGCTTGGTCGCCGCCGCTCAGCTGGCCAAGGGCGGCTGGTCGGTGGCGCTCATCGAAGGAAGCGACCGGCTGGGCGGCTTCATCGCCACCGAGGAGCCGGCTACCTGCATGACACGTACTCCTCGTGGCACTCGCTGTTCGTGTCCGGCGGGGCCTACGCCGCCCTGGGGCAGGACCTGCACCGGCACGGTCTGGAGTACCGCAACACCGACGGACTGATCACGGGCACCGTCACCGACGAAGGACGCGTGGTCCTCGCCCACCGCGACCCCGCGGCCACCGCCGAGATGTTCGCCCACTCCGAGGACCGCACCGCCTACCTCGCCCTGTTGCAGAGGTTCCTCGACAACGCCGACGCGCTCGGCGGCATCCTGGGCGGTGAGCCACGCTCGCCCCGGGTGCTCCGGCATGTGCTGAAACTGCTGCGCCGCGAGCGCTTCAGCGGCACCGAGCAGTGGTTGCGGGCCGCCGTGACCAGCGGCCGTTCCTACTGCCGCGGCACCTTCCGCGGCGCCTGTCATGGCGGCGACCCTGCACGGTTTCGGCATGCCCGTGGTGGCGGGCGGGCGCCCGCAACTCCGTCCGCGCCTTCGAGGCACTGCTCGGCGAGCTCGGGGTGCACGTCTCCACGGGGCGGTCGGCGGAGCGGCTGCTCCTCGCGGGCGGCCGGGTCATGGGCGTCGCCACCGATGGCGAGACCGTCCGGGCCCGCCACGCCGTCCTGGTCTCGGTGACCCCGACCGCGCTGTACGGCGAGCTCCTGCCCCGGGACGCGCCCGTCCCGCCCGCCATCCGTGACGAGGCCCTGCGCTACCGGTACGGACGCGCCGCGATGCAGCTCCACGTCGCCCTCTCCGCCCCGCTCGGCTGGCGCGACACGCGCCTGGCCGGCGTACCGCTGGTCCATCTCAGCGACGGGTCCGCGAGCACCGCGATCGCGTGCGCGGAGGCCGAGGCGGGGCTGCTGCCGCGCAGGCCCACCCTGGTCGTCGGCCGGCAGTACGTGCTGGACCCCTCACGCGTGCCGGACGGTGCGGCGACCTTGTGGATCCAGCTCCAGGAACTGCTCGCCTGGGACGCCGTCACACCGTCGGACCTGAGGGCGCACAACCCGAACGCGGTCCACGGCGACCCCTACGGCGGCTCGGCCGAACTCGACCAGGCCCTGCTGTGGCGCCCCCTGCCGGGCGCGGCCCGGCACGCCACACCCGTACCCGGCCTGTGGCACATCGGCGCCTCGACCCACCCCGGCCCCGGCCTCGGCGCCGGGTCGGGACACCTCGTGGCCCAGCACCTCAGCCGCGCCAGGCGCCGGAACCGCCGCGGCTGACAGCCTGCCTGTCAGGCGGAGGCGGCCGGCTGCCGCGCCACCGGGATGTCCGAACCGGCCCCCGCCCGGGCCGGTTCCCGAACCGGCGAGTGCCTTCGCCGGTTGGGGAACCCGGCAGGGGAGGGCGACGGCGGAGGTGGTGAGGATGCTGCCGGAGGAGCAGGGGGCGGAGGTGCGGACGCGGGGCGGGGAGGCGCTGGCCGCGGCCGCGCGGGGGGCCGCCGAGCCGCGGCGGGTGCCGGGCGTGCTCTGCGAGGCGTGTGTGCGGCTGCTGCCGGTCACCGGGGCGTCCGTGTCGATCTCCGGCGGCAAGGGGGTGCGGGTCATCTGGTGCGCCAGCGACCGGTCGGCCGTGCGGCTGGCCGAGTTGCAGTACACGGTGGGGGACGGCCCCTGCCAGACCGCGCTCGACCAGGGCACCCCGGTGCTCGCGGCCGACCTGACCCAGGGCCGTGACGCCCGCCGTTGGCCGATCTTCGCGCACGAGGCCGTGGAACTCGGGACCCGCGCGGTGTTCTCCCTGCCGCTCGGCGCCGGCGGCGCCGTCATCGGCACCCTCGACCTCTACAACGACACCGCGGGCGCCCTCGCGGAGCCCGATCTGCGGACCGCGCTGTGGGTGCGGGACGCCGTGACCCGCGCCCTCATGCGCGTGCAGTCCGCCGAGGCCCGCGGCGGACCCGGAGACGGCAGCCAGGACGAGGCACCCTCCTGGGTGACCGCGTCGGAGGCCGACCACACCGAGGTCCACCAGGCGGTCGGCATGGTGATGGTGCAGCTCGAAGTGGGCCCCGAACACGCCCTGGACCGGTTGCGGGCCCGCGCGTACGCCGACGGCCGCACCGTCAGCCACGTCGCCCGGGACGTACTCGCCCGCAGGCTCCGCTTCCGGCCGGACACGAACGGCGAGGGCCCCTGAACAGCGGACGCGGCCGTCGACGCGGCCGTCCCGTAGCCCGTGCGAGAAGGGCCGGTGCATCCGTGCGAGAAGGGCCGGTGCGAAGCGAGTTCACACCGGCCCTACGACGGTCCTGCCGTCAGCCGCACTGGCAGGGCGCGCCCGACTGGCAGCCGCAGCCGCAGCCGGAGCCGCAGCCGCACGCGGCGACCAGCGGCAGGCTCCTGATCTCGGTGGGCTGCTCGGTCTCGTGCTCCTGCGCGGGGTCGGGGGTGGTGCTGGGGGAGTCGGCCATGGGTCCCTCCTAGACGCCGGGCCTAGTTGCCGGGGCAGGCATGCCCTCACCCATTGCATGCCCGGCCGGCCGGGCGCATCAACGGCGCACGGAGGCGCCGCGCCCGGCCCCGCCACGGCTCGCGCCCCCCGACGGGATCCGCGAGGAAGGCCCTACGCGCCCTCGGCCCCAGTCACCGGCTGGATGTCCGGCTGGATCTCGTCCGCGTGCTCGCCGGTGACCAGGTAGACGACGCGCTTGGCGACGGCGACGGCGTGGTCGGCGTACCGCTCGTAGTAGCGGCCGAGCAGGGTGACGTCGACGGCCGTCTCGATGCCGTGCTTCCAGCGGTCGTCGATGAGGTGCTGGAAGAGGGTGCGGTGCAGCAGGTCCATCTCGTCGTCGTCCTGCTCCAGCTGGAGCGCGAGGTCGACGTCCTTGGTCACGATGACCTCGGCGGCCTTGGCCATCAGACGCTGCGCGAGCTGGCCCATCTCCAGGATGGTCGCGTGCAGGTCCTGCGGGACGGCCCGCTCCGGGAAGCGCAGCCGGGTCAGCTTCGCCACGTGCTGGGCGAGGTCGCCGGAGCGCTCCAGGTCGGCCGACATCCGCAGGGAGGTGACGACGATGCGCAGGTCCGTCGCCACCGGCTGCTGCCGGGCCAGCAGGGCTATCGCCCGGGCCTCCAGGTCGTGCTGGAGCTCGTCGACCTTCTGGTCCGCCTCGATCACGCTCTCGGCGAGCTTCAGGTCGGCGTCCAGCATGGCGGTCGTGGCGCGTCCGATCGCCGAGCCGGCCAGCCGGGCCATCTCCACCAGGCCGTCGCCGATCGAGTCCAGTTCCTCGTGGTACGCGTCCCGCATCAGGGTTCCCTCTCGTATACGTGCTTCCGGGGGGTCGGTGTCCGGGGGCCCGGCGGCAGAACCGGCGGTGCGAACCCCACGCTCTCACGTTCCGCTCCGTACGCGTCCGTTTCCGGCTTCCCGAATGAACCGGTACTGGCTCCAAGGTGAACTCTGGGCGACGAGTGTTCGAGGTCGCACCCTGACGGCTGGGGTCATGTCGTACCCCATGCCTAACCTGGACGCATGGACGTGAACGCGGCGGTCGCCGCAGCGGCAGCGATCGCCGGGGTGCTCACCGGTGTCATCGCCATGCTGGCGTTCCGCTGGAGCGAACGCGACCAGAAGCGACCGACCAGGACTTCCTTGCACACCGATCCCGTACTCCCGCCCGGCGTGGACACCGTTCTCTCGGTGCTCCGCTCCTCCGCCGTCGTCCTCGACGAGGCCGACGCCGTCGTCAAGGCCAGTTCCGCCGCCTACGCCCTCGGCCTGGTGCGCGGCGGCAGACTCTCCATCGAACCCATGCTCCAGATGGCCCGCGACACCCGGCGGGACGGCGAGATACGCCAGGTCGAGCTGGATCTGCCCCGGCGCGGCAGCGGCCGCGGCGAGGCCCTCGCCGTCTCCGCGCGGGTCGCGCCGCTCGGCTCCCGCCTCGTCCTGCTGCTGGTCGAGGACCTGACCGAGGCCCGCCGGATCGAGGCCGTACGACGCGACTTCGTGGCGAACGTGAGCCATGAGCTGAAGACCCCGGTCGGCGCCCTCTCCCTGCTGTCGGAGGCCGTCATGGACGCCTCGGACGACCCCGAGGCCGTGGAGCGCTTCGCGGGTCGCATGCAGATCGAGGCGACCCGGCTGACCAACCTGGTGCAGGAGCTGATCGACCTGTCCCGGGTGCAGAACGACGACCCCCTGGAGGACGCCGAGCCCGTCCGGGTGGACGAGCTGGTCGCCGAGGCCGTCGACCGCTGCCGCCACCAGGCGGGCACCAAGCAGATCACCATGGCCACGAACGTGGCTGTGCCCGAAGGGCTCGACCGGGGGGCCGGCGGGCGCCGGGCGGGCACCGCCGGCCTGTATGTCTGGGGCAACCGGGGCCAGTTGGCCGCCGCCCTCGGCAACCTGGTCGAGAACGCGGTGAACTACTCCCCGGCCCGCACCCGGGTGGGCATCGCCGTCCGCCAGGTGAACGCCCCCGGCGGCGACATGATCGAGCTGGCGGTGACGGACCAGGGCATCGGCATCTCGGACCGGGACAAGGAGCGCATCTTCGAGCGCTTCTACCGCGTGGACCCGGCCCGTTCCCGGGCGACCGGCGGCACCGGTCTGGGTCTCGCCATCGTCAAGCACGTGGTCGCCTCGCACGGCGGGGAGGTCACGGTCTGGAGCGCCGAAGGCCAGGGCTCCACTTTCACCCTCAGGCTGCCGGAGGCGGGCGCGGCCCGCGACCGCGCGCCGCAGCATCAGGACCCCGGCCTCGACGACGAGGCCGGCCCCATCGAGCCATCCCCGTACGAACCGCTTCCCTCCCCGGAGGTCCTTCCGTGACCCGAGTGCTCGTCGTCGAGGACGAGGAGTCCTTCTCCGACGCTCTGTCCTACATGCTGCGCAAGGAGGGCTTCGAGGTGGCCGTGGCGGCCACCGGCCCCGACGGCCTCGACGAGTTCGAGCGCAACGGCGCCGACCTCGTCCTCCTCGACCTGATGCTGCCGGGCCTGCCCGGCACCGAGGTCTGCCGCCAGCTGCGCGGCCGCTCGAACGTCCCCGTGATCATGGTGACCGCGAAGGACAGCGAGATCGACAAGGTCGTCGGGCTGGAGATAGGAGCCGACGACTACGTCACCAAGCCCTTCTCCTCCCGCGAGCTGGTCGCCCGCATCCGCGCGGTGCTGCGCCGCCGCGGCGAGCCGGAGGAGGTCACCCCGGCCGCCCTGGAGGCCGGTCCGGTGCGCATGGACGTCGACCGGCACGTGGTGACCGTCGGCGGCGCCAAGGTCGACCTGCCGCTCAAGGAGTTCGACCTGCTGGAGATGCTGCTGCGCAACGCCGGCCGGGTGCTGACCCGGATGCAGCTCATCGACCGCGTCTGGGGCGCCGACTACGTGGGCGACACCAAGACCCTGGACGTCCACGTCAAGCGCCTGCGGGCCAAGATCGAGCCGGACCCGGGCGCGCCGCGCTACCTGGTGACGGTGCGCGGCCTGGGCTACAAGTTCGAGCCGTAGACCGTAGGCCCCGCGTGAAAAGGGCGGCATCCCCGAGAGGGTGCCGCCCTTTTCACGCGTGCGAGGTGTACGAGGCTGTCGTACGACCGCTCACTGGCCCGCGCCGGCCGACTGCGACGCCGAGTCGCTCGGGGCCGCGCCGGTGCCTGTGGTGCCCGTGGTGGCCGTGGCGGTGCCGCCCGCGCTCGCGCTCGACGAGGGGTTCGCGCCGTCCTGCTTGCCCGGCTTGGCGCTGCCGGAGGCGGTGGCGCCGGGGGCCGGGGAGCCGGCGGGGGCGGTCGGGGCCTTGGCCGGGCCCCACTTGTCGAAGTAGCTGGTGGCCGGCACCACGAAGGCGTTCAGGCTGACCTGGCCGGTCTTGCTGAAGGTGAAGGTGACCTTCTGGGCGTTGCCGTCCTGCACGGCCTGGTGGCCGCCGGGGATCTCGGCGGAGGCGTTGTTCGGGCCGCCCAGGACCAGCGAGCCGTGCGCCGGGACGGTCAGGCTGCCGCCCTTGGCGGGGGTCAGCTTCGCGGTGGCGCTGGTGCCCGGGATGCTGACCGACTGGAGGGTCTGGTCGTCGGCGCCCGTGTTGAACAGCGTCGCGGAGACCACGGCCGGGCCGGTCGACTTCAGGTCGGGCTGGGTGATGACCAGCGCGTTCTGGACCTTGATGTCGCCGACGCTGGTCGCCGCGTTGTCCGGCTTGACCTGGAGGGTCTGCGAGTCGTTGCCGGCGCCGCAGGCGGCGAGCGAGGCGATCGAGAAGGCAATGGCGGAAGCGGCGAGGGCGCCGCGTCGAAGGCTGCTGCTCATCGCGGCGGCAACTCCTTGAACGCAGGGGCGGCTTCCTTGTAAAGCCACCCTAAGTGTCTGTCGGCGGCTTCAGGTTACCGAGCCGTTCCCGCGTGACCGAACCCGACCCTCCTCCTGGAGCGGGGCTTCCCGCCAGGTGGGGGTACGCGCGCGCCCGTCGGCACGCAGGTCACAGTGGTCACAAGCGCCTCTTCAGCCACTTTGCCGAGGTCGCGTACGCCATTCGCATAACCGCGCGCAAAATTTCCGTGAAGGAATGCGCGGCCGTCCCGATATTGATCACCGGATCACCCGTCCGGCCGTGGCTGATCAATTCCGGAATCGGCTCGCATCGGGCCCGCGGCCTCCGAACGGAGTAGCGGAAGTCGTACGCTAGGAAGTGGACAAATCGGGACGTTCATCCACTTGGAGTGCGGCCTTGAGGTGTGTAACGTACGCGTTTCACCCTGTCCGGACAGCCCCTCCGACCTGCGAATTCCCGCCCCCGAGGGCTCCTCGCAGCACGTTCCGGTTGCTGTTGTCAAGCCCCGAGATATGCCCTGACCTGCGAAAACGCCATTCAGAAGACGCCGTATCCGTGTTACCCTGGATAGCCACGGAAGGGGTACCTGTCACATGACGTTCAAGGTTGGCGACACCGTGGTCTATCCCCATCACGGGGCCGCGCTGATCGAGGCCATCGAAACTCGCCAGATCAAAGGCGTGGACAAGACCTACTTGGTGTTGAAGGTCGCCCAGGGTGACCTCACAGTGCGTGTGCCTGCGGACAATGCGGAGTTCGTGGGTGTGCGTGATGTGGTCGGTCAGGACGGACTGGACCGGGTCTTCGAGGTGCTGCGCGCGCCGTACGCCGAGGAGCCCACGAACTGGTCCCGTCGCTACAAGGCAAACCTGGAGAAGCTCGCCTCCGGCGATGTCATCAAGGTCGCGGAAGTCGTGCGTGACCTGTGGCGTCGCGAGCGCGAGCGCGGACTGTCCGCCGGTGAGAAGCGCATGCTCGCCAAGGCCCGCCAGATCCTGGTGAGCGAGCTCGCTCTCGCGGAGAACACGAACGAGGACAAGGCCGAGGCCCTGCTCGACGAGGTGCTCGCCTCCTGACGTGCCCATGCCGTGGGTGGCGTCCCCGGCGAACGGCTGATTAACCGATCGGTCCTGCCCCTCGCCCCCACTCCCCGCACGCTCAGCATCAGTGCTGCCGCACGCTCTCAGCACAGCGAAAATGCCGCGGTGCCCGATGACACTCAACCTGTCGCCGGGCGCTGCGGCATCTTCGTCCCCGCGGCGCCGTCTGTGGCGTACCCCCCGGGAAGCCCCCGAAAACGACAGCGGGCCCCCGATACTCGAGGTGCCGGGCCCGGTGGACGGCTCGACCAGGGTCACGGAAAGGGTCCGGTCAGGGCGTCGCGCCCGGCACTCCTCCAGGCCATACCCAACTAGGTCGAGCACACAAACCTGACAGGAACCGATGTCTGACGAATCGCGTCCCTCGCCCGCGCAGCCGCCCCTGGCACCCGCGGGAACCGCCGTCGCCGCCGTGATTCCCGCCGCCGGCCGGGGCGTACGGCTCGGGCCGGGCGCCCCCAAGGCGCTCCGCGCGCTCAGCGGCACGCCCATGCTCATCCACGCGGTGCACGCCCTGGCCGCCTCCCGCCACGTCTCCCTCGTGATCGTGGTCGCCCCGCCGGACGGCCCCGGCGAGGTCAAGTCCCTGCTCGACGCGCACGCGCTGCCCGAGCGCACCGACTTCCTGGTCGTCCCGGGCGGCGAGACCCGCCAGGAGTCGGTCGCGCTCGGCCTCGCGGCCGTACCGCCCGAGTACGGCGTCGTCCTCGTCCACGACGCGGCCCGCCCGCTGGTCCCGGTGGACACCGTGGACGCCGTCATCGAGGCCGTGCGCGACGGGGCCCCGGCGGTCGTCCCGGCGCTGCCGCTGGCCGACACGGTCAAGGAGGTCGAACCGGCCACCGAGCCCGGCGCGCCGGAACCGGTCGTCGCCACGCCCGAGCGGGCCCGGCTGCGGGCCGTGCAGACGCCCCAGGGCTTCGACCGCGCGACGCTGCTGCGCGCGCACGAGACGGTGACCGAGGACGTCACGGACGACGCGAGCATGGTGGAGCAGCTCGGTCTGCCCGTGGTGACGGTTCCCGGCCACGAGGAGGCGTTCAAGGTGACCCGCCCGCTCGACCTGGTCCTCGCCGAGGCGGTCCTGGCCCGCAGGAGGCTGAACGATGGCTACTGAGACGGTGCTTCCCCAGGTCGGCATCGGCACCGACATCCACGCCTTCGAGGAGGGCCGCGAGCTGTGGTGCGCCGGCCTGAAGTGGGAGGGCGAGGGGCCGGGACTGGCCGGGCACTCCGACGCGGACGTGGTCGCGCACGCCGCCTGCAACGCGTTGTTCTCCGCGGCCGGGCTCGGTGACCTCGGGCAGCACTTCGGCACCGGGCGGCCCGAGTGGTCCGGCGCGTCCGGGGTCACGCTGCTCACCGAGGCCGCCCGGATCGTGCGCGCGGCGGGCTTCACCATCGGCAATGTCGCGGTGCAGGTGATCGGCCCCCGGCCGAAGATCGGCAAGCGGCGGGACGAGGCGCAGAAGATCCTCTCCGAGGCGGCCGGCGCGCCGGTGTCCGTCTCCGGCGCCACGACCGACGGCCTCGGCTTCCCGGGGCGCGACGAGGGGCTGATGGCGGTGGCGACGGCGCTGGTGGCGCGGGTGGCCTGAACCCGTGCCTCCTGGTGCGGGTGAGCCCAGAGCGTGCGAGGGTACCCGGAGAGTCACCGCTGACCATGGCCTCCGGGAGGTTCCCCATGTCCGCCGCCCTGTCCGACCGGCTCAAGTCCCTGCTCGACGGCAAGGTGTTCATCGTCGTCGGCACCATCCAGTCCGACGGCAGCCCGCAGATGTCCCCGGTCTGGGTGAAGCGGGACGGCGAGGACATCCTCTTCTCCACCACGGCCGACCGCCGCAAGAAGCTGAACCTCGACCGTGACCCCCGCGTCACCGTCGTCGTCATGAACCCGGACCAGCCCTACGAGTACGCCGAGATCCGCGGCACCGCCGAACTGACCACCGACGGCGGCCAGTCCCTCATCGACGAACTGAGCCTCAAGTACACGGGCAAGAAGTACGCCGAGTTCAACCCGGAGGCGGCGAAGGACGCGGAGCGGGTCGTCGTGCGGATCACGCCGCGCAAGGTCGTCGGACGGCTCTGAGACCCCGCGCGCGATTCGCGGCGGGCCCGGGCGGAGGGTACGAACCCGGCGCGCCGGGCGAAACGGTCGCCGTAAAGAGGGGAAGGGGCGTGAGGCACCGGGTCGCGCCCACTACTCTGGAGTGGTGACCATTCGCCTGTACGACACCAGCGCCCGGCAGATCCGTGACTTCGACCCGGTCAAGCCGGGCTGTGTCTCGATCTACCTGTGTGGTGCCACCGTGCAGGCGGCCCCGCACATCGGGCACATCCGCTCGGGCCTCAACTTCGACATCATGCGCCGCTGGTTCGAATACCGCGGCTACGAGGTGACGTTCGTCCGGAACGTGACGGACATCGACGACAAGATCATCACCAAGGCCGGGGAACAGGGCCGCCCGTGGTGGTCCATCGGCTACGAGAACGAGCGGGCGTTCAACGACGGCTACACCGCCCTCGGCTGCCTCCCCCCGACCTACGAGCCTCGCGCCACCGGCCATGTCACCGAGATGGTCGAGATGATGCGCACCCTCATCGAGCGCGGGCACGCCTACGAGGCCGACGGCAGCGTCTACTTCGACGTGCGCTCCTGGCCCTCCTACCTGGAGCTGTCCAAGCAGGACCTGGACGAGATGCGCCAGCCCTCCGAGGAGGGCATCACCGGCAAGCGCGACTCCCGCGACTTCGCCATGTGGAAGGCCACCAAGCCCGGCGAGCCCGACTGGGAGACCCCGTGGGGCCGCGGCCGCCCCGGCTGGCACCTGGAGTGCTCGGCGATGGCCCACAAGTACCTGGGCTCCGCCTTCGACATCCACGGCGGCGGCCTGGACCTGATCTTCCCGCACCACGAGAACGAGATCGCGCAGGCCAAGGCCTTCGGCGACGACTTCGCCCGGTACTGGGTGCACAACGCCTGGGTCACCATGAGCGGCGAGAAGATGTCCAAGTCGCTCGGCAACAGCGTGCTGGTCTCCGAGATGGTCAAGCAGTGGCGCCCCATCGTGCTCCGCTACTACCTGGGCACCCCGCACTACCGCTCGACCATCGAGTACAGCCAGGAGGCGCTGCGCGAGGCCGAGTCCGCCTTCGCGCGCATCGAGGGCTTCATCCAGCGCGTGACCGAGCTGGCCGGCAAGACCGTCGAGCCCGCCGCCGAGGTCCCGCCCGCCTTCGCCGAGGCGATGGACGACGACCTGGGCGTCCCCGGCGCCCTCGCCGTGGTGCACACCACCGTCCGCCAGGGCAACAGCGCGCTCGCCGCCGACGACAAGGACACCGCGGTCGCCCGCCTCGCCGAGGTGCGCGCCATGCTCGGCGTCCTCGGCCTCGACCCGCTGGACGAGCAGTGGTCCGGCGAGTCCGGCCAGAGCGAGGATCTGAACGGCGTGGTCGACAGCCTCGTACGGCTCGTCCTCGACCAGCGCGAGTCCGCCCGGGCCCGCAAGGACTGGGCCACCGCCGACGCCATCCGCGACCAGCTCGCGCAGGCCGGGCTGGCCATCGAGGACAGCCCGCAGGGCCCGCGCTGGACCCTGGCCTCGCGCTAGCCGCACCGGGCCCGGCCCTTGATCGATTGTGCCGCCCGGCCCCCCGGGCGGCACACTGCATAAGACGTACGTACGAACAAAGCTCACGGAACAGGTGACTCATGGCCGCGAACAACCGCCGCATGTCCGGCAAGAAGGGCGCGCAGGTCGGCAGCGGCGGCCAGCGGCGCCGGGGCCTGGAGGGCAAGGGCCCGACCCCGCCCGCCGAGATGCGCAAGGGGCACGTCAAGCAGCGCGCCGCCGCCGCGAAGGTCCGCCGCGCGCAGGGCCGCCCGCCGCAGCGCCGGGGCGGTGGCCGGTCGACGTCCGAGCTGGTCGTCGGCCGTAACCCGGTGGTCGAGGCGCTGCGCGAGGGCGTGCCCGCGTCGACCCTCTACGTGCAGCAGTTCATCGACAACGACGAGCGCGTCCGCGAGGCCCTCCAGCTCGCCGCCGAGCGGGGCGGCATCAACCTCATGGAGGCCCCGCGCCCCGAGCTGGACCGCATGACCAACGGCCTCAACCACCAGGGCCTGGTCCTCCAGGTCCCGCCGTACGAGTACGCGCACCCCGAGGACCTGCTCGACGCCGCCGCCGACGAGGGGGCGGACCCGCTGGTCGTCGCGCTCGACGGGGTCACCGACCCGCGCAACCTCGGTGCGGTCGTCCGCTCGGTCTCCGCGTTCGGCGGCCACGGCGTGATCGTGCCCGAGCGCCGCTCGGCCGGCATGACCGCCGGTGCCTGGAAGACCTCCGCCGGCGCGGCCGCCCGTACCCCGGTGGCCCGCGCCACCAACCTCACCCGGGTGCTGGAGCAGTACAAGAAGGCGGGCGTCACGGTCGTCGGCCTGGCCGCGGACGGCGAGGCCGCGCTCGGCGACCTGGAGGCCCTCCAGGGCCCGGTCGTGATCGTGGTCGGCAGCGAGGGCAAGGGCCTGTCCCGGCTGGTCGGCGAGACCTGTGACGTCCGGGTGCGCATCCCGATGCCGGGCGGCACCGAGTCCCTCAACGCCGGTGTGGCCGCGGGCATCGTGCTGTACGAGGCGTCCCGCAGGCGGAGCTGACCGCGGGCGGAACACCCGTCCGCAAGTTCACCCTTGCGAGGGAATTCCGGCGTCCATATGGCGTTGGACGCTGCTTTGACGGGGCCCGGACACATCCGGCCGGTCAAAGCAGTGTCCTAACTCCACGTCACTCGGTTAGATGAGTGTGGACACCAGAACACCCCGCACACCCACGGGGGACCGCTCGTCGGGATTCGACGACGACGCTCCCGCGCTGAGCATGGTGAAGGTGCCGAGCGATCCGGCGCAGGTCATCGTCAACCACGCCAGCTTCCGCGTGCAGTTGGGCGCGTCGGCCGGGCGCACCCGGTCCGCCCGGATCGCCCGCCATCTCAGCGCCTCCGTCGACACCGCCCGGATGCCCGTCGCGGGCCAGGCGGGCGGGGCCGGCACCGGCCGTCGCCGGCCCGTCGTGTGGAGCGGCCGGTCCGCGCCCGACGACACCGGCGCCCACCGGCTCCTCCAGGCCGCGCGGGGCAGCATCGTCCGCCACACCGACGAGCCCGACACCGGCGCCACCCGGGTCATCCCGCGCGCCGGCACCACCGGCTACGACGAGGCGTACGACACGCTGGACCAGACCGTCGAGACCCCCGCGGTCGGTCACCAGCGCACCGCCGGGGACGACGGGGGCACCCGCCTGCTGCCGCACATGCGCAGCGGGTCGTACGACCAACGGCCGTACCCGCGACCGGACTTCGGCCGCGACGACGAGTACGGCGACGGTTCCGCGGAGTCGTACCCGCCGTACCCCCCGGACTACGACGACCCGGACTACGACGACCAGGACTACGACGACGACGACCCCGACGCCCCGCGCTCCGCCAAGCGGCGCGGGGACGACCCGGCCCGGCACGCCTACTACCCCGGCCGCCGGATGAACCTCGGCGTGGTGCTGCTCCCGCTGCGCGTCTTCCTGGGCTTCATCTCGATCTACACCGGCATGGGCAAGCTGTGCGACCCCGTCTACTTCGACGGCGGCAAACGCGGCTCCATGGTCACCTGGCTCAACACCCTGCACCCGTGGGCCGTCGCCGAGCCGCTGCGCCAGTTCGCGCTGCACCACCCGGTCGGCTCGGGGCTCGTGATCGCCTTCCTCCAGGTCGTGGTGGGCGTGCTGACGATCCTCGGCTGCTGGCAGCGGGTGGCCGCGGTGGTCGGCGTGCTGCTGTCGGCCGCGCTGATCGTCACGGTCAGCTGGAAGACGGTCCCGGCGTACGACACCCCGGACATCATCTACCTGGCCGCCTGGTCCCCGCTGATCATCGCCGGTGCCCCCGTCTACTCGGTGGACGGCCGTCTCGCGGGCAGCGCCTGGCGGCGCCTCGGTCCCCGCTCGGACCTCTGGGAACTGCGCCGCTACGTGCTGCGCCGCGGCGCCCTGATCACGGCGGTGACCGTCGGACTCACCCTGCTCGTCGGCTCCCTGCTCGGCGGCGCGGTCCGCGACTCCAGCCGCGTGGTCGTGCCCGGCCCCGGCGAGGCGCCCCGCAACAACGTCCCGGGCTCCCCGCTGCCGGGCAAGCCCGGCACCCGGCCCCGGCACACCCCCTCGGCCCCGACCTCCCCCTCGGGCGGCGCCACGGCCGGCGCGAGCCCCTCCGGCGCGGCCACGACACCGGGCGCGAGCCACACCGCGGGCGGTACGGCCACCACCCCCGGCGCGACCCAGGGCACCAGTGGCCGGCTCCCCGTCCGCCGGTCCGCCCCCACGGGCGGCGCCCCCAGCACCACGGCGGGCCCGACCAGCACCGGCGGCACCGCCACCTCCGGCGGCTCCTCCCCGGGCGGCACCTCCACCTCGGGCGGCGGCGCCTCCACGGGCCAGCCGGGCGTGCTGGGCGGCCTGCTGGGCTGACGGAGCGGGCAGGAAGGAGAGGAGCCCCCGTACCGGAGAGGTACGGGGGCTCCTCGCGTTGTGCGGCTTGTGCTGTGCGGTGCCTTCGGGCGACCGGCGGTGCCTTCGCGTGACCGGCGACCGGCGACCAGCGGCTGGCGACTACCGCCCCAGCCCGGCCAGTTCCCTGGCCGCTTCCGTCAGGTCCTTCGCCGTGTCGATGGCCCGCCAGTACGCCCCCTGCGGCAGCGGGAACCCCGCGAGCTTCCGCTCCCGGGCGAGCCCCGGAAACGTGGTGCGCTCATGGTCGCCGCGCTCGGGCAGCAGGGAGGTGAACTCCGGGGAGAAGACGTACACACCGGCGTTGATCTCGAACGTGGACGGCGGGGCCTCGATGAAGTCGGTGATGTGCCCGAAGCCGTCGGTCTGCACCGCGCCCCAGGGAATCCGCGGCCGGGCCAGCGCCAGCGTCGCCACGGCGTCCCGCTCGGTGTGGAAGTCGGCCATGTCCCGCAGCGAGAAGCGGGTCCAGATGTCGCCGTTGGTGGCGTACCAGGGCCGGTCGGGGTGGAGGAGGTGCGCCGCGGCGAACTTGAGACCGCCGCCGCGGCCGAGGGGCTCGGTCTCCACGACGGTGTGGACGGAGACCGGAAGCTGGGCCGAGTCCAGCCAGTCCTGGAGGACCTCGGCGAGGTGGCCGCAGGAGACCACCACGTCCGTCACACCCTCTTCGGCGAGCCAGGTGAGCTGGTGGCCGATGATCGGAGTGCCCGTGCCGGGGATCTCGACCATCGGCTTGGGCCGGTCGTCGGTGTACGGACGCAAGCGCGAGCCCTGGCCACCGGCCAGGATCACGGCTTGAGTGGGGCGCGACGCGGCGTTCGGATGGGTCATGACCCGCACTGTACGTGGCGCCCCCCGGCCCGGCTTCAGGCGTGTGCGGCCAGCACCCCGGTGGCGAAGGAGGTGTCGCACACCGGGCGGGCGTACGACTGCGCGCGCGAGGCGCCGTAGATGCGCACCGCGGCGCGGCCGAGGGAGCGGGCGATGGAGGTGCAGTGCCGGGCGAGCGACGGGTGGCCGTTGACGGCCTCCTGGAGGTGGGTGAGGACCACGCCGGGGTTCTCTTCGCGCAGCTCGCTCATCAGGCGGTCGCGCAGCACGTCCTCGGGGGCGTGGGCGGCCGCCTTGGGGGCGACCTCCGACGAGGTGATGTCGGAGGCGGTGAGCACCGAGCCGGCGGGGCTTCCCGTCCAGTTGACCAGGGTGACCGCGAGGGTTCCCGAGAGCACCAGGACGACGGGCAGGACGAGGGCGAGGGAGCGGCCGATCCGGCGGGCAGGGCCCCGGTGGCTGCGTCGCGTCTGAAGGGTGGTGGAGTGCTTCACGCGTGTGAGGGTAGCGGCCGGTAATGACGCGAGAACATTCCGTCACTCTTACGGGGGATGAGAAAGTGCGGTTTTCGGGGTAGGGGGTTGACGGCCCGGCCGGAACGATCATGCGAAGAGGGCCCCGCGGCGTACCGCGGGGCCCTCTCTCGGGACGGTGCTCAGTCGGACAGGCGCTCGCCCGTGGACGTGGAGAACACGTGGGTCTCGCCGGGCCGCGGCACGACGTGCAGCGTGGCGCCCTTCTCCGGCACCTGGCGGCCGTTCACGCGCACGACCAGGTCGTTCAGGGTGCCGTCGATGTCGGCGCTGCCGTAGACGTAGCCGTCGGCGCCCAGCTCCTCGACGACGTTCACCGAGACGGCGAGGCCGGCCGGGGCGTCGGCGGCGTCCTTGGTCAGGGAGGCCGCGGCGGCGCCGCCGTGCTCCACGACGTCGAAGTGCTCCGGGCGCACGCCCACGGTCACCGTGCGGTCACCCTTGTCGGTGGCGGCCTTGAGGGCGTCGCGGTTGACGGGCACCACGCTGTTGCCGAACTTCACGCCGCCGTCGGTGATCGGGACCTCGACCAGGTTCATGGCCGGGGAGCCGATGAAGCCGGCGACGAAGAGGTTGGCGGGCTTGTCGTACATGTTGCGCGGGGTGTCGATCTGCTGGAGCAGACCGTCCTTGAGGACCGCCACGCGGTCGCCCATCGTCATGGCCTCGACCTGGTCGTGGGTGACGTAGACGGTGGTGATGCCGAGCCGGCGCTGGAGCGAGGCGATCTGGGTGCGGGTGGAGACGCGGAGCTTGGCGTCCAGGTTGGACAGCGGCTCGTCCATGAGGAAGACCTGGGGCTCGCGCACGATCGCGCGGCCCATCGCGACGCGCTGGCGCTGACCGCCGGACAGGGCCTTCGGCTTGCGGTCGAGGTACTCGGTGAGGTCGAGGATCTTCGCGGCCTCCTCGACCTTCTGCCGGATCTCCGCCTTGTTGACGCCGGCGATCTTGAGCGCGAAGCCCATGTTGTCGGCGACCGTCATGTGCGGGTAGAGCGCGTAGTTCTGGAACACCATGGCGATGTCCCGGTCCTTGGGCGGCAGGTGGGTGACGTCGCGGTCGCCGATGCGGATGGCGCCGCCGTTGACGTCCTCCAGGCCCGCGAGCATCCGCAGCGAGGTGGACTTGCCGCAGCCGGACGGGCCGACCAGGACGAGGAACTCGCCGTCCTCGATCGCGATGTCGAGCTTGTCGACGGCGGGCTTGGTGGAACCCGGGTAGATCCGGGTCGCCTGGTCGAACGTGACAGTGGCCATGGTGATGGGCCCCCTTCTACCGGCAGGAACGTGCCGGACGATCCGTTGTAGGAAGGTGGTTGCGTAGTCCACGCGAGTGAACCGATCGAGACGGTACCTGGCGTTCACTCGATCTGTCAGTACATGAGCGACTGTGAACTTCACGGAAATTCTCGCGGGGCCCGCCCTGTGACGTGGGTACACTGCACAGGCGCGTCCGCGCAGCACGCCTCCTTAGCTCAGCTGGTCAGAGCGCCGCTCTTGTAAAGCGAAGGTCGTCGGTTCGAATCCGACAGGGGGCTCTTCGAAACACCGTGTTGACCTGGGGTCCCTCCCCAGGGAGGCGCTTTACTCGGCCTCGGCCCCGGACTCCGTGGCCGGGGCCGATTGGGTGAGTGGTGCGGGAGCGGGCGCGGGATCATGACCTGCATAGACTGATCTGCGTGTCGCCTTGCCCACTGACCTGGAGTGCCGGTGCCTGAACCGTTGACCGTCGCCGTCTGTCAGCCCGGCTGTGTCGACCTGGATGTCGCCGCTAACGCCGCTCTGCACGCGGAGGCCGTGTTGAGGGCGGAGGCGCGTCTGGTGGTCTTCCCGGAGCTCTCGCTCACGGGCTACGACCTGGCCGCCCCGGCGGTGGCCGTGGACGACCCCCGGCTCGGTGTACTCGTCGAGGCGTGCCGCCGAACGGGAGCGATGGCGTTGGTCGGTGCTCCACTGCGGAGCGAGGACGGGCGTGAGCACATCGCGACCCTGGCCGTCACGGGCCAGGGTGCGGCGGGGACGTACGCGAAGATGCATCTGCACGGAGACGAAGGGATCCGCTTCACCCCGGGTGAGAAACCAGCAGTGCTGGAGATCGACGGGTGGCGGTTGGGACTCGCCGTGTGCCGCGATGCGGCGGTGCCGCAACACGCGGCGGAGACAGCGGCCCTGGGCATTGACGCATATGTGGCGAGCACGCTCTACGGCGCGGGCCCAGAGCAGTCGGCTCGCCGGGACGGGCACATGCAGGAGCGGGCAGCGGCGCACGGCGTATGGGTGGTGTTGTCGACCGCGGCGGGATCGAGCGGCGAGTACCGGGAGACCTCCGGCGGCTCCGGGATGTGGGCGCCCGACGGCACACTGGTGGCCCAGGCCGGACCCGAGGTCGGTGCCGTGGTGACCGAAACCCTCCGCTGACCGTTCGTGGCCGCCTCCCTGGTCTGTGGGAGAACCCCGCTCCGAGGGCTCCGGAGCGGGGTTCACGGTGGGGGGTTGAGGGTCAGGGCTTGACGGAGGTCTTCGCCTTTCCGTAGCCCTTGCCGTGGCCGCCGTGTTGCTTGCAGCAGTCGTCGTGCTTGCCGGCGGTCACCTGGATGGTGGCCGTGGCCTGGTTGCTGGTGACCTGGTTGCCGTCGGGGTCGGTCGCCGTCGCATGGGCGGTGTTGGTGACCTGGCAGCACACGCCCTTGCCGTTGCCGTAGCCGCCGCCCTTGGTGGTCTTCTTGCACGGGATGAGGTCGGTCTTGGTGACCGTGTAGGTGCCGTGGCAGGTGGTGCTCTCACCCGGTGCGAGGGTGGTCGTGGCGCAGGTGACGTGGGTGACGAGGTTGTCGGTCACGGTCACGTTGTGCAGGGTGGTGCCGCCGGTGTTGGTCACCGTGTACGCGTACTCGACCCGGTCCCCGACCTTGAACGGGCCGCGGGAGACGACCCGTTTGGCCAGGGTCAGTTCGGCGGCCGGCTGCTGTTGCTGGACGGTGATGGTGGCGGTGGCCTGGTCGCTGGCGACCTCCGGGCCGCTGGGATCGAAGGCCGTGGCCTGTGCCAGGTTGGTGAGTGTGCAGCCTCCGGTGGCCGGCTGGCAGGGGGTGATGTCGGCCTGGCTGATGGTGTGGCTGCCGTGGCAGGGGGTGCTCTGGCCGGGGAAGAGGACGGTCGTGTCGCAGGTGACGGCGGCGACCAGGTTGTCGTTGACCGTCACGTTGTACAGGAGGGTGTTACCGGTGTTGGTGACGGTGTAGGTGTACCGGACGGTGTCCCCGACCTGGAACGGACCGGCGGACTCCACCTGCTTGGTCAGGGTGAGGGACGCCTGCGGGGCCTCCTCGACGACCACCACGACCACCTCCGAGACCGAGGGCGGACAATCTTCGCTGCCCTGGTAGTGGGCGGTGATCTGGTGTGCGCCCAGGGGGAGGCTGGTGGTGGTGAGGGTGGCGGTGCCGTCGGCGTTGAGGGTGGCGGTGCCGA
>NZ_JBEZND010000034.1:0-102896 GCF_040706415.1 Streptomyces sp. NPDC048106 | reverse complement strand
GAGTCGACGCGGGCGTCGGCGACCGACGACAACGCCGCAGATCGGCGTGCCGGACCCCGCGTCTGCGCCAAGATCCGCCGGACACCCCCTAGGCTCGCCTCCATGTCCGAGTCCGCCCCTGACCCTGGCCCGCACCGCGGGGAAGTCCGCGATCGGGACTGCGCGACCAACCCGCCCTTCGAGCCGTACCTCGACGCGAACGGCAGCCACCACACCTTGCCGGTCGTCCCGGCGCATCAGCCGCCGCGTCGTATCTCCCTTTGCGAGAACGAGCGGAAGCCGCGCGCGGGGCGACCGGCGAGCCGCTGAACGGTGCCGCGCGCGCGATACACCACCTGGGGAGGCACTTGGATTCGCATAGCCGTCGGCATTGTTCGTCCCCGCGTGCGGCACCTGACGAGCCCGCGCGGCCACGGCGACCTGGCCGGTAAGCCGGCCGGTGTCGTCGTCCCCACGGGCTTCCGATCGGGGTGTGCCGGGTCCAGTGTGAACAGGGTGCCGTCGTCAGTGTAGGCAGCTGGTCAGGTGTTACCCCGTTATTGCCCTACCGCCAGTCGGATGACGCGAGGAGCCCGGCGTGCCCGGATCGGTGACCGAATATGGGGTCAGTCAGCTCGGCAGTGCACCGCCGCTTTTCGGGCGGCAGCCCCTGAGGGAGAACCCCGCTCCGAGGGGTTCCGGAGCGGGGTTCACGGTGGGGCTGGGGGTCAGGACTCGGCGGAGGTCTTCGCCTTTCCGTAGCCGTTGCCGTGGCCGCCGTGCTGCTTGCAGCAGTCATCGTGCTTGCCGGCGGTCACCTGGATGGTGGCGGTGGCCTGGTTGCTGGTGACCCGGTTGCCGCCGGGGCCGGTCGCGGTGGCGTGGGCGGTGTTGGTGACCTGGCAGCACACGCCGTTGCCGTAGCCGCCGTCCTTGGCGGTCTTCTTGCAGGGGGCGAGGTGGGTCGTGGTGATCGTGTAGGTGCCGTGGCAGGTGGTGCTCGCCCCCGGGGCCAGGCTGGTCGTGTCGCAGGTGACCGTGGGGACGAGGTCGTCGGTCACGGTCACGTTGTGCAGGGTGGCGTCGCCGGTGTTGGTGACCGTGTACGCGTACTCGACCGTGTCCCCGACCTTGAACGGGCCGCGTGAGACGACCCGCTTGGCCAGGGTGAGTTCGGTGGTCGGCTGCTGTTGCTGGACGGTGATGGTGGCGGTGGCCTGCTCGCTGGCGACCTCCAGGCCGCTGGGCTCAACGGCCGTGGCCTGTGCCAGGTTGGTGAGGAGGCAGCCGCCGGTGGCGGGCTGGCAGGGGGTGATGTCGGCTTCGGTGATGGTGTGGCCGCCATGGCAGGTCGTGCTGTCACCGGGGGTCAGGGTGGCCGTGTCGCAGGTGACCGTGGGGACGAGGTCGTCGGTGACGGTCACGTTGTGCAGAGCGGTGTTGCCCGTGTTGGTGACGGTGTACCTGTACTGGACCGTGTCGCCGATCTGGAACGGTCCGGTGGACTCCACCGCCTTGGTCAGACCGAGGGACGGCTGCGGTACCTGCTCGATGACCACGACGACGGGCTCGGAGACCGAGGCCGGGCAGTCGGCGCTGCCCTGGTAGTGGGCGGTGATCTGGTGCGCGCCCAGGGCGAGGCTGGTGGTGGTGAGGGCGGCATCGCCATCGGGACCGAGCGTGCCGGTGCCGATCGGGGTGTCGCCGTCGCGGAAGACGACCTCACCGGTGGCGGTGGCCGTGTTGCAGGTGACGTGTGCGGTCAGGGTGACCGGCTGGCCGGGGGCGGCCGTGGTCGGGGACGCCGTCAGCGTGGTCGTGCTCGCCGCCCGTACGGCCAGCGCCAGGCTGTACTCGTAGCCGCCGGAGACGGCGGTGGCGTGGATACCGGCGGGAAGGTCCGCCTGGACCGGTGAGCTGTGGTTGGTGTCGGTGCCGTCGCCCAACTGTCCGAACTCGTTGCCGCCCCAGGCGAGGACGCGGCCGTCGGACGTCAGCGCCAGACTGTGGGAGAAGCCTCCGGCGACGGCGGTGGCGTGGACGCCGGGGGGCAGGTCCGTCTCGACCGGGGTGCTGCGGTTGGTGGTGGTGCCGTCCCCCACCTGCCCCAGGACGTTCCGCCCCCAGGCGAGGACGTGGCCGTCGGACGTCAGCGCCAGACTGTGGTAGCCGCCGGCGGCGATGGCGGTGACCTGGACGCCAGGGGGGAGGTCCGTCTCGACCGGGGTGCTGCTGTTGGTGGTGGTGCCGTTCCCCAGCTGCCCGTTGGCGTTGAAGCCCCAGGCGAGGACGCGGCCGTCGGAGGCCAACGCCAGGCTGTGGGCGCCACCCGCGGCGACGGTGGTGGCGTGGACGCCGGGGGGAAGGTGCACCTCGACCGGGGTGCTGCGGTTGGTGTCGGTGCCGTCTCCCAGCTGCCCGGAGTTGTTGATGCCCCAGGCGAAAACACGGCCGTCGGACGTCGCCGCCAGGCTGTAGAAGCCGCCCGTGCTGCCGGCGATGGCGGTGGCCCGGGTACCGGCGGGGAGGTGCGCCTCGACCGGCGTGCTGCGATTGTCGGTGGTGCCGTCCCCCAACTGCCCGTAGAGGTTCTCACCCCAGGCCAGGACCCGGCCGTCGGATGTCAGCGCCAGGCTGTGGTTGATGCCGGCGGCGATGGCTGTGACGTGGGTGCCCATGGGAAGGCGCACCTCGACCGGTGTGCTGCTGCTGGTGGTGGTGCCGTCCCCCAGCTCCCCGAAGCTGTTCCGCCCCCAGGCGAGGACGTGGCCGTCGGACGTCAGCGCCAGACCGTGGTAGCCGCCGGCGGCGATGGCGGTGGCCCGGGTGCCGACGGGCAGGTGCACCCCGACCGGCGTACTGCTGTCGGCGGTGGTTCCGTCCCCCAACTGCCCGTACTGGTTACGGCCCCACGCGAAGGCGATGTCGGTCGGCGGCGACGGCTGCGCGCTCGCGGGCGGGGCGGCGAGCCCGGTCAGGCAGAGTGCGGCGACCAGCGTGGCCAGCACGGCCGTCAGGGCGGCGCGCGCACGGTCCCCCAACTGTGACCCCATGGGATACGAAGAAGCTTTCACGATCCCCGTGTCTACGGGCTGCCCACGGCCCCTGCCGGACGACACCCCGGACCGCAACCCGAGAGCCCCCGGTCGGAGGCCCGCCATACCGCTGCTTGGCCACCGCCCCTACGGACACCAAGCACAACAGCGGGAAGATGGGCAGGTTCAGCCTTCGTACGACTCCCGCGTGGAGGCCCACCGGGCCGGCGCGGCCTGGACCTCACTGGTGACGGTGAGCCGGCGGGGCTCGGGACGCCTGCCCGTGGCCGGACTGATCGCCGTGCGGCCCAGCTCGCGTACCCGGCTGTGCCACCGCGCACCCATGCCTCGGGCGAGGACTGGCGCGGGCGGGTGCCGCGGCATGGACGAGCGCGACGTCATGGTGCTGATCGACGGCACTCATCAGCTCGTCAAGGCGCCGATCACGCTGGTGTGGGACCGCCGGAACACCCATGCCTCCCCGCCCCAAAGTGACTTGACCGCCGAACGGACCCGGCTGACGGTCTTCGCCCAGACCGACCGAGGCTCCCGTCCGGCGTCGCCGCAGCCGCGCGCCACCAGAACAGGCGTCAGCCCGGGAGGGTGGATTGTGAAGGCGATCAGACAGCGCCCCGCGCGTCACGGCGATCTGGGTGTTCTGCGCATGAACACTCAAACCCTCCATTTTTCTCCCGTTGGAGTGGACTCGGATGAAATCCAGCCAGTACGTCGCGGATGCGGCCGTCCCCTGGAAACGACGGCTCGGCAGGGTCGTAAGCTCTGCCGTGGCCTTGACGCTCGTGCCTCTCGGATTGTCGCTGGTCGCGGCGCCGGCGGCGCAGGCCGCCACTCTCCCGGGCGGTCTGGGACCGTGTCTCGGTGATCAGTGTCCGGAGACCTTCCCGCCCGTCAACAACGGTCCCATCGCAGGCCGTGACGCCAACGTCAACATTTTCGTCGGCGGCGACTTCCACCTCAGAGGCACGGCCGCGGAGGCCGAGGGACGCGTGGTGACCCTCGGCAACTTCGACATGAACAAGTCCGGCGGCACCAACGTCTACAACGTCGGCATCGCCGGCGTCGGCTCGCGGGTACCTCCGCCGGAGGGAGCCGACTTCCTCGCCACGGGCGGCGACGTCACTGTCGCCCCCGGGCAGAGACTCATCGCCTACGGCGGTGTCGTACGCCACGCCGGAACGGCCTCGGGAAACATCGCCGGAACGGTCATCCAGGACGACCAGGCGGTCGCCGCGTACACCCCGCTGCGGCGCGAGTTGCAGGAGGCGAGCGAGTGCTACGCCGGGATCGGCACGCCCCGCCCGGCCACCGGAACGGTGGTCAACCTGGGGTACCGGACCCTGTTCAGGGGGGACGGCACCTCGGCGCTACAGGTTTTCAACGTCGACTTCAACCTCACTGCCCCCGGGGGCGGCATCCAGGAACTCGCCTTCGCGGACATCCCCAGGAACGCGACGGTGCTCGTCAACGTGGCGGGCAGTGGCGCACGCACGATCAACACCTGGAGCGGGAGTCACGACCCCGACTACCCGTGGGCCCAGATGCGCGATCACATGCTGTGGAACTTCCCGAAGGCGTCGTCCGTCACGCTCACCGGCCTCGGGCACTTCCAGGGCAGTGTGCTGGTCGGCAACCCGGACAGTTCCGCCCTCGTGAACAAGCCCGGCGTGAACGGGAGGTTCTTCACCACCGGATCACTGACACACTCGTCGGGAGGTACCGGGGGCGAGGGCACCGAGTTCCACAGCTATCCCTTCATCGGTGACCTCCCGGACTGCGGCGAGCCGCCGGGCAGCGAGGGCCCCACCGCGTCCACCAGCGTCACGAAGGTCGACGCCGACACCGGGCATCGCCTGGCCGGAGCCGTCTTCCAGCTGTGGCGCGAGACCAATGGCGTCGCGGGCCTCCAGACCACCGGTGCCAACCCGGACACCACGGTCGGCTCCCGCTGCACCACCCCGGCCAGCGGCGTCTGCTCCGCCGCCGACCTCCCGACCGGCACGTACTACTGGCAGGAGGTCTCGGCGCCCGACGGCTACGAACTCTCCGACCCCGGCGTGATCACCGTCGTGCTGGACACCGACGGGCAGCACGTCGCGGTCACCCGCGAGGACACCAGAATCCCCGGGCCAAACCCGTACCCGCCGGGGCCGGGCAACCCGTATCCGCCGGGTCCGGGCAACCCGTATCCGCCGGGTCCGGGCAACCCGTACCCGCCGGGTCCGGGCACCCCGAATCCGCCGGGGCCGTGCCCACCCAAGCCGGGCAAGCCGAAGCCGGAGCTCCCGACCCACAACCCCCAAGCCGTCTCCTACGGCGCCGCCGGCCGGCCTCCGAGACCACTCGGCGAAACACGGGGCACGAGGAGGAACTGAACACCTGATTCGTTGCCAGCGGATCCAGCACCATCCACCGCCAAGGTGGTTCTGCTGGGTCTGTTCGAGCACGAGGACCGTGACATCTGCTGCCACTCCGGCTGATGAAAAGCTCCGGATAGACCGGTGTACGTCCTGGTGCTTGTGGTGGTGGCGGTTGTGTGGGCGTCGAGCGGAAGTCTTCACGCGACTTGGTCGATACGAGACCTCCCCAGAGAGCGGCAGCGCTCGGCGTCCTCACAACCGCCACCACCAGACGTTGGCGGGCCTGTCGCCTGCTGGTGGATGCCTTGTCAGGACCGGGCAACGATGCCTCTTCGAAGACTGGCAGCGCCTACGGCCGCAGGCCCGTCAACAACCATCGACTTGATCCCTCGTTGGAGTTGGTGGTGCGAGCCCCCCGCACGGTGACCTCTTGATACAACCGAGCCGGTTCCAGCTCCCAAGTAGACCGAGGCCCGTGAGGTGAGCTGGTGGCACGAACACGGCTGATGAGGTGTCGGACCAGCCCCGGCGGCTGAGTCCTGGAATTAGGTCGCTGCGTGGCCCGCATGCGCTCGTGACCAGTGCATGCTGCCGGTTACCAGCTACTGATGGACCTGCTCGTCGAGCATGGCGACACGGAGGAAGCCCCGATCCCGATCGCGATCGAGACCTCCCGCGGCCTGCTGGTCGCGGTGCTGCGGACCGGCAAGCGGCAGGTCTTCGCGATCAACCCGATGGCCGCCGCCCGCCATCGCGACCGCTACTCCGTCTCCCGCAAGAAGTCAGACCCGGGCGACGCCCTGGTCCTGGCCAACATCCTGCGCACCGACATGCACGCCCACTGGCCCCTGCCCCAGGACAGCGGCCTGGCCCGGGCGATCGCCGTCCTCGCCCGGGCTCAGCAGGACGCCACCTGGAACCGGCAGCAGAACTCCAATCAGCTCCGGTCTCTTCTGCGCGAGTACTACCCGTCCGCCCTGGAGGCCTTCGCCACCTGGCAGAACGGCCTCTGCCGCCCCGAGGCGCGAGAGCTGCTCAAGCTCGCCCCGACGCCTTCCCAGGCCGCGCGGCTGAGCCGCACACAGATTCAGGCCGCGCTCAAGCGGGCCGGCCGCAAGCGGGGCATCGAGGCTGAGGCCGACCGACTCCGCGAGGTGTTCCGGGCAGAGTGTGCCCACCAGCCGCCGTTGGTCGAGGACGAGCTCGGCAAGCGGATGCTCGCCCTCCTCATACAGCTCGACGCCGCCTGCACGGCCGCCGACGACCTCGCGAGGGCGGTGGAAGAGGCTTTCCCTCAGCACCCGGACGCGGAGGTCACCCTCAGCTTCCCCGGCCTTGGCGTCCAACTCGGCGCCCGGGTTGGGTGCTGGCCGAGATCGGCGATGACCGAAGCCGGTTCGCAGACACCCGTGGTCTGAAGGCTTATGCCGACGCCTCGCCGATCACCAGGGCTGCCGGCAAGAAGTCGAGCATCATCCGACGGCGAGTGAAGAACGACCGGCTCAACCCGGAGCCAAGGCCCACTACCGTCGCCGACGCGATGTCCACGGAGACTGGCACGCGGCCGCCCTGCGCAACCTCTTCAACCGGATGCTCGGCCAGCGGCGGGGAAGGCAGCAGCCTGATCTCCAAGGGTCGAGAACTCCTTCTGTCAGTACGAGATGGCATGCTCCCCGCCATGAACAAGGAGCAGTTCTGGGAGCTCATCGCGGAGGCCCGCGACCGGGCGATCACCCCACACGACAGCGACGCGGTCGCGCGCGCGAAGCGACCTCGCTGCTGGCCCCCCGGCCGGTCGAGGAGATCATTACTGCGGAGCAGGCGCTGTGGGACCTGATGTCGCTCAGGGCCGTGAAGTCTTCGAGCGCGTCGTCGCTGATCCTGACGCCCTGGCGAAACTGCCCATAGTCCAAGCCGCCGCAGCCGCCGGCAGCGACCTGGAGGGCGAAGACATGCGCACCATCTGCTACCCGCAGCTGGACCCTGCCTGGAACTTCGACTTCTCGGACTCAGACGAGATGGCTCGCCGACTGCCGCGTCTGGTCTTTTTCGCGGCTCCGTCTCAGCCGGGGGAGGTGGGCTTGGGCTGCCACTCGATCAGCAGGATGGTGGCGTCGTCGGTCAGCTTGTTGTTGTGGTGGTCGAGGATGTCGTGGATGAGCAGCCGCAGGATCTCCGCGGGCCGCTGGCCGCCGGCGGCGGAACGGATGATGAAGTCGGCGAACCGGTCGAGACCGAACTCGTCGCCGCCCCGCCGGGCCTCGATGACGCCGTCCGTGTACAGCAGCACCCGGTCGCCGGGCTCCAGGGCCGTCTCGTGCACCGCGCGGGCGACTCCGGGGCCGAGCAAGGCACGCAGACCCATGGGCGGCTCCGGGGGACTGTCCAGCGCCTTGTCCAGGACACGCTGGCCGCGGATCAGCAGGGGAGCGGGATGGCCGCAGTTGCTCCAGCGCAGCACACCGGTGTCGGCGTCCAGTTGGCACACGACGCCGGTGCAGAACTGGTCGGGGAGCCACTGGGCGAGGGCCCGGTCGACGGTCTCGACCATCTCGGGCAGGTCGGCGCGGGAGCGGCGCGCGTTGCGGCAGCATGCCAACGCCACCGCCGTCGTCAGGCCGGAGGCCAGGTTGTGGCCCATGGAGTCGAAGATGCCTGCGTGCAGGACATTGCGGGTCAACGAGTGGTCGAAGGCGTCTCCGCCCAGGTCATAGGCCGGCTCCAGCACCCCGGTGGAGATCACCGACGTGGTGCCGATACTTCGGGGCGGCAGGAAGGCGCGCAGCATCTCGGTACGCGCGTGCATGGTGCGGGTACGGGTGCGGGCCACGAAC
This sequence comes from Streptomyces sp. NPDC048106, assembly GCF_040706415.1. Taxonomy (NCBI): domain Bacteria; kingdom Bacillati; phylum Actinomycetota; class Actinomycetes; order Kitasatosporales; family Streptomycetaceae; genus Streptomyces; species Streptomyces sp. NPDC048106. The sequence goes on along the minus strand of NZ_JBEZND010000034.1, from coordinate 94,670 downwards.
CAGTCGCTGTAGGTCCGCTTGGTGGTGACCACCATCGAGAGCGTGTGGGCCAGCAGCCGGCAGCGGCGCAGCCGCCCGGCGTCCATCGACCCCGACCGCATGCCCAGCACGCCGAGGCGTTCCGCTCCGTCGACGAGGGGCACCCAGACGACCAGATCGCCCTGGTCCTCCTCGATCCGCACCGAGACGGTGCGGTAGGCCCATCCGGCCATGCTGTCGTCCACCGGCAGCCGGGCGTCCTGCTCGTCGAGCGGGACCAGGATGCGCTGCTGCAGATCGATGAGGTAGATGGCCGCGCCGGTCAGCCCCATCGCCCGGGCGCAGCGGTTCACCAGTCCGGGCAGCTGGTAGGGGGCGATCGCGTGGACGTCGGCGAGCATCCTCTCCAGCAGTTGCTCGTCCATGCCGGGGGCCGCCGCATGGTCGGGTCCGTCCGTCACGACATCACCTCACTCCGTCAGCTCCACTCTCACACCGTTCCGGGCCGCGGGCCCACCGGTCCCGCCACAGACGGTGCAACCATTCCCTCCCCGGGACGGACAAGCTGATGACCCGCCGATGAGTCCCGCGCCCGCCTCATCCACAACACCGCCTACAGACCTCACGACCGCAGCTGATCTTGGCTGCTACGGGGTGGTGATCGCCGACCCAGACGGCCGATTGGCCCGGAGCTCCGGGACGACCAAGCGGCAGCGTGGTGCCCCATGAACCCGAACCAGCTGCGTCATTCGCCTGGACAGCGCCGATGCGGCCATCAGCCCGAACACGATCGAGCTCGAACCGCCGCCGTGCTCCCGCTCCCAGATACGGAATCCGACCAGCAGGACAACGACCCCGAACAGCACGACCTGTATCCACCTGATGGCCACGGCCCGCTGGCCGAGGCCATCAGCGTTGCTGTCTTTTTCGCGCACCGGGATTCCCCTGCTCCTTCAGTTCACCGACTGTACGGCGCAGGGAGCCATCGTTACGGCCCAACCCGGTGAAGATTCACGGTCACAGCACTGGCTGCGGGAAGGTGAGGACGGGGACCGCCACTTCACAGGGGCGGCCCCCGCACAGCCGCTCGGGCCAACACTCGGGGCGGGCGACCATGACCGCGCCGTGCGTCGTCGTCGAAGTCCGCTCCTGCGCCGCATTTGTCCGTTTCGGCCGGCCTGCCTGAGCGGGGCGCCTCACCGAACGCTGGCCGAGAGGGCGGCGGCGTCGAACCGTGGGATCACGCGTTGACCGGGATGCACAGGTTGTAGGTGTTGAAGCCGAGGGGAATGGAGAGCTGGTTGTAGACCGTGACCGTCCAGCCGTTCACGCTCGGGTCCGGGGCGCTGGTGAGGATCCGCATCCTGGAGGCACTGGGCCCTCCCCCGGTCACCGCTGTTCCGGCCGGGCAGTGGGCCGTGACCGTGCTCTCCTCGCCTGGCGCGACCAGCACGACGCCGGAGCTCCCTCTGAAGGTGTAGGTCGGCAGACCCGTCGGTCCCTGCGGGCCCGTCGGCCCTGCCGGTCCCTCAGATCCGCGCGCCCCGGCGGGCCCAGCCTCTCCGAGAGGCCCGGTGGGCCCAGCGGGACCGATCGGCCCGGGCAGGCCCTGGGCGCCTGCGGGGCCCTGTGGTCCGGGTGGTCCTGTCTCGCCCTTGGACCCCGCAGGGCCGTCGGCGCCGGTCGGGCCGTCGGGTCCCTGGGGCCCGGCCGGGCCCGTGGGTCCTTGGGGTCCGGGAGGCCCCGGAGGGCCGGGCCGTCCGGACTCGCAGCCGTAGTCGCAGCCGGTGTTCGGGGGCGTGGGACCGGCGTGGGCCTGAGGCCCGGCCAGCGCGGTGACCAGGACCGCCGCCGCGGTTGTCAGGCCACCGCGGTACATGCGTCGAAGGGGGCGTGTCACGGGTTCTCCTCGTGGAGTGACGGGCGGAGGCGGTCGAAGCGGCTCAGGAGACCGGGATGCAGCGGGCGTACACCGTGAAGGTGATGGGCGTGGTCGCCGGCACGTCCGAATGGACGGAGCCCAGCCATCTGATGTTCGGGGGGTTCTCCGAGAATCCGGCGCTCACGTGCACTGCGGGTCCGGCGCCGCTTGTGACATAGGTGCCGCCATCGGTGAGCACCGTACCGGCGGGACACGTCGCCCCCGTGTAGAACGTGGTGGGGTCCTGTGACCCGACGGGAATGTAGTTGTCCGCGGTGGCCGTGACGGGGGACACGGTGGGTCCGGACGGCCCCTGTTCCCCTGTCGGGCCCTGAGGGCCCGTCTCGCCCATCGGGCCAGGGGGCCCCGTCTCGCCCTGCGGGCCTGCCGGGCCCATGGGGCCGGGTTCGCCCCTCTCGCCCTCTGGCCCGGCGGGTCCTGCCGGTCCGGTGTCGCCCGTGGGACCGGCGGGTCCCTCGGCGCCGGTGGGGCCCTGATTGCCCGGGGGACCGTCAGGCCCGGTAGGCCCGACCGGGCCCTGCGGTCCTGGGGGGCCGGGGATGCCCTGGCAGTGCTGCTTGCAGTGGCCGCCGGCCATGGACAGGGGTGATGCCTGGGCGGGGGACGTCGAGAGGGCGCCGATCAGGGCCACGGCGGGCAGAACGGCGTGCCGGAGGGGGGATGCGGAGCGTTTCAAGGTCTCACCTCGGGGAGGAGGAGGAAACGGGGCGTGGGAACGGGCCGGAGTGTGACGCGCCCCGCCACCGGGCGCTGTGAGGAGTCGTGTGCCGAGGAGCGGCAGGGCCGCCCGGCGACGGCGGCGGTCCGGGAACGCGGCACAGAAACCAAGACCCGGTGACCGGCCCTCGCCGGCGGGCGCTCGACGGGCGGACCGGCAGGAGCCGTCGCGCCGCGGGGTTCGCCCGCTCCGGGCGGCGGGTGGCGCGTCGGAAGCGTCAGCCGGTGGGCGTCACTCGACCCGAAGGCAGACGACCGAGATCTCCACGGCCAGCGGGTCCGTGGCCGTGCTGCTCGCCAGAAACTCCCAGCCGTTGTCGATCGGGCGGTCGCCCTGGTATAGGAAATTCGCAGCGCCGCTTTCGGTGAGCAGGTGAATCCCGCCCCCGGCGGGAGAGGTGCCGGCAGGACAGAGCACCTGGCCGGTGGCCGAGCCGCCGGGCGGAACAGTGAACTGGGTGAACCGGTACAGCGGTGCGCTGGGCCCGGGGAGCCCTTGGGGGCCGGGCAGGCCGGGCAGGCCCTCGGGGCCGTCCGGCCCGGCGGGCCCGGTCTCGCCCTGCGGTCCCATGGGGCCCTGGGGTCCTTCGGGGCCCTGCGGTCCGTCGGGGCCCGCAGGGCCCGTGGGGCCCTCGGGCCCGGTCTCGCCCCGCGGCCCGGCGGGGCCCGTCTCACCGGGAGGCCCGGCCGGGCCGGGAGCGCCCTGCGGACCGGCGGGCCCGGGCAGCCCGGGGGGACCTGGCGGGCCGGGCTTGGCCGAGCAGTGGCTGTAGTGGTGGCACACGGGCCGGGCGACCGCGCCGAGCGGTGCCGTCGCGGCCCGGGCCGGGACCGCCTGCGTGACGGCCGCCGCGATCAGAGCGGCCGTCACCGCCGGCAGACCGGCGGCTCCGAGGGAACATACGCGGCTCTTCAACAGCACCTCCAGTGCGGGAAGTCGACCGGACCGACGACGCCTCGGGTAACTTGGCCGCCGCCCGTGCCCGGACTCGGGCCGATCACAGCATGCCGATACCACCCCGACCGCCGAAGCGCGCCGCGAGCCGGGGGATCGTCGCTCGGACGGTGGGCGTTCCGAGGGCCGAACGCCTCCGCCGCGCCCCCTGCCCGTATGCGCGGGTCCCTGACCTGTCCAGCCGTCGGCCACGACGAACCGGGATCCGTGTGCTGCCGCGGCCGGGAAGCGGACGGCGGAGACCTGGCGCACCCGGCACGGCGTACCCCTTGCCGGAACCACCGCTCTCCGACGATGCCGGTCAACCATCAACGAGCCGACGGCGGGGCCGACTTCCGCCTGCCCGGCCCACCGGTGAAGCGGCGCCCCGGCCGGGATGCCGGCTTGAGAAGTTCCGCCGGGCCGCCTGGTGAGACACCGTGCCGAGTCCTTATCGGCCCTGGGCGGGGGCGCCCGGCGCGGCGACCACGTCGTCTGGCCTGCCGAAACCCTCGGCGTGCCTACGGGCTTGCAGATCATTGACACATCGTCTTGATCTTGTCGTTGGGTTCGCTGATGAGGGCGATGACCTGTGCCTGGAGGGTGGCGAGGGCGACAGGCGACGTGGTCGCCGGTAGGACGCCGATGTCGTGGGCGTCGAGCAGTTTCCTGATCTTCAGCAGGGTGCGGTGCATGGCCGAGCGGCTGCTGCCGAACAAGATGGCGAGGGGCTCCGCTGCCAGGTTGACGCGCAGGTGAAGCACGGTGGCGAGGACCTGGTCGGAGAAAGAGAGCCGGGGCGGACGGCCGCGTCCGGTATCACCGTCCAAGGCCAGGGCCCGAGTCAGCTCGTCCAGTTGGTGCGGGGACAGTCCGGTCATTGCGGGATCGGTCAGCTGAGCCCGGTCCCATGTCGGCGTCGGCATCGGCGGCTGCGGGGCTCCGGCCGCCGGGACTGCCGGGGCCGACTGGGGGTGCAGGACGTAGTTCCGCTCGCCGTGGAAGGCATGGCGGGTCAGCGGCAGCGCTGCCATCCCGCGTCGCTGATGGCGACTCCGGTCGGACAGGTTCCGGTGTCCAGTCGGGCCGTGACGTGCGGTCCGATGCGGGTGGTGGTCGCGGCGATGGACTGGACGATGACTTCGTGGCTGGTCAGCGGGCGGCCGCGCCAGTTCATGGTGATGTGCGAGAAGAGCCGGTGCTCGATCTTGTTCCACTTCGATGTGCCGGGCGGCAGGTGGCAGACGGTGATGGTCAGGCCGGTCTGGGCGGCGAGACGGGCCAGTTCCAGTTTCCAGGCCCGGGTGCGGTAGTTGTTGGAGCCGCCCGCGTCGGCAGTGATCAGCAGCCGTGTCGCCTGCGGGTAGGCGGCATGGCCCCTGACCGTGCCACCGGCGGCGGATCGATTCCACCGCGAACGCTGCGGTGTCGTGGTCGGTGCCGACGTTGACCCAGCCGGTGTTCGCTGCCAAGTCGTAGATGCCGACCGGGAATGGGTATGTGACAAGGCTGCTCACTATGCTCGGCCGGCCACCGACCCGCCGTCCGCATGTCCCTGCATGTTTATGCAGTGGTCATCGGGGTCGGTGCCGGTGTTCGCGAGGGCCTCTCTGCCGGGTCTTGTCGGCGGTCGTGGTGTCGGCCACGAGGTGCCGTCACCCGAAGCCGGCCTGATCCGGAAGAAAGGCCCTCGCTCGGTGCGTCAGACGTTGCGCCGGTACTGGCCGCCCACCTCGAAGAACGCCTCGGTGATCTGCTCCAGGGTGCACACCCGGGCGGCGTCCATGAGCACCGCGAAGACGTTGTCGCCGCCGACCGCCGCCGCCTTGAGGGCGGCCAGCGCGGCGTGCGCCTCCTGCTGGTGCCGGGACTGGAAGTCCCGCACCCGCTCCAGCTGGGAGCGCTTCTCCTCCTCGGTGGCCCGGGCCAGCTCGATGGCGCCCGGCTCGGCACTCTCCGCGTGCGGATTGCGGAAGGTGTTGACACCGATGATCGGCAGCGAACCGTCGTGCTTGCGCTGCTCGTAGAGCATCGACTCGTCCTGGATACGGCCGCGCTGGTAACCGGTCTCCATCGCGCCGAGCACGCCCCCGCGCTCGCTGATCCGCTCGAACTCCAGCAGCACCGCCTCCTCGACCAGGTCGGTCAGCTCGTCGATGACGTACGACCCCTGGAGCGGGTTCTCGTTCATCGCGAGGCCCCACTCCCGGTTGATGATCAGCTGGATGGCCAGGGCCCGGCGGACCGATTCCTCGGTCGGGGTGGTGACCGCCTCGTCGTACGCGTTGGTGTGCAGGCTGTTGCAGTTGTCGTAGATGGCGATGAGCGCCTGCAACGTGGTGCGGATGTCGTTGAAGTCCATCTCCTGGGCGTGCAGGGAGCGGCCCGAGGTCTGCACGTGGTACTTGAGCTTCTGGGAACGCTCGTTGGCGCCGTACTTCCGCTTCATCGCGACCGCCCAGATGCGGCGGGCCACGCGGCCGAGCACCGAGTACTCGGGGTCCATGCCGTTGGAGAAGAAGAACGACAGGTTCGGCGCGAAGTCGTCCACGTCCATGCCGCGCGCCAGGTACGCCTCCACGTAGGTGAAGCCGTTGGCGAGGGTGAAGGCCAGCTGGCTGATCGGGTTCGCGCCCGCCTCCGCGATGTGGTAGCCGGAGATGGACACCGAGTAGAAGTTGCGCACCTTGTGCGCGATGAACCACTCCTGGATGTCGGCCATCATCCGCAGCGAGAACTCGGTGGAGAACAGGCAGGTGTTCTGGCCCTGGTCCTCCTTGAGGATGTCGGCCTGCACCGTGCCCCGCACGCTCGCCAGCGCGTTGGCGCGCAGCCGCTCCGCCTCCTCGGCCGAGGGGTCGCGGCCCTCGGCGGCGCGGAACCGCTCTATCTGCTGGTCGATCGCGGTGTTGAGGAAGAACGCCAGCACGGTGGGCGCCGGGCCGTTGATCGTCATCGAGACCGAGGTCGTCGGCGCGATCAGGTCGAAGCCGTCGTACAGCGCCTTCATGTCGTCCAGGTTCGCGACCGAGACGCCGGAGGTGCCGACCTTGCCGTAGATGTCGGGGCGCTCGCCGGGGTCACGGCCGTAGAGGGTGACCGAGTCGAAGGCGGTGGACAGCCGGGTGGCGGGCTGCCCCTCCGAGAGCAGCTTGAAGCGCCGGTTGGTGCGGAACGGGTCGCCCTCGCCGGCGAACATCCGCGCCGGGTCCTCGCCGTCGCGCTTGAAGGGGAACACCCCGGCGGTGAACGGGAAGTAGCCGGGCAGGTTCTCCCGCCGCCAGAACCGCACCAGCTCACCGTGGTCGGTGAACCGGGGCAGCGCCACCCGGGGCACCTTGTTGCCCGACAGCGACTCGCGGGTCAGCTTGGTGCGGATCTCCCGGTCGCGGATCCGCACGACCTGCTCGTCGCCGGAGTACGACGCCACGACGGCGGGCCAGTTCTCGATCTGCTCGGTGACCTCGTGCGGGAGCTGCCTGCGGGCGTCCGTGAGCAGCGCCGCCACGTTGTCCGCGGTGGAACCGGCCGCGGCGAGTTCGCCCATGACCGCGTCGAGGCGCTGCACCCGCCGGGCCGCCTCGGCGAGCGCCTCGGTCTCGGCGTGGTACGCGCAGACCGTCTCGGTGATCTCGGCGAGGTAGCGCACCCGGTCGGCGGGCACCACCTGGCGGATGCCGGAGGAGTGGCGCACGGCCACCGGCGCGAGGGTGCCCTCCGTCAGCCGCAGTCCCTTCTCGTCCAGGGCCGACTTCAGGTGCTGGAAGAGCGCGGTGACCCCGTCGTCGTGGAACGTGGCGGCCGAGGTGCCGTACACCGGCATGTCCTCGGGCTTCTTGTCGAACGCCTCGCGGTTGCGCACCAGTTGGCGGCTCACGTCGCGCAGCGCGTCCTTGGCGCCGCGCCGCTCGAACTTGTTGACCGCGACCACGTCGGCGAAGTCGAGCATGTCGATCTTCTCCAACTGGGACGCGGCGCCGAACTCCGGCGTCATCACGTACAGGGAGGTGTCGACGAACGGCACGATCGCCGCGTCGCCCTGGCCGATGCCCGGGGTCTCCACGATCACCAGGTCGTACCCGGCGGCCTTGACCACGTCGATCACGTCGGTGAGGTGTTCGGGCAGCTCGTGGCTGCCGCGTGTGGCCAGGCTGCGGAAGAACACCCGGTTCCCGTCCAGGGAGTTCATCCGGATCCGGTCGCCGAGCAGCGCGCCGCCGCCGCGCCGGCGGGTCGGGTCGACCGCGATCACCGCGATGCGCAGCTTGTCCTGCTGGTCCACCCGGAAGCGGCGCACCAGCTCGTCGGTCAGCGAGGACTTGCCGGAGCCGCCGGTGCCCGTGATGCCGAGCACCGGAACCACCCGTCCGGCCGCGGCGGCCCGCAGGCGGGCGAGGAACTCCGGCGGCAGCTTGCCGAGTTCGGCGCCCGTGATGGCGCGGGCGGTGGCGAACCGGTCGCCCGCGAGCACCGCCTCCACGTCGGCGGGCTTGCCCTCCCACAGGTCGAAGTCGCAGTCGCGCACCACCGAGTTGATCATCCCGGCGAGGCCCATCCGCTGTCCGTCCTCGGGCGAGAAGATGGTCACCCCGTGCGTGCGCAGCCGGGTGATCTCCTCGGGCACGATCACCCCGCCCCCGCCGCCGACCACCCGGATGTGCTCCGCGCCTCGCTCGCGCAGCGACTCGACCAGGTACTCGAAGTACTCGACATGGCCGCCCTGGTACGAGGAGACGGCCACACCGTGCGCGTCCTCCTCCAGCGCCGCGTTCACGACCTCCTGCACCGATCGGTTGTGCCCGAGGTGGATCACTTCGGCACCCTGGGACTGGAAGATCCGCCGCATGATGTTGATCGACGCGTCGTGCCCGTCGAACAGGGCGGATGCGGTGACCAGGCGGACGGGGTGCACGGGGGAGTGCAGTTCGCTCATCGGGGGCCTTCCGGGGCAGGTCGAGGGGACGCCGATCAGATAAATAGTAGGACGTCCTAGTAAAACGCAGTAGTCGGACCGGATGTGACCAGGGGCACAGTGGCCGACGTGGCTTTGTGAACCGGGATCAGTGTGCGGGTCGGGCGCGACGCGTCGCTCCGCCCTGCTCCACCCGCCGCCACGCCCCTACTTTCGCCTCAAGTGAATCCCGAGTAGTCTCCGCTGGCGCATTCGGTCGCACGACGGCACCGCCGCGGTTCACGATCCCTCCAAGAAAGATGATCATGAAGCGAACCCTTTTCGAAGCCGAGCACGAGGACTACCGCGAGAGCGTGCGGGCCTTCATCGCCAAGCACGTCGTGCCGCACTACGCGGACTGGGACAAGGCGGGCATCGTGCCCCGTGAGCTGTTCACCGGTCTGGGTGCCCTCGGCGCGCTCGGCATCGCGGTGCCCGAGGAGTTCGGCGGCGCGGGGATCCAGGACTTCCGCTACAACACGATCCTGCACGAGGAGGGCGCGCGGGTGGGGGCCATCCCGGCGATCCTCGGCCCCACGCTGCACGCGGACGTGTGTCTGCCCTACTTCCTCGACCAGACCAACGACGAGCAGAAGGCGCGCTGGCTGCCCGGCATCGCCTCCGGCGAGCTGATCACCGCGGTCGCCATGACCGAGCCCGGCACCGGTTCCGACCTGTCCGGCATCCGCACCAAGGCCGTACGCGACGGCGACCACTACGTCATCGACGGCGCGAAGACGTTCATCACCAACGGCATCAACGCGGACCTGGTCGTCGTCGCCGTGCGCACGGGCGAGCACCCGCACCGCGGGCTCAGCCTGATCGTCGTGGAGCGCGGCACCCCGGGCTTCGAGCGAGGCCGCAAGCTGGAGAAGGTCGGCCTGCACGCCCAGGACACCGCCGAACTGGTCTTCACCGGCGCCAGGGTGCCGGCGGCCAACCTGCTCGGCGAGGAGGGCGAGGGCTTCTTCGCCCTGACGCGCAACCTCGCCCAGGAGCGGATGTCGGTCGCGATCGCCGGTCTGGCCCAGGCGACGGCGGCCTTCGAGTGGACCGTCGAGTACGTGCGCGAGCGCAAGGCGTTCGGCAAGCCGATCGGCTCCCTCCAGGTGATCCGGCACCGGCTCGCCGAGCTGTCCACCGAGATCGAGGTGGCCCAGCACTACCTCGACCGCTGCGTACTGGCCCTGAACTCGGGCGAGTTGACGGTCGTCGACGCGGCCAAGGCCAAGTGGTGGTGCACCGAGCTCCAGGGCCGGGTCATGGACGCCTGCGTCCAGCTGCACGGCGGGTACGGCTACATGCTGGAGTACCCGATCGCGCGGGCCTGGCAGGACAGTAGGGTGAGCCGGATCTACGCGGGCACGACCGAGATCATGAAGGAGATCATCGGCCGTTCGCTGGAACTCGGCTAGGACGCCGGTCCAGGAGGAGCCCGGTCGCCTGCCAGGAGGAGACGGTGAGGGTCGAGGTCGGGACGGAGACGCCGGGCGTCCGCGCGGGGGCGGGCGTCCCCGAGGTCTGTGCGGAGGCGGGCGTCCCCGCGGTCCGTGCGGAGGCGGGCGTCCCCGCGGTCCGTGCGGAGGCGGCGGGCTCCGGTGCGGAGCCGGTCGCCCCGCTCGCGCGGGCCACGCGCCCGCGCAACCGCCGGGAGCTGATCATCGCCGCCGCCCGGGAGCTGTTCTCCCGCGACGGCTACGCCAACGCGGCGATGAGTGACATCGCGGCGGCCGTGGGCATCGGCCCGTCGGCCCTGTACCGGCACTTCGGCGGCAAGCAGGAGCTGCTGCACGCCGTCGTCGCCGAGGCCCTCGACTCCTGTCTGGCCGGTCTGTACCCCGCCGGGCCCGGCCAACTCGACGTCTTTGTACAGGACTTCGCCGCTTCCGCCCTGGCCCGGCGCGAGCTGGGGGTGCTCTGGCAGCGCGAGGCCCGGCATCTGCCCGCCGAGCAGTACGCGGAACTCGCCCGGCGGTTGCACGCGGCCCGGCGCGCCCTCGCCGGACAGCTCACCGCCGCCCGGCCGGGGCTGGATCCCGCCCACACCGAGCTGCTGTCCTGGGCGACGCTCGGCGTGGCGGCCAGCCTCGCCTACCAGCGCGTGGCACTGACGACGCCGGACCTCGTAGCGCGGCTGATGCACCGCGTCGCCACGGCCACCCCGCCCCCGCTCGGTGAACCCCGGCTCGGCGCCCCCCGGGGCACGCTGCGGCACCGCTCCCGGCGGGAGGCCCTGCTCGCCGCCGCGACCGAACTGTTCGCCGAGCGCGGCTACGCCTCGGTCAGCCTGGAGGACACCGGCGCGGCCGTAGGGATCGCCGGGCAGAGCATCTACCACCACTTCGCCAGCAAGCACGAACTCCTCGCCACCGCCGTGCACCGCGGCGTCGAGCGGTTGTGGGTCGACCTGGCCGAGGTGCTCGCCTCGGCGCCGGACCACACCGGAGCGCTGCGCCGCCTGGTGTGGTGCTACACCCGCAACGCGCTGGTCTCCCGGCACCTGGTGACGGTGATCGCCACCGAGGCCGAGCACCTCCAGGAGGCGGACCGGCTGCGCACCCGGCAGTTCCAGCGGGACTACATCGCGGAGTGGCTGCAACTGCTGCACGCGGTCCACCCGGCGATGACGCCGCCCGAGGCACGCGTCCGGGTGCAGACCGTCCTCACCGTCGTCAACGACGTGGCCCGCACCCCCCGGCTCGCCACCCGCCCCGGGATAGACCGAGCCCTGCACGAACTGGGGTGCGAGCTGCTGGAGTTGGAGGCCGGTCCGTTGACGGAGTGACGTCTCCGGGCTGCGGTCACTGCCACGGGGAGCCGGCCGGTGGCCGGACCCGAGCGGGCCCGGCGTCAGGCTCGTGGCAGGATCTGCCGCCATGGAATTCTCCGAGGTGATCCGCCGCAGGCGCATGGTCAGGCACTACTCCGACAAGCCGCTGGCGCCCGAGGTGGTGGAGCGGATCCTCGCCTCCGCCCTGCGCGCCCCTTCGGCCGGCTTCTCCCAGGGCTGGGCCTTCCTCGCCCTGACCGAGCCCGCGGACCGCGCCCGCTTCTGGCCCTTCGTGCCCGTCCGGGTCGAGAAGACGCCGACCATGCAGGACGCCCCGCTCGTCGTGGTGCCGCTGGCCCACAAAGAGGCCTACCTGGACCGCTACGCCCAGCCGGGCAAGGGCTGGGAGGACCGCTCAGAGGCCCGCTGGCCCGCACCGTACTGGTACATCGACACCGGCATGGCCTCCCTGCTCATGCTGCTGACCGCCGTCGACGAGGGCCTCGGCGCCTGCTTCTTCGGCATCATGCCCGAACACATCCAGCCGTTCCGCGAGGAGTTCGGCGTCCCCGACGAGTACGACCCCATCGGCGCCCTCACCATCGGCTACCGCGCCACCGACCTGCCCCCGCAGAGCCCCCGCGTCGAACAGCAGCGCCGGGACGCGATCGAGGTCGTGCACCGGGGAAACTGGGGGCGGCACGGCTGAGCCCGGAGGAATCCGCCACCAAGGAATGTGTACGAGGCCCGAATTCTCGTGCTGATGCAGGGAGTTCCGAACGCGCGGAAACGGGCCCGTCATATTTCCCCGGCATTTCCTGTGAAGATCCTTTGTTCTCGCTGTCGATGACATGCGGGCGGGATGCGAGAATACCAGTAATTTACCTTCACAAAACCTTTCTTTTGGGTGGCCGGAAGGCGCCTTGCTGCGTCAACTCGCCCTGCCTCACAGTGGATTCGTCTACGAGCATCAGGAGTCACAAGCATTGCTTGGCCTGGCCGGCCGACCGCCGCCCGGGCATTGGCGGGGGAATCTGATGCGGGTGCACGTCCAGCGTTGACCGGCCGGTTGCGTGAGGTCGTCTGCCGCGCCGAACCGGAACCTGTCTCTTTGCCGCCTGCCTCTTGGTGCCTTTGTCCGGTGTCCGAGACAGGGACAGGAGGGGGAATGCCGATGAGCGCGGTGAGCGCCGCCAAGCCGACGTATCCCGGCGTCTACGTCGAAGAGCTTCCCAGCAGCACCCGCACCATCTCGACCTTGACCACGTCGGTGACCGCCTTCGTCGGCCACACCCGCCGCGGCCCGCTCAACGAGCCGGTGCGCGTCACCAGCTTCGCGGAGTTCGAACGCCGTTTCGGCGGCCTCAGCGCACACAGCGCGGTCGGCTACGCGGTCCACCAGTTCTTCGGCAACGGCGGCACCGTCGCCGTCGTCGTCCGCGTCACCAGGGCGGGCAGCGGAAAGGCCGCCCACGTCACCCTCAAGTCCACCGAGGGGCACAGCGACAGCGACGTCCTGGCGGTGCACGCCAGGGAACCCGGCCTGTGGGGCAACGGCCTGCGCGTCGCCGTCGACCAGGACACGCCGCACCCCGACGACACCTTCAACCTGCGCGTCCACGACGCCCGGGGCGCGGCCCGCGAGAGCTTCACCGGCCTGTCCATGGACGCCGCCAGCGGACGCTACGCCCCCGCCATCGTCAACGCCGGCTCCCGGCTGATCCGCGTCGACGCGGTCGGCGAGGGCCGCCCCGACCCGTCCGGCACCGTCTCCAAGCCGTTCGGCCACCGGCTGCCCGACCTCGCCGTCGACCTCACCGTCAAGATCGGCGACGTGGAGCGCGAATTCACCCTCTACGACCCCGACACCGACGGCGAGGCCCCCTGCTCCGTCGCCGAGTTGGCGCTGCTGCTCGAACGCAAGCTGCGCGCGCTGCCCGACGCCCCCGGCAAGCACGCCTTCGCCGGCACCGAGGTCACCGTCTTCGGCCGCCGCATCCAGGTGGTCGCCGGCTCCACCGACCCCGAGGACGTCGTCCGCTTCCTCGGCGAGTGCGCCAACGACCTCGGCCTGGAGGCCTCCGTCAACCCGCCCGTCCTCCCCCTGGCGGGCGGCGAGGACGGCGAGGCGCCCGGCCCCCGCGACCTGATCGGCTCCGAGGCCGACAAGACCGGCATCCAGGCGCTGCGCCAGGCCGCCGACGTCAACCTCCTGGTGCTGCCCGAACTCGCCGCCTACGAGAAGACCGAGGACGCCCTCACGGTCGTCTCGGCCGCCCAGCGCCTGTGCGAGGAGCGGCGGATCTTCCTGCTCGTGGACGCCCCCTGCGCCTGGGTCGGCGTGGACAGCGCGCGCGCCGGCGTCGCCGCCTTCGACGCCGTCCGCGGCAACCACGCGGGCCTGTACTTCCCGCACCTCCAGCTCACCGACCCGCTCACCGGACGGCTGCGCGCCTTCCCGCCCTCCGGCGCGGTCGCGGGCGTCATCGCGCGCACCGACTCCGAGCGCGGCGTGTGGAAGGCCCCGGCCGGCACCGAGGCACGGCTCGCGGGCGTGCACTCCCTCACCGTCGACCTGACCGACCGGGAGACCGGACTGCTCAACCCGCTCGGCGTCAACTGCCTGCGCACCTTCCCGCTGACGGGTCCGACCGTCTGGGGCGCCCGCACCCTGGAGGGCACCGACGCCCTCGACAGCGAGTGGAAGTACGTGCCGGTACGCCGGCTCGCCCTGCACGTCGAGGAAAGCCTCCAACGCGGCCTGCAATGGGTGGTGTTCGAGCCCAACGACGAGAACCTGTGGCAGCAGATCAGGCTCGCCGCCTCCTCGTACCTGAACACCCTCTTCCGGCAGGGCGCCTTCAAGGGCGGCACCCCGCGCGAGGCGTACTTCGTCAAGTGCGACCGCGACACCACCACCGACGAGGACATCGCGAACGGCATCGTGAACGTCCTGGTCGGCATCGCGCCGGTCCGCCCCGCCGAGTTCGTGATCGTGAGGATCCAGCAGACGTCCGGCCAGTTCGAGCTGTAGACCCGCGGGAATTCTGGAGAGCTGAAGGAATCCGATGGCAGAGTTCACCGTCAACGCCCATCGTTTCGACCCCTACAAGAACTTCAAGTTCCTGGTCCTGTGGGACGGTCGCACGGTCGCCGGCATCAGCAAGATCAGCCCGCTCAAGCGCACCACCGAGGTCGTCAAGCACCGCCACGGCGGCGACCCCAGCTCCCCGCGCAAGTCGCCGGGGCGCTCCGAGTTCGACGGCATCACGCTGGAGCGCGGCGTCACGCACGACCCCGAGTTCGACCGCTGGGCCAACAAGGTGTGGCAGGTGGGCGCGGGCCTCGGCGCGGAGGTCTCCCTCGCCGACTTCCGCAAGGACATCGTCATCCAGGTCCTCAACGAGGCCGGCCAGGTCGCCGTCTCGCACAAGCTGTACCGGACCTGGCCCAGCGAGTACCAGGTCCTCGGCGAAATGGACGCCAACGCCAACGCGGTGGCCATCCAGTCCCTGAAGCTCGAGTGCGAGGGCTGGGAGCGGGACTACGAGGTGCCCGAGCCGGAGGAGCCCTCCTTCGTCAACCCGGCCTGACGCGACGCGCGGTGAGGTGAGAGGAGCCGGGGGGAACATGGCGAACACCGGGGTGGCCGCGCTGCTGGCCACCTGGGAGGCGGGCCTTGCCGAGGCGTCCGCCGGGCGCGCCCTGCTGCTGCACGGCACGGCGCGCCCGGACCTCGACGCCGCGGCCCTGCCCGCCGTGCCGCTGGGCGAGCGCGAGTACGACCTGCTCGCCCTGCGCCGCGCCCTGTTCGGGGAGCGGATGCAGGTACGGCTGGACTGCCACGCGTGCGGCGCCGACATGGAATTCGAGCTGGACGCCGGGGAGTTCGCCCGGTCCCTGGATCGACCCGGCAGACCGGTCGTACAACTGACCGTGGACGGCTGGGACATCGCCTTCCGGCTGCCCGCCGCGGCCGACCTCACGGCCGCGGCCCGCGCCGCCGACCCGCGCTCGGCGCTGCTCGCCCGCTGTCTGGTCTCGGCGGTCCACGACGGGGCGCCCCGCCCCGCCGACGCCCTCCCGACGGCGGTGCAGCGGCGGATCGCCGAGGCAGTCGAGGCCGCCGACCCGGGCGCCGACGTCACGCTCAGCGTCGGCTGCCCCGAGTGCGGGGCGCCCACCCGCGCGGAGCTGGACATCGCCTCGTACCTGTGGACCGAACTCGACTCCTGGGCACGGGACATGCTGCTCGACGTCCATCTGCTCGCCACCGCCTACGGCTGGAGCGAGCCGGAGATCCTGGCGCTGAGCCCGCTGCGCCGCCGCTACTACCTGGAGCTGTGTGCGGATGTCTGACCCCTCCGTGCCCGACCCCTCCGCGCCCGGCCCCTCCCGGACGCCCGACTTCCTCGACCGGCTGATCGCCCGGCACACCGCCACGGCACCGGACACCGTCCGGGTGCGGCCGCGGCTGCCCGGACCGTTCGAACGCGTCGAGGCCGTCAGGGCCCGCGACGCCGGGCCGGACACCGACGGCGTCGCGGCCCCGCCGCCCGCCACGCCCGCGACCGAGCCGCTTCGGGACGGGCCGCCGTCCGCCACCGAGATCCGCCGGCACACCGAACACGTGCGGACCGTCGTCCCCGCCGAACGCCCCGTCGCGGAGCCCGGGCCGACGCGCCCCGCCCCCGCCGAGGCGCCGCTGCTGCGGCCCGCGGCCCCCCTGACCGCCGGGCCGCACCCGGCGCCCCGCGGACCGGCGCGGGGCACCGGGCGGCCGGGCCCCGACCCCGGTGGGGACCGGGCCGCGGTGTCCGTCCCCGCCCCCCTGGGGACGGGCGCCGCACCGGCCGCCGTCGTGCCCATGGCAGCGCGCCCCAGCGCCGCGGACACGACGGCGGCCCGCACCGCGGCACGGCAGTCCGCCGCGCGCCGCACCGCGCGGGCACCGGAACAGGTGGTGCGAGTGCAGATCGGCCGCCTGGAGGTGACGGCCGCGCGGCCGCCCGCGCCCGGCGGGACCCGGCAGGGTGCCCGCGCCGCCGAGCGAGCGGGGACGACCCTCAGCCTGGCGGAGTACCTGGCACGGGGGCGCGAGTGAACACGAGGGGTGCGAGTGAACGCCGGGCGCGAGTGAGCCGCGCGACGACGACCGGGACAGGGAACTGACGCCATGAGCAACGCACTCGCCATCGCCCATGTCAGCCAGGCCCTCGCCCTGCTGATCGAGTCGCACCTCCAGCCGGAGATCGACATGGCGGTGAAGGTGGAGCCGCGCAAGCCGCCCGCCGAACCGCCGGCCGAGCCCACCATCTCCGTCTTCCTCTACCAGGTCGCCCCCAACCCCTCGCGGCGCAACGACGACCTGCCCACCCGCGCCCCTGACGGCACGCTGGTGCGCCGGGCGAGCGCGGCACTCGACCTGAGCTACGTGATCAGCGCCTACGGCGACGAGAGCGAACTGGTCGGGCAGCGTCTCCTCGGCTCGGTCGTGCGCACCCTGCACGAGATCCCGGTGCTGCCCCAGGACGTCATCGAACTCGCGGGAGAGAAGCCCTACTTGGCGGGCAGCGACCTCGCCCGGGCGGCCCAGCGGGTGCGGTTCACACCGAACGTGATGGACGTGGACGAGACGTCGAAGCTGTGGGGGATGCTCTACCAGACCCCCTACGCCCTGTCCGTCGTCTACCAGGCGTCCCTGGTCTTCATCGACGGCCTGGAGACCCCGACGCCGGCCAGGCCGGTCGAGCGGCCGGAGGTCCGGGTCCTGCCGTTCGGCGCGCCGGGAGCGCCGGTTCCGCCGCGGGCCGGGACACGCGGGCAGGACGGGGCCCCGGCCGAGGATCCCGCGCCGCCGACGGCCCGCGCCGAAGCCGCGGGCAAGCCACCGGCCAAGGCGCCCGCGAAGCCTCCCGCGAAGGCCCCCACGAAGGCCCTCGCCAAGGCGCCGTCGAAGACCCCCGCCCGCTCCCGCAAGAGCACTCCCCGGGCACCCAGGACGGGCCGGCCACCCGCGCGCGGGACGGACGGCGACGCCGGCACCAAGGACGACTGATCAGGCATGGGCGACACGACGGGGGCGGGTGAACACATGGGCACGCACGACGAGCGGCACGCGGAGGGCGCGGACGGCGGCGACTCCGCGCTGACCGACGGGATCAGGCGCGTCCTGGCCCGCGTCGACGCCCACGCGGCCCGGGTCACCGGCCAGGCGACCTCGGAGGGCCGGGCCGCCGCCGTCGTACCCGTGCCCCGGACCCCGGCCCCGCTCGACGCCCTCGTCGCCCTCTTCGGACTCACCCCCTTCGAACGCGACATCGTCCTGCTCACCGCCGCCGACGAACTCGACCCCACCACGGCGGCCCGGTGCGCCGCGGCCGCGGGCGATCCCCAGCGGTCCTACCCCACCTTCTCGCTCGCCCTCGCCGCCCTCGGCGAACCGCACTGGAGCGCCCTGACCCCGGTGGCCCCGCTGCGGCGCTGGCGGATCGTGGAGCCGGCGGACGAGACCCGGCTCACCCTCTCCCGGCTCCGGCTGGACGAGCGCATCCTGCACTTCCTGCTCGACTCGCCCTACCTCGACGCCCGGCTGCACGGCCGGCTCCGCCGCACCACGGCACCGGCGTCCCTGCCGCCCTCCTACGACCTCGCCGCGAGCCGCCTCGCCGAGGGCTGGACCGAGCAGGGCCGGGGCCCCGACGCGCCGCCGGTGGTCGAGGTGACCGGCGGGGACCAGCGCAGCCGCGCCGAGATCGCCGCCGCCGCGGCCGTGCGCCGCGGGCTCGGGCTGTACGCCATGAGCGCCGAGGACGTGCCGGCCGACCCCGCCGAGCGGGACCGGCTCGCCCGGCTGTGGCAGCGGGAGGCGATCCTGCTGCCCGCCGTGCTGCTGGTGGAGGCCGGGGACCTGGACCGCGACCAGCGCGCGGCCACCGAGGCGTTCCTCGGCGGGGCCGCCGTACCCGTCGTCGTCTCCAGCGAGGACCCCCTGCCCACGGGACGCCCGCACGGTACCCGGGTGACGGTGCCGCGCCTGGACGACGACGAGCAACTCGCCCTGTGGACAGGCGCGTTCGAGGACATCGCCGATCTCGGCGACCGCGAACTGCGCTCCCTGGTAGCGCAGTTCCAGCTCCCGCCGCACGTCGTGCGCGCCGCCGCGGCCGCCGTGGGCCGTCGGCTGCCCCACGAGGACGAGGCGGATGCCGCCGAACTCGCCTGGCGGGCCGGGCTCGACGAGGCCCGCATCGGCATGGACGAGCTGGGCCGCCGGATCGAACCGCGGGCCGGCTGGGACGACCTCGTGCTGCACGAGCGCCAGACGGCCGTACTGCGCGAGATCGTCGCGCACGTGCGGCAGCGGCCGACCGTCCACCAGGAGTGGGGCTTCGCCGCGACCCTGCGCCGCGGGCTCGGCGTCACCGCCCTGTTCGCGGGCGGCTCGGGCACCGGAAAGACCCTCGCCGCCGAGGTCATGGCCGGGGAACTCGGCCTGGACCTGTTCGTCGTGGACCTCTCCCAGGTCGTGAGCAAGTACATCGGCGAGACCGAGAAGAACCTGCGGCGCGTCTTCGACGCCGCCGAACGCGGCGGCGCCCTCCTGCTGTTCGACGAGGCCGACGCCCTCTTCGGCAAGCGCAGCGAGGTCAAGGACAGCCACGACCGGTACGCCAACCTGGAGGTCAGCTACCTGCTGATGCGGATGGAGGCCTACCGGGGCCTCGCCGTCCTCACCACCAACATGAAGCAGGCCCTCGACACGGCCTTCCTGCGCCGCATCCGCTTCGTGGTCGACTTCCCCTTCCCGGCCGAGCACGAACGCGCCGCGATCTGGCGCCGCGTGCTGCCCCCGCAGGCCCCCCTCAAGGACATCGACCCGGACCTGCTGGCCCGGCTCACCGTCGCCGGCGGCTCGATCCGCAATATCGCCCTGTCCGGCGCCTTCCTCGCCGCCGAGGAGGGCGACCGGCTCCAGATGCGGCACATGCTCGCCGCCGCCCGCACCGAATACCTCAAGCTGGAGCGCTCACTGACCCCCGCGGAGGTGCGCGGATGGGTGTGAACAAGCCGCCCTCGGCGATCCGCGTGGAGATCGGCGAACTGGTGCTGGACGGCTTCCGCGCGGACCCCGCCCGCGTCCGTGCCGCCTTCGAACGCGAACTCGCCCGCCTGGTACGGCTGCACGGCGTGCCGCTGGCGTCACACGGCCCCCTCGCCGTCGACACCCTGTCCGGCCTCGCCCCGCTGCCTTCCGGACTCTCCGCTCGCCGGCTCGGCCAGGAACTGGCCCGCGCCGTCCACGAGGGGCTCAGCGGCCACGGGGAGGTGACCCCATGACCGCCCACACCCAGGACCCCGGCGCGCGGCAGTCAGCCGAACAGCGCCGCCGCAAACGCAGGGAACGCGCCGCCAGGTCCCGTACCCCCGAACCGAAGAACATCGTCAGCGGCGCCGGGCAGCCCCTCGACCCCGGGGTCCGCCGGGAACTGGAGGAGCAGCTCGGCCACGACCTGAGCCGCGTGCGTCTGCACACCGACCGCGACGCCGCCCGGCTGACCGAAGTCCTCGGCGCCGACGCCGTGGCCGTCGGCCAGGACATCCTCTTCCGCTCGGGCGCCTTCCGACCCGGCACCGACGCAGGCCGCCGCCTCCTCGCCCACGAACTCCTGCACACCGTCCAGAACCCGCACGGCCTGGGCACCCTGCGGGCCGGCCGCGAACCGGGCGCGGTCAGCCTTCCCCAGCAGGCCATCGAGCAGGAGGCCGAGTCCGCCGCCCGCGACCTCGCCCGCCCCGCCACCGGGGAAGCCGCGCCCCAGATCACGGAGAACCAGGCGACTCCGGGCTGGCTGCGGTACGCCACGGCGGACGCCGACCGGATGCGCGCCGAGGCCATCGACCCGGCGACCCTCGTGGACCGGATCGCGGGCAACGTGCTGCGCAGCCTGCGCGGCGACCCGACCGACGCCACCGGCCGCGTACGGCTGCAACTGGCCAGGCTTTCCGACGAGTTGGAGGACGCGGTCGTCGAGCGGCTGGAGAACCGGCTCCTCACCCCCGAATACGACCGGCTCCTGGAGATCGCCGACCAGGCGCGCCCCGGCCCCGTCGGACTCCAGCCCGGCGAAGCCCCGTTGCCGGAGACCGACCTCTTCGAAGAACTCGGTGTCGAACGCATCCGGTGGCAGACGAAGCAGGAGTCCGACCGCCGTTCCGCCGACCAGCGGGCCGCCGACACGCGCGAGGAACAGCGGGACGCCACGGAGCGCGACACCAAGAGCAGCGGCGACCGCAGCCGGGCCCGCGCGGACGCGGCCACCGAGGATGAGGACGCCGCCCAGCGCACGGAGCAGGAGGACGCGCGCGACGCCTCCCGGCAGCGGGCCAGGGAGGAGGAGCAGCAGAAGGACGAGCAGGCGGCCACCGACCGCGAGCGCACCGACCGGACCGCCGACGAACGCGCCCAGGGCCGGCAGGAGGGCACCGAACAGGCGAAGGAGGAGCGCAAGGAGCAGCGCGAGCGTGAGGAGGCCGACCCGCGGCAGGCCACCGAGCCCGGAGCCGACAAGCGCAAGCGCCAGGACGACCAGACCCAGCCGGCCGCCGGTTCCCGGCACGAGGAACCGGATCCCCGCCAGAAGCCCCAGCCCGGCCCGGTACGCCCGGAGAAGGTCGACGAACGGGCCGAGCGTCCCGACTCCGCGCTGTCCGAACACGGCCTCGACGAGAAGGACGAGGACGGCGGCGCCGAGGCCGAACCCCGCGAGGAGGAACGGCCGCTCGGCCTCGAAGCGGGCGCCGACCACGAGATCGGGGGCGGCCAGGACGAGGGCGCCGCGGCGCCGGGCGAGCGGGACGAGCCCTCGCTCAAGCCCGAGGACTACCTGCCCGAGACCGACCTCGACCTGTCCGCCGTACCCACCGCGGACACGACCGGGCCGGGGACGGCCCCGCCGCCGGCGCCCGTCTTCCCCGCCCCGCCGCCGACGAAGGCGGAGAAGGCCGAGCAGGAGCGGGAGCGCGACGAACAGGAGCAGGACGAGGACGACGCCCGGCCCGAGCCCAAGGCCCCCGGGCAGGACGAGGGGCCCGTCGAGGGCGAGGCGGCACAGCCCGAGAACGGGCCCGTCGCACAGGCCCAGGACCAGGGCGCCAAGGACCTGAGGGAGACCGGCAAACCGCTCGACCAGGAGGTCGGCCCCGACCCCGCCACCCAGGACAGGGAACGCCCCGAGCCGGAGAGCGAGCTGCCCGACCCGGAACAGCGGCAGGAGCGCGAGCAGGCCGGGGACGCCGACGACTCCGGCGCCGACGGGCCGGACGACGACGAGCGGCCGGACGCCCGGGACGGGCAGGAGGAGAGGGACCAGCGGCGGGAGCGCCCGGCCGCCGGGTTCCGTACGACCGCCAGGTCCCCGGCGACGGCGACCGCGCCCACCGGGGCGGGCCCGGTCGCGGCCGCCGTGTCCCGGCCCGCCGGCGCACAGACCCCGCGGACCCCGGTCGAGGACCGCGATCCCTCGCCCGCCGCCCGGCGTGACGCCGAACCGCCCCGCTCCGAGCGCGAGGCGCCCCAGGCCAGGAGCCGGGTGCCCAAGGAGTCCGGCCCCGGCGCGGCACCGCGCGGACCGGTCGGCGCCGCGGAGAAGACCGGCCCCGCGGTCGGCGCCGGCCCCGGTGCGGCACCGTCCGTCGCGCAGGCGGCGGTGAGCCCGGCCGCCGAGCAGACCGACGGGCCCGGCCAGAGCGCGGCGACGGACGCGCCCCGGCCCGAGGCCTCGCTGGAGAAGGGCGGCGGAGGCTGCGCGCCGCCCGCGCCCGCGCCCGAGCAGGACGGGGGCGGCCAGGGCGGTTGCGGAGGGGGCGGCGAGGCCGCGCCGGAACAGAAGCCGGAGGAACCGCCGGACGTCTCGGGGCAGGACCCCAAGACCGCCGTGGGGACCGTCGGCAAGCTGGCGCCCGACCAGGCGGCCGCCGCCATGCCCGGGGTGGACAAGGCCGCGGACAAGAAGATCGCCGACGAGCAGAGGCGGCTCGACGCGGCCCCGCCGACGCGTGAACGCCCCTCGGGAGCGC
Organism: Streptomyces sp. NPDC048106; assembly: GCF_040706415.1. Classification (NCBI taxonomy): domain Bacteria; kingdom Bacillati; phylum Actinomycetota; class Actinomycetes; order Kitasatosporales; family Streptomycetaceae; genus Streptomyces; species Streptomyces sp. NPDC048106. The sequence continues at coordinate 72,298 of NZ_JBEZND010000034.1, read as the reverse complement.
CGCAGACGCGGTCCGCCCCGCCCCAGGCCGCGCCCGCGGCCCCTCAGGTCACCGGCAAGGTGGAGCGGGTCGGGCCCGAGGAGCAGGGCGACGAGCAGAAGGCCAAGGGCGGGGTGAAGGCCGAGGGCAGGCAGCCCGCCGCGAACGTGCCCGCGCCGCCGCCACCGGCCGCGCCCGACAAGGGGCTCAGCGAGGCCGAGGCGAAGCACGTCGAGGCGACGGCCGACTCGATCCCGACGACCGATCCCGCGCTGGAGAACAAGACCGTCGGTCCGGCGCCCCGGATCCGGCTGGAGGGCGCCAGCGATCCGACCCGCACCGACGACCAGGCGAAGGCGCTCAAGGACAAGCAGTCCGACCTGATGACGACGGGCCGCGCGGACGCGGCCACGCCCATGGGCGAGGACCAGATCTTCCCCGACGTGCCGCGGGAGAAGCTCACCGGCAAGGCGTCCGGCGGTGCCGGGGGCGGCAAGGGCGGCGCGCTGGAGGCGACGCCGGCGCCCAAGGCCGGTGTCGGCGCCGTCGCCAAGCAGGAGAAGGGCGCCGAGATCACCGGTGCCGCGGGCAGGGCGCAGGGCGATCTCGGTGCCAGGGAGAAGGAGCACCAGCGGGGCGAGCAGAAGGCCAAGCAGGACAAGCAGGCGGAGATCGACCGCGAGGTCGAGCGCGACACCGCGCAGCAGGCCGCCGAGCGCGGCAGGGTGGCCCAGGAGACGCGCAAACAGCGCGAGGACTGGCGGACCGAGCAGGACAAGACGATCGAGGACGCGGACAAGCGGTCCGGCGACGAGCACGACAAGAAGAACAAGGAGATCGTCCAGGCGCGCGACGACAAGGACAAGGAGATCGGCGCGCGCAAGGACAAGGACAACGCGCGGATCGACACCGAGCGCGAGAAAGCCGAGAAGGACGCCAAGAAGAAGAAGGAGGAGAAGAAGCCCTCCGGAGGCCTGCTCGGCTGGGTCGCCGGCAAGGTCGCCGACTTCTTCAAGGGCCTGCTGGCGGCGGTCACCGCCATCTTCGACGCCGCCCGCAAGGCGGTCAACGGCATCATCGACACGTTCAAGGAGTGGGCCGACCAGGCCATCGACTTCGTACGGGATCTGGCCGTCAAGGCGATCAACGCGCTGGCGGACGTCCTGATCGCGCTCGGGGACACGCTCCTCGCGGCCTTCCCCGCCCTGCGCGACCGCTTCCGCAAGGCGATCGAGGGACTGCGGGACGCGGCCGTCGCGACGGTCAACCGGCTGGCGGACGGCCTGAAGAAGGCGGTCAACGCCCTGCTGGACACCCTGGCCGCCGGCCTGAACAAACTGCTCGACGTCCTGGAGGCGGGCGTCAAGGCGGTCATCAAGGCCTACCAGTCCGTCATCGTGGGCGCGATCAAGTTCGCGCAGGCGGCCATCGAGGCGCTCGGAAAGTTCGCGGCACTGGTCGCCGACATCGCGCCGGACCCGGGCGGCTGGATCTCGAAGGCCGGCAGCTCCGCGAAGACCGGTATCACCGACCACCTCTGGGGCGCCGTCAAGGTGGCGGTCAAGCAGTGGTTCGACACCAAGGTCGAGGGCATCCTCGGGCTCGGCAAGGCGGTCATCGACGTCCTGGTCAAGGGCTGCGTGTCGATCAAGCAGATCGGCAAGATGGCGTGGGACGCGGTCATCGCCTCGCTGCCGATGATGATCGCGTCGCTCGTCATCGAGAAGGTCGTCTCGATGATCGTGCCCGCCGCCGGGGCGATCCTGACGATCGTCCAGGGCCTCATGTCGGCCTGGCAGACGGTCAGTTCGATCCTGTCGGCGTTCAGCAAGTTCTGGGCCTACCTGAAGGCCGTGAAGGCGGGTCCCGCGGCGTGCCTGTTCGCGGAGGCGGTCGCGGCGGGGGTCGTGGCCCTGCTCGACTTCATCACCAACTTCCTGCTCCAGCGCCTGTCCTCGGCGACGAAGGGCGTGGGCAAGCGGCTCAAGGCCATGGCCCAGAAGATCATGGACGGGCTGAAGAAGGTCGGCGGCGGAGCGAAGAAGGCGGCGGGTGCCGCGGTGAACTCCGCCCGGGGCGCGCTGCGCAAGGCCCGGCAGGCGCTGTCCCGCCCCGCCACCGGACACCGGCCGAAGGGCGAGCCGTCCCCCGGACCGAAGTCCCCGGTGAAGCCGAAGGACCACGCGACCCCGAAGGCGCCGGCCAGGAAACCGGACGGGGCGGAGACGAGGCCGAAGGACGCGGAGCCGCGGGCCGGGAGGGAACGGGCACCGGACAAAGAGCCCACGGCCGCTCCGAAGAAGAAACAGAAGGAGATCGAGGGCCCCAAACCGACCAAGCCGAAGAAGCCCAGGTCTCCGGTCGCCAAGGCCCTCTCGAAGGCCAAGGGCGCCGTCAGGTCCGCCCTGAGGAAGGCCCGCAACGCGGCCAGGACCCTCGGCCGGAAGCTGAAGAAGTCCAAGGTCGGCAAGGCACTCAAGAACGGCGCGTCCAAGCTCCGCACCTTCTTCAAGAAGAAGAAGGACCAGCTGCGGGACCACAAGAAGCGCCAGCAGGAACAGAAGAGACGGAAACAGGACCAGCGGAAGAAGGACGAGAAGTCGAAGGAGTCGAAGGAGGCGCGCCTCCAGAAGATCGTCGAGCGTATTCGCCCGCGGCTCCAGAACATGCTCGGGAAGGGCGTGGGCCGGCTGGCTTCAAAGGCGGTGCTCCTCGGGCTTCGCACCTGGTACCGGCTCACGGAGCTCGGCGACACTCCCAGCAGTCCCTTCAAGGTCAATGCCACGCTGAACCCGACCGAAAGCGCCGGCGAGGGGGATCGCGCCAAGGTCGAACTCTCGGACAGACTGGACGAATTCCTCAACAAGGATCCTGAACGGCGGGAGCGACTTGAACGGGCGCTGAACATCTCGACGGTCCACGACTGGCTCATGTTCAAGGGAGCGGAGAACGCCGATCAGTTCATGATGAAGATCCGCAGGATTCTCAAGGATCTGGACAAAGGGGAGCAGCGCAACACCCGGGACAAAGTGCTCGGCACCATCAGGGTGGCGGAGAGTGACACAAGGAAGAAGTTGCGTGCCCAGGATGCCGATAACGGGAGATGGCAGCCGGACAACGGCGAGGTTCCGGACGATGTGGTCAGCCAGGAGGAGGACGCCTTCCACCGCGTACACATGAGCGACGCGATCCAGCGGGCCAAGCCCCCCATCGTGGGCGACCCTCAACTGCCGCGTGGGGTCGCCCGGGTGACTTGGACGCCGGAGAAGATGGCGGACAAGGTGGAGTTCGCACGGAAGGCCCTCGCCCTCAAGAAGGCCGGCGAACGAGGGCAAATCTCCAAGTTCAAGAGCAGTGCGGAGGAAATGTTCCTCGACGACATCGACCGTGAGATGTTGATCGCCCAGTTCGGGGAGACCGCGAAAAGGCTGAGGGGGTCGCAGAAGAAGGGGCCGTCACGAGATCCGGCCCTGGCCACGAGGATCAACGACCTGAGTTTCAGGTTCAGGCAACTGGTCATTATCCGTGCGGACCAGCTGGCCAAGCCCAGGGGCCGGCCGTTTCAGAACGACGTCAAGGAGCGCCTGAATAACATGCAGGCCGATCATACGGTCGAACTGCAGACGGGTGGCCGTGACATCTATGACAATCTGCGGCTTATCGACAAGGGTATGAACCAGAAGATGGGGAAGCAGATCAAGGATTCGGTGAATCATCTGCAATACGGCGCCCTGTATACTTTCGATATTCAAATGTACTGATTGGACAAAGGGTTTCATGGCTTCCCATGCCGAGCTCGCCGAGATCTTCGGCGAACAGAACATAGAGACGATGGATTACAGGGATGCCCTGCGGATCGGCCTCACCGAAGAGGATGCGCTCGTCCTCTCGCACGTGGGTCTCCCACGAAATTGCGGTGCTCTCTTCACGGCCGAAGTGGAGGGGAGCCCCCCGCTGTTCGCCGTCCGGAACTTCTCGGACGACGGCGCCAACCGGGCGGTGATTCTCGGTGGGCCGCGCGATGATCCGAAGATGCGGTACTTCCTCAATGTCCGGGATGGCTTCGTCGGCCTGATCGCCTTTCACGACGAGCCTCGCGGAGAGGTGGTCAACAGTACTCTCGGCGATTTCGTGGAATTCCTGTATCACATTGCCCGGCGTGACGTGTCGCCGGCACCCGGATCGAGCGCCGAAGGGGTGCGGGACGCGGATCGGCTCGCGGAGATCCTCATCGACCGGGACCCGCACGCCTTCCGTGAGCCGGATACCTGGTGGTCGATCGCCATCGCGCAGATCAGAGAGCATGAAGAGGGCTCATGACCCGCTACGCCGACATCCCCAAACCCATCCGCTCCGGTCTCGTCGTCGTCGACCCCGACCACGGCACCCCCCAGCGCGTCATCGTGCTCCAGTTCAACCCGGACACCCTGGAACGCAGCATCGCGCCCCAGGCGGCCGGGGACGGTGGGGATGCCGGTGGTGGGGGGAGTGGGAGCGGGGACCGGAACGAGGCGTTGCGGCTCAAGGGGCCCGCGCAGGAGACCTGGAAGTTCACCGCCGAGATCGACGCCACCGACCAGCTGGAGATCGCCGCGCCGGACGGGATCCATCCGCAGCTCGCCGTGCTGGAGATGCTGGTGCAGCCGACCACCGCGCAGCTCCGGGCGGCGAGCAGGCTGACGCAGCAGGGCAGCATCGAGATCAGCCCGATCGAGATGCCGTTGACGCTGTTCACCTGGGGGAGCAAGCGGGTCATGCCCGTCCGGCTCACCGAACTGTCCGTCAACGAGTCGGCGTTCGACGTCAACCTCAACCCGATCCGGGCCTCGCTCGGCATCGGGATGAAGATCCTGACCGTCAGCGACCTGCCGGCGGGGCACCGGGGCGCGGATCTGTACATGGCACACCTGGCGCAGAAGGAACGGCTCGCCGCCGCCGCGCGGAGCGGGGGCCTCGGCGCGCTGGGCCTCGGCGGCGCCGACCTCGTGACCGGAAGGGGATGAGTGACACCACCATGGCCGACACCGAGCCCTACGAGAGCGCCCTGGACGCGATACCGGGCGCCCACCCCTACCCGCGCACCAGCCGGTACCACGACGCCGAGATCGGCGTGCACCGCAGGGCCGACGGCAGCGAAGTCCGGTACACCAAGCGCCGGTTACTGCCCCCGCTGGACGACGACGCCGAACCGCACGTCGTCGGCGCCGGCGAGCGTCCCGATCTGCTCGGGCAGCGCTACCTCGGCGACCCCGGCCAGTGGTGGCGGATCGCCGACGCCAACCCGGTGCTCGATCCACGGGAGTTGACGGACGAGCCGGGTCGCGTCATCGCCATCCCGCTCGCCGGCGGGTTCCCGCGGGGAGAACGGCGTGTCTGAACAGCCCGTGGGGCAGGGCCCCGTGCACGTGCAGCTCCTCATGGGGCCCAGGCTGGCCCGCCCGGTCCCCCTGGAGGTCGCCGAGGCGCTGCTGTCCGCCCAGATCACCGCCACGGCGGGGGAGCGCAGCGGATTCCAGTTCGCCTTCGACCTCACCAAGAACGGCCTGCTCACCCAACGGCTGCTGCCCGACGGCTACTTCGACCCGAAGACCCGCGTCATCCTCAGCGTCAGCGTCCGCGGCACCCCCGAGGTGCTGTTCGACGGGCTGATCGTGCGGCAGGAGGTCGGGTCCAGCAACGTCCCCGGCCACTCCACCCTCACCGTCACCGGCGAGGACCTGACCCTCCTCATGGACCTGGAGGAGCGCACCGCCCGCTACCCCAACCTGCCGCCGTCCGAGCGGGTGCTGGCCATCCTGCGCCGCTACTCGGACTACGGCATCCGCCCGGACGTCTACCGGGAGCAGATCGCCCAGCCCCCGCACCAGGACCTCCGCGTCCATTACCAGACCGGCACCGACCTCCAGTACGTCACCGAACTCGCCCGCGCCAACGGCTACACCTTCTACCTGGAACCCGGCCCCGGCCCGGGCCGCTCGTCCGCCCGCTGGGGCCCCGAGGTGCGGCTCGGACTGCGCCAGCACGCCCTCAACGTCAACATGGACGCCCAGTCCACCGTCGACCAGCTGACCTTCGCCTACGACGGCACCGCACGCGAGGAGCCGCAGGCACGCTGGCAGGACCCGGGCACCCGCCAGTCCACCCTCCTGCCCCAGCCGCCGATCAGCCCCCTGCGCCCACCGCTCGGCCGCCGGGCCAGCCCCGCGCTCAAACGCAAGACCCTCTCCGGCACCGCCAAACAGCAGCGCGAGCAGGCCGAGGCCGAACTCCTCGCCCGCGCCGCCGTCTCCGCCGACGTCATCTCCGGCTCCGGCTCGCTCGACGTCAACCGGCACGGCTACCTCCTCCAGCCGCGTCGGCTCGTCGGCGTCCGCGGCGCCGGACGGGCGTACGACGGCGACTACTACGTCAAGTCCGTCACCCACAACCTGCGTCCCGGCTCCTTCCAGCAGAACTTCACCCTCTCCAGGGAGGGCCTGGAAGCACGCGGCGACCGCGTCCGGCCGTAGGACAGCCGCGGAGCACCCGACCGACCAACCAGGAGCACCCTCATCATGGCGGCACCCAGCAATCGCTACCTCGGCAAGTTCCGTGGCCGGGTGGTCAGCAACGACGACCCGTTGCGCCTCGGCCGGATCACCGCCGAGGTCCCGGACGTCCTCGGCGACGAGCCGTCCACCTGGGCGTTGCCCTGCCTGCCGTTCACCGGACCGCAGGCCGGCCAGTTCGTGGTGCCGCCGCCCGGCGCCGGCGTGTGGCTGGAGTTCGAGCAGGGGGACCCCAGCTTCCCGGTGTGGACCGGGTGCTGGTACGGCGACGCGAGCGAACTGCCGCCCGACGCACGCCGCGAACTGGAGGCGAACGCGCCGAGCAAACCCGTGGTCGTACAGACCCCCGGAGCCCACAAGATCGTCCTCAACGACACCGCCGGCACCGAACAGGGGATCCTCCTCCAGGCCCAGGGCGGCGCCTTTATCCGCATCACCAAGGAAGCCGTGGTCATCGCCACCGGCGCGGGCGCCCAGATCACCCTGCGCGGCGGCGAAGTCACCATCAACCAAGGCCAGTTGACCGTCCAGTCCAAGCGATAGACAAACGGGGGAGAGAAGTTGTCCGGGAGTCTGCTCCACGCGGCCACCGTGATCGGCTGCCCGCACGGCGGCCGCGCCACACCCGCCACCACACCCTCCGGCGGCGTCCGCGTCGACGGCGCCGCCGTGGCCACGGCCGCCCACCCCTACGTCGTCACCGGGTGCCCGCACACCGTCGACGGCGTGCCCTCGCCGTGCGTGTCCGTGCACTGGACCGCCACCACCACCGGCGTCACGGCCGAGGGCGCGCCCGTGCTGCTCGACACCTGCGCCGCCCAGTGCCTCAGCGCGGCCTTCGTCCCGCAGGGACCCCCCGTCGTCCAGGCCGGCACGCGAAAGGTCACCGTCCGATGAGGCCGATGAGTCAACCAGCCCGCCCCCGCAGCGACATCGCGTTCCCCTTCCGCACCGACCGCCGCGGCCGCACCGCGCACGCCCGCCCCGCCGCGCACGTCCACGACCTCGTCGAACAACTGCTGTTCACCAGCCCCGGCGAGCGGGTGATGCGCCCGGACTTCGGCTGCGGACTGCTCGACCTGGTCTTCGCGCCGTCCAGCCCCGAACTGGTCAGCACCCTCGAACTCTCCGTCCAGGCCGCGCTGCAGCGCTGGCTCGGCGACCTGATCGAGGTGCTGGACCTCGACATCGACGGCGGCGACGACACCGTACGCGTCCAGTTGTCGTACGTCCTCCGCGCCACCGGCACCGTCCAGGAGGACCTCTTCGAGGGGAGGGCGGCATGAGCACCGGAACCACCCGGCGGGCCAAGGTGCGCGCCGCCCGTCTCAACGGCGTCGACGCCGTCGAGGTCGGCGACGACGGGCTGCTGCTCACCGTCACCTTCCTCGGCAAGGCCCCGCACGGTCTCGGCCCCGAGAACGTCCGTATCGACGGCGGCCGGCGCGTCACCGGCCTCACCGCCGTCGACGTCAGCGTCGAACGCGAGGAGGACCCCGAGCTGGACGACCGGCTCTACGTCACCCTCGACCGGGCCGGCGACACCTCCCGCTACCGGCTGTCCCTGGTGGAGGCCGACCCCTACGGCAGGCCGGGCACCGAGCCGTACCGGGGCTTCGACCAGCGCTACCACAGCGCGGAGTTCGGCTTCTGGCCCGACTGCCCGACCCCCTTCGACCGCACCCGTGAACCCGGGCAGGCCGAACCCCTCCCGGCCGCGCCCGTCATCGACTACACGGCCCGCGACCACGACACCATCCGCCGGCTCCTCCTGGACCGGCTCGCGCTGACCACGCCCGACTGGGCCGAGCGCAACCCCGCCGACCTGGGCACCACGCTGGTGGAACTGCTCGCCTACACCGGCGACCAGATCAGCTACCAGCAGGACGCGGTCGCCACCGAGGCGTACCTCGACACCGCCCGCCGCCGGGTCTCGGTGCGCCGGCACGTCCGGCTCATCGACTACGCCATGCACGACGGCTGCAACGCCCGCGCCTACGTGACCGTCCAGACCGCCGCCGACCGCACACTGGCGCCGGGCACCTACCGCTTCGCCTCGGTCGACGTACGCGCCCTCGGCCCGCACGACCGCCCCGGACCCGGCACGGTCATCGATGACGACGACCTCGCCGACCTGGACGAGCGCGGCTCCGTCGAGGTCTTCGAACCCGTCGTGGCCGCCGAGCCCCTCGCCCTGCGCGTCGCGCACAACGCGATCCGGCTGTGGACCTGGGACGGCGAGGTGACCGCCCTGCCCGCCGGGGCCACCGCCGCCACCCTGCGCGACGAGTGGACCGATCCCGAGACCCGCCGGGAACGCCGGCTCGCCCTGACTCCGGGCGACGTGCTGATCCTGGAGGAGGTCAAGGGCCCGCGCACCGGCACCCCGGGCGACGCCGACCCCGCCCACCGGCAGGCCGTCCGCCTCACCTCCGTCACCCCCGGCCTGGACCACATCGAGGACCAGCCCGTCCTGGAGGTCACCTGGGCCGCCGAGGACGCCCTGCGCCTCCCGTTCCGGCTGACCACCCGGGGCGGCCGCGACTGCCTGCTCGTCGAGGACGTCACCCTCGCCCGCGGCAACACCGTCCTGGTGGACCACGGCCGCTCCGGTACGGCGCAGACGGTCACCGTGCCGCCGGTCCCGGCCGTCGTCGCGCCCTGCGGCCCGCCCGGCTCCGGCTGCGACGACCGTACCGAGGGCAACGCCCCGGCACGGCTCATCGCCTCGCTGACGGACCGGACGGCGAGCGGTCGCGCCCTCGTCCCCGGCGACGTCCGCGAGCTGTTCGAGGTCGTGGGGGAACGGGCCGTCCTGCGCGCGGGGATCGGCCTGGAGCGGGCCGGGCAACGGCACGAGAGCGTCGTACCCGGCACCGCGTACGCGCAGGCGGCGGCCCTGCGGACGCTGCTCGCGCAGAGCGTCTACCCGGGCATCCGGCCCCGCTTCCGCCCCGTCCTCGGCCGCGCCCCGGTCACCCAGTCCGTCCCCTTCCCGGACCCGGCGACGGTCGCCGCCGGACAGGCCGAGCGGCTCGCCGCCGTGCCGGGCCGCATCCGGCAGCGGCTGGTCGACCTGTGGCGCAGCGCCCGCGACCGCGACGGACTCGGCGAGGCGGAGATCGCCGAACTCGCCGTGGTCTTCGGCCTGAAGCTGCTGGAACAACTGGAGCTGCGCCGCCATCCCGTCCGCGCCCTGCGGGAACTGCTGCACCGCTGCGACGAGTTGCTCGACACCAAGCTGCGGCGCATCGCGATCCTCACCGCGCGGGCCCGCGCGGGCACCGTCCTCGACCCCCACATCGCCTGGGAGATCGCGCACAGTTGGGGCCCGGCGTACGCCGCCGGACTCCACCCCGAGGAGCCGGTCCTGCGCGGTCCGGCGACCGCCGCTCTCGCCCAGGACCCACGCCGCGCCCTGCCCGCCGTACGCCTGGTCGACGACGACGCCGTGTGGGAGCCGCGCCGCGACCTGCTCGACAGCGCGCCTCGCGACCGGCACTTCGTCGGCGAGCAGGGGGACGACGGGCGGCTTGCCCTGCGCTTCGGCGACGGACGGGGCGGTGCCGAGCCGACGCCCGGGGCCCGCCTGACGGCGCGCTACCGGCTGGGCGGGGGCAGCGCGGGCAACGTCGGCGCCGAGGCCATCAACCACCTCGTCATCAAAGCGGGCGAGCCCGGCGAGCCGGTACCGGCCGCCACGGTCCGCAACCCGCTGCCCGCCACCGGCGGAGCCGACCCCGAACCACTGGAACAGGTACGCCAGTTGGCGCCCCTGGAGCTGCGCCGCACGCGGCTGCGCGCCGTCACCGCCGCCGACTACGCGGCGCTCGCCTCCGCCCTGCCCGGCGTCCAGCGGGCCGCGGCCGACATCCGCTGGACCGGCAGCACCCAGGAGGCCCACGTCGCGATCGACGCGTACGGCGGCGACGCGCCGTCCGAGCGTCTCCTGGAGTCGGTGACCCAGGCCCTGGAGGCGTACCGGCGCATCGGTCATGACCTGGTGGTCGGCCCCGCCCGGCTGGTGCCGCTCGACATCGCCCTGCGGGTGTGCGCGCTGCCCGGCCACCAGCACGGGCGGATCCTGGCCGACCTGTACCGCGTCCTCGGCGGCGGCCGGCTGCCCGGCGGACGCCTCGGCTTCTTCCACCCCGACGCGCTGACCTTCGGCGAACCCGTCCGGCTCAGCCGGCTGGTCGCCGTCGCCGCGGCCGTCCCGGGCGTGGAGAGCGTCGACGTCACCCGGCTGCGACGGCTGTTCGGACCGGACCGGGGAGAGAGGGCGGACGGCGTGCTGCGGCTCGGCCCGCTGGAGATCGCCACCTGTGACAACGACCCCGACCGGCCCGAACAGGGCCGGCTGGAGATCACCCTGGGAGGCGACCGATGAACCAGGCATGCTCCTGCGGCGGCGCGTGCGGCGGCCACGACGAGCGCCTCGCGCCCGCCCCGCCCCACAACCCTCCCGGCCGCACCGCCCTCGACTATCGCGTCGGCGAGTACGGCTCCTTCCTCGCCGCCCTCCTCGACCGGCTCGCCTCACCCGCCTACCCGGCCCTCGCCGGGCTCACCGTGCGCACCCCCGACGATCCGGCCATCGGGCTGCTGGACGCCACCGCCGTCCTCGGCGACCTGCTCACCTTCCACTCCGAGCGGATCGCCGACGAGGCCTACCTCCGCACCGCCGGCGAACACCGCTCGCTGGTCCTGCTGGGCCGGCTCGTCGGACACCGGCCCCGGCCCGGAGTCGCCGCCGGCACCCATCTCGCGTACACCCTCGAACGCGACCCGCGCGCCGAGACCTTGCCCGTGACGATCCCGCGCGGCGCCCGCAGCCACAGTGTGCCCGCCTCCGCCGCCGAGGCGTCGCTCACCTTCGAGACCGTGCGGGACCTCACGGCCCGCTGGGACTGGAACGAGCTGACGGTACGCCGCCGCAGGCCCTCCCTCATCACCCCGGACGACCTCGACCACCGCGTCGAACTGTTCGTTCAGGGCACGGCCAACTCGCTGCGCACCGGCGACCAGCTTCTCTTCCTCTTCGGCGAACAGGCCGGCGGCGAGCGGAAGTTGCTGCCGGTCGCGGGCGTCCGGACCGACCGTGACGAAGACGTCACCGCGCTCACGCTGCCGAAGTCCGCGCCGCCCACGCTCAGGGAACTGGTGGACGAGGTACGGCGCTGGACCGCCGAACCGGCCACCCCCGGCGACCAGGGCGACGAGCCGCCGACCCCCGAGGTCCCCGACCCGCGCCCGGTCAGCCGTCTGATCGAGGACTTCGACGACCAGGTCCTCGCGCCCCTGCGCACCGACCTCGACGCGATCGACACCCCCGAACGCCTCGCCGCCCGCCTCGCCGGGCCCGTCGCCCGGCTCCGCGAGGCCGAGGTCCTGGCGGAGCCGTACGCGGAGGTGTCGGCGTGGTTCGAGCGACTGGAGGCGGTGCTGGCGGAACTGGTCCGGCGAGCACGGGAGCTGGCCCCGGCGCAACCCGCGGCCGGTGCCACCGTGGCGGCACCCACGGGGCGCGCCGCCCCCGCCCGGCCGCGGCGGAGGACCCCGGAAGAAGACCCCGACCCCCGCCAAGCCGCCCTGCACGCTCTGAACACGGTCCTCCCCGCCCTGCGCACCGCCCCCGCCGGCCCCCGCCCAGGGAGCGGCGACCGCCGCCCCGGCACCGACACCGCCCGCCTCCTGACCGCCCTCGACCCCGGCCTGCACGGCCTCTACCCGGCCTGGCGGACCGCCGCCACCCCCGGCACCGGCCCCCTGCTGCGCGCGCTGCTCGCGATGCGCGTCACCGCCGCCCCCTTCGGCGCGGGTGCCCCGCTCAAACCGGTCCAGGACGCCCGCGGCCGCGTCATCCGCACCGCCGACTGGCCACTGACGGGCGCGGCGCTGGCGAGCATGCGCGTGGTGTACGACCCGGCGGGCAAGGTGCCGGTGCGCGCCGAGTTCCAGTACGCCGAGGGCAGCAGCTCCGACCAGCGCGCCGAGAACCTGCCCACCACCCGGCAGGTCACCTTCACCCTGGGCCCCGGCCAGGTCGACCTGTCCACGCGAGCCGCCCGGGACCACGAGCTGAACTGGCTCACCCGCCGCCCGGCCGCCGCCGAGGAACCCGGCGTCACCGCCCGCCTCCACCCCGGCCTGCCCGAGGGCGGCCTGTTCGTCTCGCGCCCGGAGGACGACGGCACCGTGCACATCGCCCTGACCGACGGCACCACCGAACAGTTCTCCCTGAAGCCCGGCGGCAGCAGGCAGTTCGCCCACGGCGACTACCAGGTGAGCGCCACCTACACGGTGGGCAGCACCGAGCCCGGCGTGGAGATCGCCATCGCGAGCAAGCCGGCGCCGCCCAACCGCCGCGTCCTGCAACTGGACAGCGTCCAGGACGGCATCACCGTCGGCAGCTGGGTGGCGATCCAGCGCCCCGCCAAGGGCACCGACGTGCCCGGCGACGCCGGGCTCGCCTTCGTCACCACCCAGGTGGTGGCGGCCCGTACGGCGGCGTACGCCGACTACGGCATCACCGGCCGCGGCACCGAACTCACCCTCGCCGACCCGTGGCTGGACGAGTTCGACGTCCTGCTCTCCCACATCCGCGACACCACCGTCCACGCGGCGGGCGAGGAACTGCGCCCGGCCGACGAGCCGCTCGGCGAGGACGTGCACGGCGACGAGATCGAACTCGCCGAACTGTACGACGGGTTGCGTCCCGGCCGGACCCTCGTCGTCAGCGGCGAACGCACCGACGTGCCCGGCGCGGCCGGGGTCACCGGCAGCGAGGTGGTCACCATCGCGACCGCCGACCCGGCCGTCGACCCGCGGCTCCCCGGCGACCACGTCCACACCCGCCTCACCCTCACGAGCGCCCTGGCGCACCGCTACCGCCGGGCGAGCGTCCGCGTCCTCGGCAACGTCGTGGCGGCCACCCACGGCGAGAGCCGCGAGGAGACCGTCGGCAGCGGCGACTTCGACCGCGTCAACCAGACCTTCGCCCTCTGGCAGTCCCCGCTGACCTGGCTCGCCGCCGACAACCCCCTCGGCGCCACCCCGGTCCTGGAGATCCTGGTGGACGGCGTGCGCTGGCACGAGGTCGACAGCCTCGCCGGGCGCGGCCCCACCGAACGGGTGTACATCACCGGTACCGCCTCCGACGGCCGTACCACGGTGACCTTCGGCGACGGCGTCCACGGTGCCCGGCTGCCCAGCGGCCACGAGAACGTCCGCGCCCGCTACCGCTTCGGCACCGGTAAGGCCGCGAACGTCCCCGCCGAGCGGATCACCCAGCCGCTCACCCGCCCCCTCGGCGTCACCGCGGTCACCAACCCCCTCCCGGCTACCGGCGGTTCGGACGCGGACGGGCCCTCGCTCACCCGCCGGACGATCCCGCTTGCCGTGTCCGCCCTGGACCGGCTGGTCTCCCCGGCCGACTACGAGGACTTCGCCCGCTCCCGCGCCGGCATCGGCCGGGCCGCCGCCCGCGAACTCTTCGACGGGCGGCGGCGCGTCCTGCACGTCACGGTCGCCGGTACCGACGACGTGCCGCTGACCGACGACGACCTCCGGCCGCTGCGCGGGGCGCTGACCGAGTACGGCGACCCCGATCTGCCCCTGCGGGTGGACGCGCGCGAACTCGTCCTGCTGCTGATCGCCGCCAAGGTGAAACTCGCCCCCGACCACGTCTGGGAGACCGTCGAACCCCGGCTGCGGCAGGCGCTGCTGAACCGGCTCGGCTACGAAGGACGCGAACTGGCCCGGCCCGCCCGGCTGTCCGAGGTCCTCGCCACCGCCCACTCCGTGCCCGGCGTCGACCACGTGGACGTGGACGTCTTCACGGGCGTACCCGCCTCCGCCACCCCGGACCAGCTCACCGCCCTGCTCGCCGGCCCCGGCACCCCGCGGGCGTCGGTCCCCGCGCACCCGGCGTCGTACGACGAACAGACCTACACCGTCGGCGACGCGAACGGGGAGACGCTGTCCTCGGTCTGCGCCCGCCACGGCATCTCGCTCGCCCGGCTGCTGCGCCTGAACCCCGGCATCACCGACACCCGGCCCCTGGCCAAGGGCCGGACGGTGCTCGTCTTCCGCGGTGTCCGACCGGCCCAGCTCGCCATGCTGTCGGCGAGCGCCGCGGACACCGTCATCCTGACGGAGGTCAAGTGATGTCCCGCGACGTCGAGTCGGAGATGCCGGCCGGCCGGAATCCCGACGCGCTCGCCGAACTGCTGCCCCGCTGGCACCGGTTGCGCGACGCCGAGGAGGGCGAGCCGCTGCGGGCCCTCCTCGCGGTGATCGCCGAACAGCTGGACCGGGTCCGCGACGGCGTGCGGCAGGGCTACGAGGACCTGTTCGTGGAGACCGCCGCGCCCTGGGTGCTGCCGTACCTCGGCGACCTGGTCGGCTACCGGATCCTGCCCGGCTACGAGCGAGTCCTCACCACCGGCCTCGGCGGCGGTGGCCGCGCGGCGCTCGCCGAGGCCGTCGCCCCCCGCCGAGACGTGGCCGCCACGGTCGGCCACCGGCGCCGCAAGGGCACCCTGCACCTGCTGGAGGAACTCTCCGAGCGGGTCGCCGGCTGGCCCGCGCGCGCCGTCGAGCTGTCCCGGCTCGTGTCCCACACCCAGCCGGTACGGCTGGGCGTCACCGGCCGGCGCGGGGACCGGGGCCGGCTGCCGGACCTGCGGGACGGTTCGGCCCTCGCCCTCGCGGGCGGCCCGTTCGAGACGACGGCCCGCACGGTCGACGTACGCCGGGCCGGCTCCGCGCGGAGGCAGGGCGGCCGGTCCCCGGCCGGGGTCGGCCTCTTCGTCTGGCGGCTGGGGCCGTACCCGCTCACCGGCTCCCCGGCCTACTGCGTCGACCGGGCCCGCAACCTGTACACCTTCTCCATCCTCGGCAACGACACCCCGCTGCTCACCCGCCCGGTCCCCGAGCCCTCGCCCGCGCACATCGCCGCCGTGGACAACGTGCCGGCGTTCATCACCCGCCGGCTGCTGCACGACCGGCTCGCCGACTACTACGGCCCCGGCAAGAGCCTGTGCGTCCGGCGCGACGGCGAGGACCGGCCGGTCCCGCCCGCCGACCTCGTCGTGGCCGACCTGTCGGACTGGCGCTACCGGCCCGCGCGCGGCCAGATCGCCGTCGACCCGGAGCTGGGCCGCATCGCGTTCGGGTCCCGCTCCGCGCCCCGGCAGGGCGTCTGGGTCGACTACCACCACGCGTTCGCCGCCGACCTCGGCGGCGGCGAGTACGAGCGCCCCGACCGCGGCCCCCGCCCCGACGCCGACTTCTACCGGGTGGGCCCCGGACAGCCGTACCGGCGGATCATGGACGCCTACCGGGCCTGGCAGGACGACCGCAGCCCGGGCCGCACCGGCATCATCGAGATCACCCACAGCGGCGCCCACCAGGAACAGCTCGACTTCGACCTCGACCCGGGCGACCGTCTCGAACTGCGGGCCGCCGAGGGCACCCGGCCGGTGATCCGGCTCCTCGACTGGTACAGCAACCGGCCCGACGCCCTCAACATCCGTGCCGTACCGGCGGATCGCGCCCCGCACGAGCGGCCGCGCGTCGTCCTCGACGGACTCCTCGTCGCCGGGCGCGGCATCAACGTCACCGGCCCGATGGGCGCCGTCGTCCTCCGGCACTCCACACTCGTCCCCGGCTGGTCCCTGGAGCCCGGGTGCGCACCGCACTCGCCCGACGAGCCCAGCATCGTCCTGGACCGCACCACCGCCTGCCTGCGCGTCGAGCACAGCATCCTCGGCACCATCGAGGTCATCGGCGACGAGGTGAGCGAGGACCCCCTCGACATCCATCTGAGCGACAGCGTCCTGGACGCCACCGGCGACGACCGCGAGGCACTCTCCGCCCCCGACTGCCGCCACGCCCACGCCGTCCTGCACCTGCACCGCGCCACCGTCATCGGCGAAGTGCACACCCACGCCGTGGAGATCGCCGAGAACTCCCTCTTCACCGGCCGGCTCCACGTCGCCCGGCGCGGCATCGGCCGCCTGCGGTACTGCTACGTACCGCCCGGCTCGCGCACCCCGCGCCGCCACCGCTGCCAACCCGACCTCGCCGGGCCCGAACAGACGGACACCGTGAGGCCGTTGTTCGCCTCGAAGCGCTACGGGACGCCCTGGTACGCCCAGTTGGCGGACCAAGGCCCCGAGCGGATCCGGCGCGGCGCCGACGACGGCGGTGAACTCGGCGCCTTCCACGACCTGTACCGGCCGCAGCGGGAGGACGGACTCAGGGCACGGCTCGCGGAGTACACGCCCGCGGTCGCGGACGCCGGGATCTTCTTCGTGACGTGAGCGGTGCCGCCGGACGACCACCCGCAGACTTCCGAACCAGGGGGACCCCCTTCATGCACGCTGATCTCTCCCGCGCCACCTTCCGCCCGGAGCGGCACTACTCGGCGGTCCTCGCCCAGCAGGGCCGCGTCCAACTGGACGCCGACCTCAACGAACAGACCGCCATCCAGCTCCACCAGGCCCGCACCCTCGCCGCCGACCTCATCGGACGGCACGGCGGGCCCAGCGGCGCCACCGGCTTCCGCATCGAGTACGTGGGCGGCAAGCACGACATCGACACCCTGTACATCCACGGCGGCCGCTACTACGTCGACGGCATCCTGTGCGACGCGGACCTCCCGGCACCGGGCGTCCCCGTACCGGACGACGACACCGAGGCACCGCGGAGCGCCGAGACGGACGCCCACTGGGACTACTGGAACCAGCCCGACGGCTTCCGCGACCCGGAGCGGCCCGGCGACCGGCTGCCCTCACCCGCACAGTCGCCGTTCCTCGTCTACCTCACGGTGTGGGAGCGGGCGGTCCCGGCGGCCGAGGACCCGGCGCTGCGCGAGGTCGCCCTCGGCGCCGCGCTGCCCGACACCGCCGCCCGCGCCAAGGTCGTCTGGCAGGTGCTGCCGCTGCCGCTGACCACCCTGGGCATCGAGGACACCGAACCGGGACCGGCCGCCGTCCGCGACGCGTTCGAGAAGTGGGCCAGGGCCCAGGCGGCGCCCTCCGCCCGGCTCGCCGCCCGCGCCGAACGCCCCGGACACGCCGACGAGGACCCCTGCCTGGTCCGCCCCGACGCCCGCTACCGGGGCCCGGAGAACCAGCTTTACCGGGTGGAGGTGCACGCGGGCGGCGAGGCCGGGGACGCCACCTTCAAATGGTCCCGCGAGAACGGTTCCGTGGTCTTCCCGGTGGACGAACTGGAGGGCACCTGGGTGCGGTTGGCGACCCTGGGCGCCGACTCCAAGCTCGACCTGGAGGCGGGCGACCTGGTCGAGTTCACCGACACCGCATACGCCTCCCGCCTCGACGCGCTGCCCCTGCTGCGCGTCGAGGAGCTGGACCTGCCCGGCCGCCGCGTCCGCCTCTCCGCCGAGCCGGACCCGCGCGTCGGACGCCTGCCGCACCTGCACCCCTTCCTGCGCCGCTGGGACCACCGCGAAGGACCCCGCCGCAAGGGCCGTACGACGGCCCTGAAGGGCGGTGCCGTGCCGGTCGCCGAGGGGGAGTGGCTGCCGCTGGAGGACGGCGTCGAGGTCTACTTCGCCCGGGGCGGCGCCTACCGCACCGGCGACCACTGGCTGATCCCCGCCCGCACCGTCACCGGCGGCGTCGAGTGGGCCACCGACGCCGCGCGCCGCCCGCTGCTCCAGGCGCCGGCGGGCATCGAGCGCCACTTCGCCCCGCTGGCGCTGGTCACCGGCGAGGGCAGCACCGCCGACCTGCGGTACGCCTTCGGCCAGCTCGCCACGCAGATCCCCGCGGCCGACCAGGCGGCCCTGGACGCGGAGGAGCGGGCCGCCCGCGAGGAGCAGGCCGCCGAGGCCGCCCCCGCCGACGGCCGTTCACAGACCACGGCGGCGGCGGAGAACGCCGCGGAAGGAGACGAGTGATGGCACAGCCGATGAGCGGTTCCAAGCTGCTGGAGGTCCTGCGCGCCGAGGGCCTGACCGTCCACGAGGTGCGCGACTGGCGCCGTCACAACCGCAACACCAAGGGCCCCTGGGGCCCGGTCAACGGCGTGATGATCCACCACACCGTCACCTCGGGCACCGCGAACTCCGTGAACATCTGCTACGACGGCTACTCCGGGCTGCCCGGTCCCCTCTGCCACGGCGTCATCGACAAGGAGGGCCACGTCCACCTCGTCGGCAACGGCCGCGCCAACCACGCGGGCCTCGGCGACAGCGACGTGCTGCGCGCGGTCGTCGACGAGACGACGCTGCCGCACGACAACCAGGCCGACGTCGACGGCAACCGGCACTTCTACGGCTTCGAGTGCGTCAACCTCGGCGACGGCAAGGACCCCTGGCCCGAGGCGCAGAAGGAGGCCATCGAGAAGGTCTCCGCCGCGATCTGCCGCCATCACGGCTGGTCGGAGCGTTCCGTCATCGGACACAAGGAATGGCAGCCAGGCAAGCAGGACCCGCGCGGCTTCACCATGGACGGCATGCGTCAGCGCATCGCCGACCGGCTGGCCGCAAAGGGCGGCGGCGAGGGCGCGGGCGGCTCCGGGCCCGGCCCCAAGCCGAAGTACGCTCCCTTCCCCGGCAGCGGCTACTTCCACAAGGGCCAGAAGTCGCCGCTGATCACCGCGATGGGCCGCCGCCTCGCCGCCGAGGGCTGCGACCACTACGAGAAGGGCCCCGGCCCCGAGTGGACGGAGGCCGACCGCAAGTCCTACGCCGCCTGGCAGCACAAGCTCGGCTACCGCGGCAAGGACGCGGACGGCATCCCGGGCAAGGCGAGCTGGGACAGGCTGAAGGTGCCCTCGGACGGCTGACGCGCCCGCCGCCGGGCCACGCCGGTGCCGTCACCGCCCGAAGGGCCCTGCCGCGCGGGTGCCGTCACAGCCCGAACAGGCTTGCCGCGTTGTCGTGGCACACGGCCCGCAGCCACTCCTGTCCGAGGTCCAGCCGCTCCAGGGCGTGGAGCTGGTGGAGGTAGGGGTAGGGGATGTTGGGGAAGTCGGAGCCGAGCAGGACGCGGTCGCCGAGCGCGGCGAGCCGGGGCAGGGCCCGGCGGGGGAACGGCATGAACGCCTCGGTGAAGTCGGTGAGCGCCATCGTCGTGTCCAGCCGCACCTGCCGGTACCGCTCGGCGAGGCCGAGAAACTCCTCGTACTCGGGCATCCCCAGGTGCGCGACGACCAGCCGCAGCTCCGGGTGGAGCGCCAGCACCCGCGCGATCGGCTCGGGGCCGGTGTACTTGCCGGGCGCGGGCCCGGAACCGCAGTGGATCACCACGGGGACCCGGGCCTCGGCCAGCAGCCCCCAGGCCGGCTGGAGCAGTTCGTCGGCCGGGTCGTACGCCCCCACCTGCACATGTGCCTTGAACACGCGCGCGCCGGCTTCGATCGCCTGGCGGACGTAGGTCTCGACGCCCTCCTCGGGGTAGAGGGTGGCGGTGTGCAGACACTCGGGGGTCCGCCGGGCGAAGTCGGCCGCCCATCCGTTCAGCCACCGGGCCATGCCGGGCTTGTGCGGGTAGAGCATGGCGGTGAAGGCCCGGACGCCGAACCGCCGCAGCAGGTCGGCCCGTTCCGCCTCCTGGTGCCGGTAGCCGATCGGCCACTCCAGCCCGCCGGTCAGCGGCCCCTGGGTGTCGAAGTAGTCCCAGACCTTGCGCAGGACGCGCTCGGGCATGAAGTGCGTGTGGACGTCGATCAGGCCGGGGAGCCCGAGCCCGGCCCAGAAACGGCGGACCTCGGCGGCCTCCTCAGCCGCGGCCGCGACGGAGTCGGCAGGGTCGGCGGGGGCCAGGCGATGATCGTTCATGCCGCCCACGATCGTCCCTGATGCGGAGCGGGTCCACCCCTTTCCGCCAGGGGCGCCTGAGGAGTTCGTCACCCGCCGCTTTCCCGTGTGCGCACCGCTTTCCGGCGTCCGGCGGCTATCGCGCGACGCGCACCTGGAGGACGAGGTCGCGCGGCTCGGCGAAGCCGAGGCCCCGATAGAGCGCCTCGCCGTCGGAGGTGGCCGCCAGGCGCACGGTCGTGGCGGCCGTCTCGTCGGCGAACCAGGCGAGCAGCGCGCCCATGCAGGCGCGGGCGACGCCACGGCCGCGGAAGCCCGGTGAGGTGACGACGTTGGCGATCTCGCCGCGCAGGCCGCTCCGGTTGCGCGGACTCGGGGCGTGGTCGTCGATGGTGCCGACGGCGCAGCCGACCACCCCGGAGGCGGGCAGCTCGGCGACGAACGCGGCGAAGGTGCCCGCCTGACCCATCCGGCGGGCGAACCAGGCGGCGGCATCGGCCCGCCAGCCGGGGTCGGCGTCGACGTCCTCGCCCATCTCCGTCATCATCAGCGCGCG
The DNA here is from genome assembly GCF_040706415.1 of Streptomyces sp. NPDC048106. Lineage (NCBI taxonomy): Bacteria > Bacillati > Actinomycetota > Actinomycetes > Kitasatosporales > Streptomycetaceae > Streptomyces > Streptomyces sp. NPDC048106. Next base: position 51,420 of record NZ_JBEZND010000034.1, on the reverse strand, counting down.
GAACGCGACCAGGTGATCGATGTCCGCGGGTCCGGCGCGCCGGACCCGGACGCCGTCGGCGTCACCGCCCATGCCGGGCCTGTCCCTCCGCGGGCGCGAGTACGGCGCGCAGCGCCTGCCGGAACTGCGCGGCCACGGTCGCGTCGAGCGGGGCGAGGAACTCGTCCTCCGCCGCGGTGTACGCCGCGTCCGCCTCGCGGTAGAGCGCCAGCCCGGACTCGGTCAGCTCGATGGCGTTGCGGCGGCGGTCGTTCGGGTCGGGCTTGCGGGTGACGACGCCCTTGGCCTCGAAGGCGTCGATCAGGGCGACCATCGTGGTGCGGTCGACGCCGAGCTTGGCCGCGACCGCCTGCTGGGACATGGGTTCGCGGCCGACGAGCACGCGCAGCACGCCGAAGTCCTTGCTGTCGATGCCGAACGGGGCGAGCGCGGCGTCGGTCAGCGCTGTCAGCCGCAGGTGCGCGTGCTTGACGAGATACCCGAGCGCGTCGTGCGGCTCCATGGCATGCGGTGCGGGGGTTGGCATACCCGAATCCTAGCCTTAGGCTGATAGTCAGCAACACTGACAATCAGTTGAGCGAACGAAAGAGGAACCAATGATTCTCGTGACAGGCGGAGCCGGCTTCATCGGTTCGCAGGCCGTTCGCGCGCTCCACGAGGCCGGGGAGAAGTGCGTGCTCCTCCAGCGCCGCCCGCCCGCGACACCGCCGCGGCTGGCCGACCTGCCCGTGGAAATGGCGCAGGGCGACATCGCCGATCTGGAGAGCCTGCGTGCGGTGGGCCGCCGGTACCCGATCACCGGAATCGTCCACCTCGCCATCACGGTGCCCTGGGAGGCCGGCGACGACGACGCGATCGGCGCCGCGGGCCGCGCGATCGACGGCTTCCTCAACGTCGTGCGGGTCGCCCAGGAGTGGGGCGTGCGGCGCGTCGTCGCGGCCGGCACCATCGGGGTCTACGGCGGCGTGGCCGTCGGCGGCGCGCTCGGCGAGGACCTGCCGCTGCCGATGAGCCACTTCCATGCCATCCCGACCCTGAAGAAGATCACCGAACTGCTGGCCGGACAACTCGCGGCCGGGACCGGCATCGAGATCGTCACCGCGCGCATCTCCGGCACCTGGGGGCCGGGCGGCCACCTGCCCGATCCCTTCTTCCCGGCGCCGTCCCTCCTCCACGCCGCCGCCCGGCGCACCACGCCCGACCTGTCCGGCCTCGTGCGTCAGCCGTACGCCGAGGACGCCCTCGACCTCTGCTACGTCAAGGACACCGGCCGGGCCCTCGCGCTCCTCCAGCTCACGCCGCGACTGCGCCACGCGACGTACAACGTCGGCTCGGGCCGGGCCACCAGCAACGCCGAGGTGATCGCGGCGATCGCCGCCGTCGAGCCCGCGTTCCACGTCGAACTGCCCTCACGGGAGGCGACGGCGCCGCAGTGGCTCGACACGACGCGCCTGCGCGAGGACACCGGATTCAGCCCCGCGTACGACACCGTTGCCGCGGCCGCCGATTACCTCGCCTTCCTGCGCGCGGGCAACGAACGCTAGAGCCTCTCGTTTGGATACGGCACGCCTCGCCGCCCGGGTCGTCGCCGTCGTCCATGAGGGCGCCGCCGTCACCCCGCCCCCTGCGCCCCCTCGGCGGAGACGAGCCAGGACCGGCACAGCCACCAGGCGTTGAGGGCGCCGAAGGTGTCATGGGGATCGATCCCGGTCACCTCCGCGAACCGCTGCACCCGGTTCCGCACCGTGTTCGGGTGGACGAACAACCGCTCCGCCGCCGCTGACACGTCCCGCCCGGCCTCCAGCCACGCCCGGACGGCGAGGGCGACCGGCCCGGTGTGGGCCCCGAGGGCGGTCGGCGCGGGGCGATGGCGTTCCGTCAGGACCGCGGACAGGTCCGCCCGGTCGGCCACCGCGGCGAGCACCGCCACGTCGGCGACGTGCACCACCCCTGTCCGCCCGGTCGACTCCGCGGCCGCCAGGGCGGCCAGGGCCAGCCGTCGCGCGGTGCCCAGTTCCTCGGGCTCGGCCGGACCGGCGAGCCCCGCGGCGACGGCGGCCCGGGCGGTGGGCGCCTGGGGGAGCACAGCGACCAGCAGCCCGTCGAGCTGCCCGGTGAGCGCCTGCGAACGGTCGCGCAGCATGTGCTCCAGGCCCCCGTCGCCCGGCCGGGCCACCAGCACCCACAGACCGCCGGTGACGGGCAGCCCGGCCTCCGCCGCGGCCAGCGCCGCCGCCGAGCCGCCTTCGAACAGCCGGCGCAGGATCGTCGGATTCCGGTCGCCCGCGCTGTGCCGGCCGGTGTCGGCGGCGCGGTGGGCCTTGATCAGCCGGGCCCGCACCGCCTCGGCCCAGTCGTCGTAGAGCTCGCGCACGTCGAGCAGCAGCCGGGCCTCGATCCCGGCCTCGGCGGCCGCCTCCCGGGCCCGCGACCAGATCGCGCGCTCGGAGACGTGGATGGCGCCGAGCACCGCCTCGATGGGCACGCCCTGCTGGGCGCGGGTGTGACCGAGTTCCGCCACGAAGGACAGCTCCGCCTCCGTGGGGCCCCGTCCGGCGGCCAGCGCGCGCGTCGCCGCGGCCAGCAGCGCTCTGGTGTGCGCGGCGATGTCCGCGGGCGCGAGCCCCGCGACCTCGGGCACCGTGGTACGGACGCCGGTCACCACGGAGGGCAGCAGGTCGTCCTCGCCGACCACCCGCTCGATCAGGTCGACCACGCTGCCCCAGTCCTCGCGTCGCATGCGGGGCATCCTCGCCCGGGTTGTGGCCGAGCACAAGCGGCTGGCCGAATCGGGTGACGCATGACATGTTCGGCGTGGTGAGGGGCCGCTTACCGTTGGGCCCAGCCACAACGCGGCGGCCGCGCGGTGAGACGCGGCGGCGCCCGCCCCTTTCCCCAGGAGCCACCATGCCCCCTTCCCGCCGGGTCGCCGTGATCGGCGCCGGTGCGGCCGGCCTCGCCGCCACCAAGGCCCTGCTCGACGAGGGCGTCGGGGTCGTCACCTACGAACAGGGCGACCGGCCCGGCGGGCTGTGGGCGCGCGACAACGCGAGCGGACTGTCCCCGGCCTACCCCTCCCTGCACCTCAACACCAGCAAAGGCCGTACCGAGTTCGCCGACTTCCCCATGCCGCAGCGGTGGCCGGACTACCCGTCGGCCGACCTGGTGGCCGGCTATCTCGCCGACTACAGCACGGAGTTCGGCCTCACCGGACACATCCGGTTCGGCACCACCGTCACGTCCGTCGAGCGCTCCCCGCAAGGCTGGACGGTGACGACCGGAACCGGCGAGACGGACCGGTACGACGCGGTCGTGGTCGCCAACGGCCACAACTGGCGGCCCCGTTGGCCCGAACCGGCCTACCCGGGTGACTTCGACGGCAGCCAGATGCACGCCCACGACTACCGCGGCCCCGAGATCTTCCGGGACCGGAGGGTGCTCGTCGTCGGCATGGGCAACTCCGCGATGGACATCGCCGTCGACGCCTCCTACGTCGCACACGGCCCCGTGCTGCTGTCGGCCCGCCACGGCGTCCACATCGTCCCCAAATACCTCTTCGGGCGGCCCTCCGACGCGACCGGCGGCGCCCTCGCGGCCCTGCCGTGGCGCATGCGCCAGCGCGTCGCCGAGACCATGCTGCGGCTGGCCGTCGGAACCCCGCAGCAGTACGGCCTGCCCGCCCCCGCAGGCGGTCTGTTCCAGAACCACCCCACCATCAGCGACACCATCCTGCACCGCCTCACCCACGGCGAGGTGGCCGCCCGGCCCGGTATCGAGCGACTCGACGGGGACAGCGTCGTCTTCACCGACGGCAGCTCGGAACCGGTCGACGTGATCGTGTGGGCCACCGGCTACCGCGTCCACATCCCCTTCCTGGACGCCCGCTGGCTCGGCGAGGACCCGGAGCGACTCCCGCTGTACCAGAGGGTCTTCCACCTGGAGGACCCGAGTCTCGCCTTCGTCGGGCTGATGCAGTCCACGGGCGCGGCGCTGCCCGTGGTGGAGGTCCAGGCCAAACTGGCCGCCGCCTGCTTCTCCGGCGGCTACGCCCTGCCCTCGCCCGAGGAGCAGCGGCGCGCCGTCGACCGCGCCCTGCGCGCCGCCGTCGCCCGCTGGGGGGACCGCCGCCCGCAGATGCGCATCGACTTCGACCAGTACGTCGCGGACATCCCGCGCGAGATCACGGCAGGACGCGCCCGGCTGCGGCGCGGCGCCCGCCCGTTCACCACCCCGGCCCGTGAAGGGAGCCCCGCATGAAGGCCGTGTCCAAGGGCCGAAGGGGCCTGCGCGACGCGCGCGGCCTCCGCGTCGTCGTCACCGGTGCCTCCGGCACGTTCGGCCGGGCCATCTGCGCCCGCCTCACCGAACTCGGCGCCCACGTCGTCGGCCTTGACCGTGCGCCCCGGCCGGACGACCCGGTCGAGGTGGTCGCCTGCGACATCACCGACGACGCGGGCACCGCGAGCGCCGTCGCCGCCGCGATCGACCGGCTCGGCGGCCTCGACCTGCTCATCAACAACGCCGGTGTCGGCGGGCCCGCCCCGGCCGAGTTGCCGCCCGGGGACGAGGTGCGGCGCCAGCTCGACATCAACCTGCTCGGCGCCTGGCGGGTGACCGCCGCGAGTGTGGCCGCCCTGGTGGCGTCCCGCGGCCGGATCGTCATGGTCTCCTCACGGATGGCCGCCCTCCAGCTCCCCCTGGCCGCCGCGTACGGCGCCTCCAAGCGGGCGCTGGTGGCCTACGCCGACGCACTGCGCCTGGAACTCGGCACACACGTGGGCGTCACCTGCGTGTACCCGTCGGCGGTGCGCAGCCCGATCCACGACTCGACCGCCGAAGCCGGGCTCTCCCTGGAGGGCATGAGCAGCTACGAGCCCCTGGAGGGCGTGGTCGACACGGTGCTGCGCGCCGCGCTGGGCCGCCGGGTGCGCCGCGACCTGTCGACCACCCGCCGCGGCGCCGTCGAGTTCTTCCTGGCCCGCCATCTGCCCTCCCTCACCGACCGGATCGTCGCCCGCACCCTCGCCGCCCGCGCCCGCTCCGGCGCCTTCGAGGGAGCCGAACTGGCCGCCGGCGTCGTCAGACGCCACACGGAGACACCGTGACCACGGTGCCCCGCACGCCGGGGGCGGACGACACCTCGACCCGCCCCCGGACCGGCGACCTCACCCTGTACGCGGCCGGGTCGATCGGCATGGGCCTGTGGGTCACCGTCCCCGGCCTGCTGCTCCTCTACTTCCTCACCCGGACCCTCGGCGTCCCCGCGGTCCTCGCCGGCACGACCCTGCTGCTGCCCAAGATCGTCGACGTCGTCGTCCATCCCCTCCTCGGTTCCCTGACGGACCGCCAGGCGCGCCGCAAGGGCCACCGGCGCGGACTGCTCCGGGTGGGGCTGTGGCTGGCGGTGGCCTGGATCGCCCTGTTCTCCGTGCCCGGCGGCCTGTCCGGAACGCCGGCCGCGCTGTGGGTCGGCGCCTGCTGCGTCGCCGGGAACCTGCTGTTCGCCTGCTTCCAGGTGCCGTATCTGACGACGCCGTCCGACCTGCGGATCGGCTACCACGAACGCACCCGCGTCTTCATGTTCCGCATGGTCTTCCTCACCCTGGGACTGCTCGTCGCGGGCGTCGCCGCCCCGGCCCTGGTGTCCTCCGGCGGGCACCGCGCCTACGCCCGGATGGCCCTGCTGCTGGCCGGACTCCTGGTGGCCTCGCAACTCGTCGGGCTCGCCGGTGTGCGCCGGCTGACCGACCGCTGCGGGTTCCGGCCCCCGGACGAGCGCGTCCACTCCGCCCGCGACGACATCCGGGCCGCCTGGCGCGACCGCGACTTCCGGGCGCTGGCGCTGTCGTACCTGTGCACCGGCACCACCACGCACCTGTTCCTGGCCGCGGTGCCCTTCTACACCGAGTACGTCCTGCGCGACCGGGGCCTGACCGCCGTGTTGATGGGAGCCTTCCTGGTCCCGGCGACCGTCGCCGGACCCGGCTGGCTGCGCGTGTCGAGACGCGTCGGCAAGCAGCGCGGGCTGCTGCTCTCCCAGGGCGTGTTCGTCGCCGGGTCCCTCGCGCTGGCGGTCGGCGGCCGGCTCGGCGCGGCCGGGGCCGCCGTCCTGGTGGCGGTCATGGGCACCGCCTTCGCCGGGCTCCAGCTGTTCGCGTTCTCGATGGTGCCGGACGCGGTGGCCGCGGCCGAGGCGCGCGGCTCCGCCCGCGCGGGCGCCTACACCGGGGTGTGGACCGCCACCGAGGCGGCCGGGACCGCGCTCGGCCCCTATGTCTACTCCACGGTGCTCGCCCTCGGCGGCTTCGTGTCCACCACCGAGGGCCGCTCCGTGCCGCAGTCCCACGCCGCGCACGTGGGGCTGCTGCTGGGCATCACCGTGGTCCCGGCCGTGTTCATGGCGGTGGCGATGGTGTGCCAGCGCCGGTGCGGCCTCGACCGCCGCTGACTTCTCGGCGGGGCGCCTGCGCCGGTATGCGCTCCAGGACCCCGCCCGCGAACACGTCGTACAGCGGCAGCGTCTCCAGGTGGACGTAGCCGATGTGGCAGTCGCAGACCGCGAGCGGGCAGGGGCGGGGCCGCAGCGCCCGCCGGTACGAGCCGTCGTACAGGTTGCCCAGCTCCGCGCGGACGAAGTGACAGCGGCGCACCGTGCCCTCGCCGTCCACGGAGACGACCGACTCCCCCGTACGGCAGGGCAGGCCCGCGCTGCGGTGCGGATGACGGCTGTAGGGGAAGAGCGGGTCCAGCGCGGTCCACCGTTCGGCCTCCGCGTCGGTGTAGGAGTGCCCCTCGGCGGCGTTGACCCACAGATAGACCTGCTCGGGCAGCTCGGCGCGCAGCCGCACGGCATGCTCCAGGTGCTCGGGCAGGCCGACCACGCCGACGCTGTGGCGCACCCCGCGGGCGGCCAGGTCACGGCACTTGGCGAGGAAGCGGTCGTACGGCGTCTGCCCCGGGTGGTAGGTGCACCACAGCGCGAGGGTGTCCAGGTCGGCCCCCTCCAGCCAGTCGGTGCGGCAGCTGAGGTTGGTCTGGATGGCCACCCGGCGGATGTGCGGCAGCCGGCTCAGTTCCACGAGCGCCCGCCGGTACCAGGACCGCACCAGGCCCTCGCCCCACGGGGTGAACAGCAGCGAGAGCCGGTCGTCCTGCTGCGCGGCCGCCCAGCCGGCGAAGCGCTCCAGCGCGGCCCGGTCCGCGGCCAGCTCGGCGCGGCTGTCCCGGCGCTTGGCGAACGGGCAGTACGGGCAGTCGTAGTCGCACGACGCCAGCGGGCCCCGGTAGAGAATCGTCAGGTCCATGCGCGCCCCGTCACTTCGGCTCGTAGGCGGCCATCCGCGCGCGCACGGCGGCGGAGAACAGCTCGGGGCCCACCGCGTCCGAGTGCGCCAGCCCCTCGGGGCTCAGCCGCAGCAGCCCCGGGCCCGCCGAGTCGTCCAGCCAGCCCCGGTCGCCGAACCGCGCCAGCTCGGCGGCGAAGTCGTCGCCGGGCGCGCTGCCGAACCGGTCCCGGTAGCCGGCCACCGGCATGCCCTCGGCCTGGAGCAGAGACTGCAGCAGATGACGGCGCCGCGCCTCGTCCGCCGTCATCTCCCACCCGAAGTCCGCGTGCCGGAAGCCGTCGGCGGAACGGGAGGCGTACGCGTCGATGATCCCCCGGATGCGGTGCATGTCCACCGCGTAGTCGAACGAGTAGTGCCACCGGGAGGTGTACGACCGCGCGCCGCAGCCGAGACCTACCATGCCGTCCGTCTGGCAGGCGTAGTCGCCCGCGCCGGTGTCCGGGGCGTCCGCGCGGCGGAACATGCGCATCGACACCTGCTCGTAGCCGTGCGCGAGCAACTGGTCCCGGCCGTGGCGGTACAGCCGCAGTCGCTGCTCGTCCCACTCGGCGTCACCGCACTCCACCCGCTCGCGCTGCCGGCCGAGACCGGTGAGCGGGCGCACATAGAGCGGGTACAGGTACAGCTCCTCCGGCCGCCAGGCGAGGGCCGCGTCCAGGGAACGGCTGAAGGACTCCTCGGTCTGGCCGTCGATGCCGTAGATCAGGTCGATGTTGAGGACGGGTATCCGCGCGTCGCGGACCCGGGCGAGGGCCGCCTCCACGTCCGCACGCCGCTGCGGTCGTACGGCGGTGCGCGCCTCGGCGTCGACGAAGCTCTGCACGCCCAGGCTCAGCCGGGTGATGCCCCGGTCGGCCAGCACCGCCAGCCGGTCGGCGGTCGCCGTGGCGGGCGAGGCCTCCACCGACAGCGGGATCGCGGCCAGATCGGCGCCCAGCCCCCGCTCGGCCAGATCGCACAGCCGCTCCAGCTCCGCCGCCTCCAGGAACGTCGGAGTGCCGCCGCCGAAGGCCGCGTTCGCGAACCGCGCCCCCTCGCCCAGCGCCTCGCGCACCGTTGACGCCTGCCGCTCCAGCGCGTCCAGGTAGGCGCCGGTCAGGCCGTCCGGCGCGCCGATCCGGGTGAAGAGGTTGCAGAACCCGCAGCGCACCTCGCAGAACGGGATGTGGAAGTAGAGCGAGAGGGCGTCCTTGGGCTCGTCCGCCCACAGGGCGCGCAACGACGCCTGCTCACGGGGCAGCGGACGGTAGGCGGTCTTGTGCGGATAGGCGTAGACGTACTGCTGGTACGGGCGGACGGCGGTGGTGGCCGTCGCGGTGGTGCTGGTCATCGGGCCTCGTCGACGAAGAAGTGGGCGTAGGGGACGGTCCAGACGACCTCATGGCCGATGCGGTGGCCCGTGTGGCCGTCCTCGCCGTACGCGGTGCCGTGGTCGGAGCAGACGATCGCGAGGCACGGGCGGCGGCTGCCGGCCGCGGCCAGGAGCCGGCCCATGTGCCGGTCCACGTACTCCAGCGCGGCCGCGTGCGAGGCTCGGGTGTCGCCCGCCTCGCGGGTGGCCCCGGGCAGATGGAACCAGTTGGGCTGGTGCAGCGCCGCCACGTTCACGAAGAGGAAGAGCCGCTGCTCCCGCGGGAGATCGGCGACGACCTTCTCGGCGCACGCCACCTGGGCCTCGAACGAGGTGGGGGAGGCCACCCCGAACTCCGGCTCCCAGTGACTCTCCTGGAACATCCCCGGCAGCACCGAGCCCAGCGGCCCCTGCTTGTTGAAGAAGCCCACACCGCCGATGCACACGGTGCGGTAGCCCACGGCGGCCAGACCCGAGACCAGGTCGGGCGTGTCGTAGACGAACGTGCCCGACGCGGTGCTCTCACTGCCCGCGAAACGGGCGGCGAACAGCCGAGGATGCGGACCCGGCGCCGCCGGCGTCGGCAGGAAACCGGCGAACATCGCTTGGTGGGAGGCGTAGGTGAAGCTGCCGGGCGCGTGCCGGCGCTCCCACCCGCCGCCCGGCAGATGCCGCGCCAGGTTCGGGATGCGTCCGGCCGCCGCCAGCTCCTGTGCCACGTCGTAGCGCAGGGTGTCGAGCGTGACCAGCAGCAGATCGTGGCTGCCCACGATCTCGGTCATGTCAAGCGGGGATGTCATGGTGGTGCTCCTCGTGTTCCGCCCGCCGCACGGCGGCCGGGGCCGCGGCGACCTGCGCGGTATAGGTGTCCAGGTGCTCGGCGCCGCTGCCGGGCAGGCCGGTCAGCCGGGGCAGCAGATCCCCGAAGGCGTTGACCTCGCCGACGGCGAAGCGGCGCCAGCCGGTGGCCGGCAGCACGTCCACGCCGACGCACAGCGTGCCCGGGAAGCACGCCGCCGCCCGCTCGGCCACCTCCAGCACCTCGGCGAAGTCGCGGCCCGCGGCCCGGACCGCCTCGCGGGCAGCGTCCAGATCGCCCCGGGCGCCGCCCAGGTGCAGGTTGGTCATGGGATGCCGGCTGGTCCGCACGACGGCATGCGTGGCCCGCCCCGCGACCACCACGACCCGCAGATCGGCCGCCCGGCCGCCCTGCGTGGCCTTCGGCAGCCACCGCTCCACGTGGATCCCGTCCGGGACCAGCGCGTCGACCAGGGCGGCGACCTCACGCTCCGAGGTGTAGTCGCGCACCCGCAGCGAGTTGTACAGCCGGCCGTCGTCGGTCCGCTCCACGGACGTCGTCGCCTTGACCCGCCCGGGACCCGCCACCGACAGCGCGAGGACACCGGAGGCCGACGAGCCATGGGCCGGCTTCACGAACGCCCGGGCGAACCGGGCCTCCCGCAACTGCCGCCGAAGCCCGTCCCAGCCGTCGACCGGACCGGTCAGCGCCGGCGGGACCGGGACGCCCGCGGCGGCGAGCCGGGCGTGGCAGCGCCGCTTGTCGAACATCACGGCGACCTCCTCCGGGTCCACGCTCGGCACCGCGCCCGCGCGGTGCGCCGCTCGTGTCAACTCCGTTACCACGGCGGTGAATCGGCGGTGCCACAGCGCCGTGCCCTCGACCCGGGTCGGCTCGTCGACGCCCCGCAGAAGCCGGTCGACCTCGGTGTTCTCACCGGGGGAGTCGATCCGTACCCACTCGTGCGGAGCGAACGCGTACCGGCCGCGCAGCACGTCCCGCCAGGCGAGCACGCGCGGTGCGGGGTGCCCCGCGGCGCGTACGGCGTCGGCGAACATGGTCGTCCGCCGGTTCTCGGGGTTGCCGACGACGGCGAACCGGAGGCCCGCGCCGGGCGCCGGGCTACTCGGAGACGGCGACATGACGCCACTCCTCGTCCCGCCACCGGTGCGGCACCTGACGGTCCGACAGGTCTACCTCGGTTCCGCCGTCGGCGAGGGCCGCGCGGATCCGGTCGGCCATGGAGTCGCCGAGGAAGTGGTGGTGCAGATCCAGCCGCTTCAGATGGGTGAGCGGCTGGCCGAGCAGCAGCGCCTCGCCACCGGCGTCGGTGAGGGTGCCCATGGACAGGCTCAGCGACTCCAGCCGGGCCACGACCGGCGCCGAGGCGACGGCGGCCGCGATCTCGTCCTGCGACTCACTGTCCTGGAGGCCGAGATGGCGCAACGACGGGAAACGGCCCCCGGCCAGGATGGGCGCGAGATCGGCCACGGTGGCGTCGCCGCCGTACGCCGCCGTGCCCAGCCACAGCTCCAGCCGCTCCAGCGCGGGCAGTTCACAGGCGCCGACCGCCTGCACCACCTGCCCCGGCAGGCCACCCGACTCGAAGCGCAGTACACGCAGCGCGTCGTGCCGCACCGGACGCAGCGACAGGGGCTCCTCGCCGAGCCCCTGCGAGTCGCCGCCGCGCACGCCCAGCTCCTCCAGCAGCGGGAAGTGTTCCAGTACCGGGGTGATGTCGGTGAGCTGGAGCCAGGAGATCTCGCACTCCTCGCTGGTGACGTCGGCGAGGAACAGGGCGCGCAGCGCGGGGAGACGTGCGGCATCCGCCACGATCAGCTCCAGCGCCGGCCGCAGTTCGCTGTACTCGTCCTCCCACCAGGGACCGACGACGAGGGCCCGGACCTCCCTGCTCGGCACCCGCTCGGTGAAGCTCCGCCACAGCTCGGGGAACGGAACCTCCCCGGCCTCGAAGCAGTCCAGCCGCCAGGCCACGTCGCCCGCGGCCGGAAGCGCCTCCCCGCCCGGCTCGGGCAGGGTGAAGACGGGCAGCCCGTGGAAGGTGTCGAAGTGATCGGCGAAGGTCATGGCCGCCTCACTCCGCGACCGCGGTGTAGCGGTGCACGACACCGTCGTGCTCCCAGGTGTCACCGTGCTCGGACAGGTCGACCTCGACACCGGCAGGCTCCAGCGCCGCCAGGACCCGCTGGGCCACCGGCTCGGTGACGTAGTTGTGGTGCAGGTCGAACCGGGTCAGATGGGTGAGCGGCTGCCCGTCGAGCAGCGCGAGAACGCCCTCGTCGGTGAGCACGCCCATGGACAGGCCGAGCGAGGACAGCTGGGCGACGACCGGCGCGCCCGCGACGGCGGCGGCTATCTCGTCCTGTATCTCGCTGTTGCGCAGGCCCAGGTGGCGCAGTGCCGGGAAGCCGCCCCCGGCCAGGAGCGGCGCGAGGTCGGCCACCGTGGCGTCGCCGCCGTACTCCGACACGCCGAGCCACATGTCGAGGTGCTCCAGCGCGGGCAGTTCGCTCGCGGCGACACCGCGCACGACCTCGCCGGGCAGACCGCCGGCCTCGAAGCGGAGCGTGCGCAGGTGCTGGTGGCGGACCGCGGGGAAGCGCAGTCCGGAGCCGCCGCGGATCCCGAACTCCTCGAGCAGCGGGTAGGCGTCGAGGACGGGGGTGACGTCGGACTGCTCGATCCAGGAGATCTCTTCCTGCTCCTGCTCCAGGTCCCCGATGAACACGGCCCGCAGGCCGGTCAGCCGCTCCCGGGCGTCCACGAGGCGGCGCACGATGAACTCGGAGTCGTTGTCGTACGCCTCGCCCCACTGGCCGACGATGATCGCACGCACACCGGCGGGGTCCACGGTCTCCAGGAAGCGGTCCCAGACCTCCTCGAACTCCTCGTCCGAGTCGTCGTCGTAGGGATCGCTGCTCAGCCGCCACGCCACGGCATCCGCCTCCGGCAGCTCCCGGCCCGACCCGGGGAGGGGGAAGTCGAAGGCCGGAAGGCCGTGCAGTTCCTTCAGATGCTCGACGTACGACATGACGCGCTGGCCTCCTGGGACCGTGATCGTGCGGTGGTTCCAAGAGTTCTACCAAGCGGCACCGACAACGCGGATGACGGGCTGTGGAAGACCGCCGAGGCGGGCCCGGACGGGGCCGCGGGATGATCCTGATGCCTTGACCACGCGGGCCACCGACGTGCTCACTCTGATGGCGGGTCAGGGAATTCACGCTCCCAGAACACAATGAGGCTGGCCATGGTCGTCCCATTGGAGGGGAGAGGGATGCAGTCCCGACAGTATGAAGAGGCGGTCGATGCCGCAGAGCTTCCCGCACGGCTGCGGCACGTGTATTGGATCGGCGGCGGGAGCGGGGCGGGCAAGTCGACGATCGCCCGCCGACTCGCCGACCGTTACGGTTGGCGCCTCTACGCGACCGACGACGTGATGCAGGATCACGCTGGACGGACCACGCCCGAGGAGGCCCCTTTCCTGCACGAGTTCATCGCCATGGACATGGACGAGCGATGGGTGAACCGGTCCCCGGGGATCATGCTTGAGACGTTCCATTGGTTTCGAGGCGAGGGCTTCGGTCTGATCATCGAAGACCTTCTGCGCCTGCCGCAGGAGCCGTGCGTCATCGTCGAGGGCTTCCGACTGCTGCCACACCTCGTGAAGCCTCTGCTCGCTGCTCCCGAGCACGCCGTCTGGCTCCTTCCCACACCTGATTTCCGCCAGGCCGCCATCCAGAGTCGGTCCGCACCGGGGGAAGGGTTCGTATGGAAGACCAGCGATCCAGCAAAGGCCGGCCGCAATATCGCCGAACGTGACCACATGTTCACAAGACGCCTTCAGCGGGAAGCCGAGCGTCTCCGACTGCGCACCATTCAGGTCACCACCACGATGACCGAAGACGATCTCGGACAGCAGGTGACCACAGCGTTCGGACTCGCAGGCGGGCGATGCCGAGCACGGCGTGATGTACCCCGTCACCCTTGAGACGGCAGTCACTCTGGCAGGTGAGGGAGGGATCCCGAAGCGAAGGCGAGGATGTCGCCGACTGCTTCGCGCAAGGTGCCGAAGTGGCGATGCACGCCCTCCACCGCTGTGGAGGTGTTGACGCCCCACACCGTCATCCCGGCGCGCAGCCCGGACTGCACTCCAGAGGGGGCGTCCTCGATGACCAGGCAGTCTCCCGGATGAGCTCCGAGTCGCGCGGCCGCCTGCAGATACGGCACCGGCGACGGCTTGCCTTCCTCCACGGCGGCCGCGTCCACCACGACCTGCGGGACCGGCAGGTTCGTCCGTGCGAAACGTCCACGTACCCGGTGCTCATAGTTCGACGTCACCAACGCCCAGGTCCCGGGCCGCAGAGCGTTCAGCAGTTCCGAGCCACCGTCGAAAGCCGTGTAGACGCCGGTACGGACGTCCTCGTCCTCCAACTCGTGCAGTGCGGCAAGACACTTCCGAGGGTCCTGGTCCGGAGCGACCTGCGCGAAGGTCTCCATCGGCCGAGTTCGTAGCGCCACTCGGTAGACGTCATCAGGGTCCAGCCCGTACCGCTCTGCCCAAGTCCGCCAGACCAGGCGCTGATTGTCCACAGCATCGATCAACGTGCCATCGACGTCAAACAGGACATACCTCATCGCGCCAGACTGCCCGGGTTCAATGCTCACTCTTCGATCATGCCATCAGGCTCTGACGAGGCACTTTGCGGGACAACTTAGCTCGGAGAAGCGGTGATCTCCACGACGCCCTGGACATCGCCGAGATCGTCCGCGAGCTCCTGGAGGAGGGATGGGAGATCGACCCCGAGGCGTGCGACCCAGCTCGACATCGACTTCACCCCGCTGCGCGAGCAGGACCTGACCGCCGCCGGCCTCACCCCGGCCGCCCGAGTACCGACGGACTCCGCCTTGCCCGCCACCGCGCGCACGGGCCTGTGTCTCTACAGCGCCGAGCGCGCCTACGTCGACGAGGACGCATCGGCCACCATGTCCCGCACTTGTACAACACCGGCCACACAGCCACCGGCATCCCGATGGACGAATAGAACTGGCCTACCAGACCTGAACAGAACTCCACGTCGCGTGCACGAGCGGCTACAGCCCCGGACGCCGAGGACCGTCAGGTCCTGCACTGCCTTCGTGGCGCCCTCTACCGCGCCGCCGCCGCGACGTGAGTTGGCCGCGTCGGCGAGTCGCGTGCCCGCGTCGTCGGTGGCACCGACGGGATCCGGTGCCACCGAACGGGCGCGGGAAGAGGTGTGCTTCGCAGCGTGCCGGGATGAGCGGCTGCGGTCGGAGTCCGGGTCAGCCGATCTTGCGGCGGACCAGCCAGACTGTGGCGATGGCCAGGAGCAGGGTGAGCAGGCCCATCCAGCCGGCCTCGATGAGCTGGAAGGGCCAGAAGCGGCCGGCGGGGTGGTAGCTCGTCACGATGGTGTAGTGCCGGGCCTGGAGCCAGTCCCTGTAGGTGGCCGAGGGACCGTTGCCGGACGGAAGTTGCGCCAGGTACTTCATGTACAGGCTGTGGCTCTGGGAGTCGTTGAGCGGGTGACCGGTGGGATCTGCGTATGCCGTGCCGATCACCCAGTCACGTGGGCCGGGTTTGCCGATGGTGGTCAGCGGCGTCATGTAGTGCTGGCGGAGCTTGAAAACGGTTGCCATGAGCAGGCCGAACGAGCCGAGGAAGACGGTACCGACCGCGACCATGGTGCGGCGGATGAGCAGGCCGACGAAGACGCCTGCCGCGAAGGCCAGCAGCGTCTGGACCGGGAAGACGATTCCCTCCAGCTCGAAGCCGAGATAGTCGCCGAACCCGACAGGCAGGACGTGGTCCAGCGGGGCGTTGTACCACGTGTACAGAGCGCCGAATGCCTCCGTGACCGCGACCAGTGCTACCGCGATCAGGGTCAGCTTGGTCAGCAGCCAGCGGGTGCGCCCGGCCGCCTGGGTCCAGGCGAACCGGTAGGTGCCCGTCTCCAGCTCCCTTGCGATCAGAGGCCCTCCGAGGAAGGCGCCGAATGCCCCGGGCAGCAGGAGGAGGAACAGGAAGGGCCACTTCGTCGCGTACGAAGTGAACAGGTCGTCGGCGAGCTGCTGGCAGCGGCCGCTGGAGTAGGACGTGCACTGGGCCAGCCCCAGCTGGTCGTAGGTCGAACGTGCCTGTATGCCTCCGGCCACCATCAGGGCGGCGAAGCAGGCCAGCATGGCCAGCAGGCCATAGAGGGCGAACCGGTGCTGGCGCCAGGTCACCCAGACGAGCCCGAGCCGGGGCAGCGAGGCGCCGCGGGTCAGGGACGGTGCATCAGTCGTCGCCATCAGTGGACCACCTGTTCGCCATGGAGGGGCTTCGGGCCGGGCAGGGCCGAGGCGGAGGGTTCACGCATGTAAGCCAGCACCAGTTCCTCCAGACCGACCGAGTGCCGTTGCCAGCCCGGCAGTGCGGCCGACGGGTCGGGGGTACGGACCAGCAGATGCGCCTGGGCGGTTGTGCGTCGTTCCCGGATGACCGGTAAGCGCCGCGTGACGGAATCGGCCTCCGCGGCCGGACCGGTCAGGACGTGATGCCCGGCCACCAGTTCCTCGACCTCACCGCAGACCTGGATCCGACCGCCGTGTACGACGACCACGTAGTCGCACACCCGCTCCAGTTCCGCGACGACGTGGGAGGAGAACACCACCGAGATGCCGTCCTCCGACACGGCCGTCATCAACGCCGACATGAAGTCGTGGCGCGCAACCGGATCCAGCGCGGCCAACGGCTCATCCAGGATGAGAAGTTCCGGGCGCTTGGCGAGCGCAAGGGTGAGCGCCACTTGCGAGCGCTGGCCGCCTGACAGAGCGCCGACCTTCGCCGCCAGGGAAATGCCCAGCTCCTTCAGGCGGTCCTGGGCGTGGTCGGCCTCCCATCGCCGGTTCATGGCGCGACCCATCCGCAGCATGTCGGCCACGGACAGGTTGCGGTAGAGCGCCGTTTCCTGGGCCACGAAGGCGACTGCGTCCAGCGCGTCGGCCGACCCCGCGGGCCTGCCGCCTGCCACTCGCACCTGCCCCGTCGTCGCCCTGGCCAGGCCTACCGCCAGGCTCAACAGTGTCGTCTTGCCCGCACCGTTCGCGCCGACCAGGCCGACCACGTGTCCGGCCGGAACTGCCAGCGAGCAGTCCCGCAGGGCCCACGTGCGGCCGTAGCGTTTGCCGAGTCCGGCCGTCTCGATCGCCAGGTCGCTGCTCATGCGACCACCCCCGCCCGGCTGCTGCCGCCTTCCTCGTCCGCGCGGCCTGCACGGCTGTGCCGCAGATCGTGCAGGGCCGCGGTGAACAGGGCGCTCATGCCTTCCTCGTCCACCCCGGCCTCGCTCGCCGTGCGCATCCAGGCCAGCAGGCTCTTGTGCAGGGCTGCCTGTTCCCGCAGCCCCACATGCTCCACGGTGCCCTCGACGAACGTGCCGACTCCCCGCCGGCCGGCCACCAAGCCCCGGTGTTCCAGCTCCCGGTAGGCCTTCAGCACGGTGTTCGGGTTGATCGCCAACCCGGCGACGACGTCCTTGACCCTCGGCAGTTGATCTCCGTGCCGCAGATACCCCAGCCGCACCGCCTGCTCCACCTGATGGACCAGTTGCAAGTAGGTGGGCACCCCTGATCCCGGATCGAGACGGAACTCGATCGGCGATGGCGAGCCATCTTTATCTACATTCATAGTTATTGAGTTAAAGCAGGTTTCTGGCGCCGTGTCAAACCCCCCTGTCCGCTCCGCCGTCGTCGTACACCGCGGCGATCGAGCGGTACCTCACCGGCGCGGCATCGCGAAGTCCTCCGCACGGATCCACCGGATCTCGCTGGTCCAGCTTGTTCGCCCGCGCTGCCGCCGGCTCGGCCGGCGCCTCCGGCAGTGCCGGGTCGTCGATGGCGGTGACGGGGAAGGCGGGCGGCTTCGCGCCCCGGCGGGCGGGGCCGGTGGCCGCCACCGTCGACCGCGAGCTGTCCATCGCCCACAGGGCAATCGGCTGGTGGCAGCGCCAGGGCTGGATCGAAGGCGGCCCGACGATCGGCATCGGGCGGCGGCCGGCACCGCCCGACCGCACCAAGGCCCTGGCGCCGCAGAGTGGATTCACTGACAGTCCGGCACTGCCCAGCTTCGCTCATCTCGGCGATCCCCCGTGGGAAGCCGCTCGCGGGGCCGTTGTCAGACCCCCCGCGTAGCGTCGTGGACATCGGTCGGCGAGGCGCCGCCGGGGGAAGGGGACACGTATGTACCGGCAAGGGGACGTCCTGATCGTGCCCGTGGCGGAGGAGGCACTGCCGCCGGGCACCGACCGGCTGCCGCACCGGCCGCGGGACGCCCGGGGCAGGCTGGTGCTGGCCCTCGGTGAGGTCACCGGCCACGCGCACGCGGTGGTCGGGCCGGGCACCCTGGTCCGGGAGACCGGGCCGTTCGGCACCGCCTACCTCCATCTCCCGGACGGCGGACGGGTGGTGCACGAGGAACACGCGGCGATACCGCTGCCCAAGGGCTGGTACCGCGTGGTGCGCCAGCGCGAGTACGTGCCCGGCGCGGTCCGCGTGGTGGCGGACTGAACCGACGGGGGCGGCGGCTGTGGTTCGAGGAGACCGGACGAGCGATGAGGGCGGGGACGCGGCGGTGACGATGGCGGATGGGGAAGCCGGGGGAGCGATGACGGCGGGGAGCGGCGCGGTGACGACGACGGGCACGACGGATGCGACGGGCATGACGGAAGCGACGGACGCGGCGGACGCGACGCAAGCGGGGGACGTGACGGACAAGTGGCGGGCGGTGGCCCGGGCGACCGGCCCCGCGGATCGCGCCGCCGCCGAGGAAGGCGTGCGTCTGGCCTACCGGCTGGCGGGCCTGCCCGAGCCCGAGAGCATCCTCTGGGTGGACTCGCCCCGCGAGGGCGCGGTGCTGGCCGCCCGGATCACGGCGGCGGGCACGGCCGGCCGCGGCGTCCGCGACGCGGTGCGCACCCGGCCCTGGGCCACCGCACGCCGGCGCCTCCTCGACCGGCTCGGGCCGGCCGGCTGGGCCGAGCACTGGGCGCTGACCGGCGGTCAGTTGTGGGACGGCATGGTGATGCTGACCGATCGGATACGGACCGCTGTGACGGAGGACCGGACCGGCGTGGTGGCCGCCGGGCAGGCGGATCCCCTGGTGCTCCTCGACGCGGTCCTGGGCCAGTACGACGCGGCCTGGCTGGCGGCCTTCGACGGCCAGGAGGGCGGCGAGGGGCTCGCCGGGCTCGCCGCGGTGGCCCGCTCCGCGGGCTGGTGGTGGCCGTACGAGAGGACGGTGGTCGTCTGCGAGCGCCCCGTGGAACTCCACCTGGACGAGGCGGGTCGGCTCGACAGCGGCGACGGCCCCGCGCTCGCCTTCCCCGACGACTTCGCCCTGTACGCCTGGCGCGGCATGCCGGTCCCGGCCGAATTCCTCGCCGAACTCGCCGAGTTGACGCCCCGGCGGATACGCGAGGAGGGGAATGCCGAACTGCGCCGCGTGATGCTGGAGCACTACGGCTACGACCGCTACCTCAGGGAGTCCGGCGCCGAACCGGTCCAGCGGGACGAGACGGGCATGCTCTGGCGCCTGGAACTGGAGGGCGACGAGCCCCAGGTGATGGTCGAGGTCGTCAACTCCACCCCGGAACCCGACGGCACCCACCGCACCTACTGGCTCCGTGTCCCGCCCCGCACCCGCACCGCGCGGGAGGGCGTCGCCTGGACCTTCGGCCTGGAGGAGGCGGAGTACGCCCCGATGCGGCAGACCTGAACCAGCCGCAGCACGCCGGCCCTCAGCGGAGGCGGCCGTCCTTCGACGCCGCCTCCCGGGCGTCCAGGACCTCCTCCAGGTGCTCCTCCGCCCAGGCACGCGCCGCGTCCAGCAGTTCCAGAAGGCTCCGGCCGAGCGGGGTGAGTGCGTACTCGACGTGCCGCGCGGGTCCCGCCTGGACCGTGCGGACGAGGAAGCCGTCGCGCTCCAGCGCCCGGAGCGACTGGGTGAGCACCTTGGGCGTGACGCTCCTCAGCGGGACCCGGAGTTCGGAGAACCGCCGCGGGCCGTACGCGAGGCACTGGATGATCATCCCTGCCCATTTGTCCCCCACCCGGAAGGGCATCAGATCAGAGGGGCAGACGGGGTCGAACATCTCCGGATCCAGTGGCGTCGTCACCGGGCCACGGTAATGCGGTATCCGGGTGGTAACCACGGCCTCGACTACCTTGCCAGGACGAGTCGGCAGGAACGAAGAGGCGAGGTGGGCGGTTCATGAGCGAGATCATCGTCTTCGGCGCGGGCGGCAGCGCCGGACGGGCGGCTGTCGGCGAGGCCCGGCGCCGCGGGCATCAGGTGACCGCGGTCGTCCGGGTCCCGTCAAGGCACCGTGACCTCGACGGCGGGGGAGTCCGTCTCCTGGCGGGCGATGTCACCGACGCGGACGCTGTCGCGGGCCTCGCCGCCGGGCACGACGCCGCCGTCATGGCCGCCTACGATCCCGGCGCCCGGCCCGACGTCTTCTTCCCGGCCGCCGCCCGGGCGCTGCTCGACGGGCTGGCGCGGGCGGGCGTGGGCCGGCTGGCCGCCGTCGGTCTGTCGGCGACGATGGAGACCCCCGAGGGCACGCCGCTGATGGACACCCCGGGCTTTCCGCCGGAGTACCGGCCCTTCTGCCTCGGCCACGCGGCGGGGACCGCCGTACTGCGGGCGTCCGCCGGCACGCCGGACTGGGTGATCGTCTCTCCGGCGGGCGACTTCGGCTCCACCGGGACGCGCTCCGGCCGCTATGCCGTCTCCGGCGTCGACACGGCCGCCCGCGTCTCCCACGGCGACTTCGCGATCGCCCTGCTGGACGAGATCGACGCGCCCCGGCACCACCGGACGCACATGGGCGTCAAGAGCGCCTGACCGGAGCGGGCCTCAGGCCGCGGTGTCGAGCGTGTTCCCCCAGGCCTCGACCGTGATGACCTCGCCGCGCCGGGCGAGGACGTGGTTGACGAGGGTGTCGTGCAAGACGGGGTCGGGGTCCGCGCAGGCGTCGGACAGGACGGTGACCCGGTAGTCGAGGTCGGCGGCCTGCAAGGCGGTGGACAGGACGATCCCGCCGGTCGCGATGCCGGCCAGGACGAGATGGCCGATGCCCTGAGCGGCCAGGATCTGCTGGAGGTTGTTCCCGGCGAACGCGCTGACACGGTTCTTGTACACGACGATCTCGCCGTCCGCGGGGGCGACGTCCGGGTGGATCGCGGCGCCGGGGTCGTCGGGCGTGAACAGGTGCAGCGGCAGCGCCCCGAAGGTCTTGTTGCGGGGGTGGGCGTCGACATGACCGGGGCGCAGCCGAAGCGCCACGTGGATGACCGGCACACCGGCGGCACGGGCGGTGTGGAGGGCGCGCACGGCACGGGGCAGATAGTCGTCGGCCACATGGGAGAGATGACTGTTCTGCAGGTCCATGAGCAGCAGGGCGGTGCGGGACACGGTGGTGCCTTTCGTACGGTCTTGCGGTCTCGGTCCGCGGTGTCGGCCCGTGGTCTCGGTCCGCGGTCCCGGCCCGTGGTTTCGGTCCGAGGTCGTGGTCTCGGGCCGTGGGGAGGGCTACTTCGCCGTTCGGGTGTCCGGCGTCGCCGCCCGGCCGAGCGTGCGGTCGAGAACGGTCAGCAGGAGGTAGAGCACTCCGGCGCCGAGCATCACCCAGGCGAGCTGGTGCATGCCGCCGGTGTCGGCGCGCTGCCCGAAGGACGCGGCGGACGCGGAGGAGGCGATCATCGAGCCGATGTAGGCGAAGGTGCGCAGCAGTCCGGCCGAGGACGCGATCCGCTCCGGATCGGCCTGGAAGTAGACGGAGTTCTGCAGGGCCAGGTTGTTGAGTCCCTGCGGGATGCCGAAGAGCAGGGAGACGAGGAACAGCGCCCACAGCGCGCTGCTCCCGCCGAGCGTCAGGATCACCAGACAGGCGACGATCTGCCCCGCCGCGCCGACCAGCAGCTTCCCGCGCACGCCCGGCCGCCGTCCGGAGACGATCGAGACACCGATCGCCACCAGGAACGTGGGGATCTGCACCAGCCCGGCGTGGAAGGGGGACAGCCCGTATCCCTCTTCCGTCCACTGGCTGAAGCCGTAGAGGAAGGCGTAGGAGACGACGTACGCGACGAGCGCCCGGCCGTAGGTGGCCAGGAGCGGCGTGTTGCCGCCGAACACCCGCAGGTCGATGAAGGGGGTGGCGGCCCGCAGCTCCCGCACCGCGAAGGAGGCCCCCAGGGCGGCGGCGGCCACCAGCAGGTACCAGGTGCGCGGATGCGGGTTCATCAGGAACAGCAGCAGTGAGGTGAGCATCGCCGCGAACAGCGCCATGCCCGGCAGGTCCAGCTGGGCGGCCAGCCGTCCACGCCGCCCCGGGGACTCGCTCGTTGTGGCGGCGGCGGGCTTGGGCAGCCACAGCAGACCCAGCACCACGGACGCGACGGACAGCGGCACGTTCAGCGCGAAGGTGGCGCGCCAGCCGCCCACCGCGATCAGCAGGCCGCCGAGCAGTGGGCCGATGACCGCGATGGTCTGGTTGGCGACCGCCAGGGCGGTCAGCACCCCGCCGGGACTGTCCCGCCCGGTGCGCTTGGCCTCGCTGCGCAGCAGGGCCATCGCGGCGGGATAACCCGAGCAGGTGCCGAATCCGAGGAGCACCCGGGCGAGGATCAGCACCGCCATGTTCGGGGCCAGGCTGCCGACGACGCCCGCGATCCCGACCAGGCTGGTGCTGAGCAGGAAGAGCCTTCGTGGCCCGAAGAGGTCGATGAGCCGGCCCAGGACCGGCTGTCCGAGCGAGGTGGCCAGGTAGAGGGCGGAGACCAGCCACGCGGTCTGCGAGGGCGGCGCGCCCAGGGCCTTGCCGATGGGGATGAGCGCGACGGAGATGATGGTCGAGTTGATCGGGTTGAGGACCGAGCCGAGCATCATCGGCGGCAGCAGCCGCCGGTCGAAACCGGGCTTGTCCGTCTCCCGTATCGCCCCGGGCTTCGTCTCAGTCATGGGTCAGCCTCTTCAGTACGGCCATGGCGGCGATCACGTTCCGGCGTTCCTCTTCCGTGCAGCGGTCCTGCAACCGGGCGGCGAGCCACTCCGTGCGGACCTGCCTGCCCTTCTCCACCCGGCGCCGGCCCTCCGCGGTCAGCTCGATCAACAGGCGCCGTCCGTCGTCCGGGTCGGGCGTCCGCTCCACCAGCCCCAGCGCGGCGAGCGCGGCGACCATCGCCGTCATCGACTGGTGCCGCACCCCCTCGTCCGTGGCCAGCTCGCTCGCCGTGACACCCCCCTTGTCGGCCAGCCGGGTCAGCACGGACGCCTGCCCGAAGGTCATGTCCTCGGACTCGGACGCTTTCAGGATGCGCCGCCGCAACCGGCTGATCACCGCGCGGACCTCACGCGACGCCTCGACCGCCGACGGCGACGGGCTCGGATTCTCACTCATGCCGGCACTCTAAGCTGTACAGCCTTACCTGTACAGTTTCACCTGTACGGCTACGGGGATCACCCTCGTCCGGGGCCGGGGAGTACCCGCCGTATCGTTACCTCGCATGTGGCCAGGAGAGCAGCCACCGGGGGGCGGAGAGAACTCGCAGCAGCCCCCGGTCGAAAACCAACCGAACCCCTACCAGCAGGCCGGGTACCACCAGCCGAACCCATATCAGCAACCTCAGCCATGGAACGCGCCCACCCAGCCGGCCGGGGCGCCCGTGCCCGCGCCGCCGGGCGGTGGCGGCCGGGACCGGACCAGGCTCGTAGCGGTCGTCGCCGCCGCGGCCGTCGTCCTCGCCGCGGGTGTCACCGGCTTCCTGGTTCTCGGCGGCGACAAGCACGACCGGGTGGAGCCGGGCCCCACCGCGTCGCCGCGGCAGAGCACCGGCAACCCGCGGAGCTCCGACGGCCGCACCGCCACGGTCAAGGGCTGGAAGGTCGTCACCAACCCGACCCAGGGCATCGCCTTCGACGTCCCGCCGCAGTGGAAACTCCAGACGCCCGACTGGGTCACCTACGTCTCCAGGAACGGCGACCCGGACGACAAACCGCTCATCGGGGTCCAGGCACCCGCGTCCCTGAAGCCCGAGTGGTGCTCCTCCGACACGGACAGGGACGGCACCGTGGACGACACCGCCCTGGCCACCGCGGGCAGCAGGCGCAACAACGGGGCCCGCAGCACCAAGGAGATAGCCGGCACCGACCCGAGGACCTGGGTCTACGGCGCCTACACCCAGCCGGACGAGACGAAGGTGAAGTCCGGCACCGTCGAGCCCTTCACCACCAGCTCCGGCCTCCGGGGCGATCTGGGCAGCGCCTGGTCCGCGGGGGCGGCGAAGTCCCGGAAGTGCGCGACGGACGGCAAGGCCTGGACCTTCGCCTTCAAGAACGCGCAAGGGGACCTGGTCTCCTGGTCCTTCTTCGGCGCCAAGGGCGTCCCCGGCGAGGTGACGGACGCGACGGTACGGAAGATCGCCGCCACCGTGCGTCTCTACAAACCCCCCTCCGACTCCTGACCCACCGACCGACCCCGGGGCGGCCGGCCTTCGAGCGGCCGCGCCGGGGTGGTAACCCCCCTGCCATGACCGGGGGGAAGCCCCCCCGACGGCCCGGTGGCTGGCAGGCTGTCTCGGACGGACGGCCGTCGCGAGACTCGATGGCATGACGATTTCCACCGACATCCCCGTGGCCGCGGGCACCCCCGCCGCCCCTCCCCGCCCCTCGACGCCCCAGGCCGGCAGCGACTTCGCCAGACTCTCCCGGCGCGTCGCGGAGGCGGGTCTGCTGGCGCGGCGCCCCGGTTACTACACGGCGCGGCTCGGTGCGGTGGTCGCGCTGCTGGCGGCGGGCTGGGGAGCCTTCCTCGCGCTCGGGGACACCTGGTGGCAGCTCGCGGTCGCCGCCTTCCTGGCGCTGATGTTCGGTCAAGTCGCCCTGCTGGCCCACGACCTGGCCCACCGGCAGGTCTTCCGGCGGCGCCGGCCGAGCGAGATATGGGGCCGGCTCTTCGGCAACCTCGGCATCGGCATGAGCTACGGCTGGTGGATGAACAAGCACACGCGTCACCACGCCAACCCCAACCACGAGGGACTCGACCCCGACGTCGCCCCGGACATCCTGGTGTGGTCCACCGACCAGGCCCGCGACAGCCGCGGTCTGGCCCGCCTCATCGGTGGCCACCAGGCCTCCTGTTCTTCCCGCTGCTGACACTGGAGGGCTTCAACCTGCATGTCGCGAGCGTGCGGGCGCTGCGCTCGCCGTCGATGAAGAACCGGCTGCTGGAGGGCTCCCTCCTCTTCCTGCACATCGCGGCCTACCTGTCCGCGCTGTTCGTGGTGCTCTCCCCCGGCAAAGCGGTGGCGTTCCTCGCCGTGCACCAGTGCCTCTTCGGCGTCTACCTCGGCTGCACCTTCGCACCGAACCACAAGGGCATGCCGACCTTCCGCGGTGACGAACGGCCCGACTTCCTGCGCCGCCAGGTGCTCACCTCCCGCAATGTGCGCGGCGGCCTGTTCACCGACGTGATGCTCGGTGGGCTCAACTACCAGATAGAGCACCACCTGTTCCCGAGCATGCCCACGCCCCATCTGCGCCGGGCCCAGGCCGTGGTGCGCGCGTACTGCGCGGAGATCGGCGTGCCGTACCACGAGACCGCGCTGATCCAGTCCTACCGCGAAGCGCTCACCCATATGCACCGGGTGGGGGAACCGATCAGGCGGCGGCGCAGGGCGGCGGTGTGACGTGCGCGAGGGTCAGGACAGCCACTCCTCGATGAGGTCGGCGGCACGCCCGGTGCCGCCCTCGGCCCGTGCCTCGGCGCGCAGCCGCGCCGAGCGGCGTGCGACCTCCGCGTCCCCGGTCAGGTCCGCCAGAGCGGTCCGCAGGGCGTCGGCCGTGGCGTCCGCGGTGTCGATGCGGCGGGCCACCCCCAGCTCCACCAGCCGGTCGGCGTTCATGAACTGCTCGGCGGCCTGCGGTACGGCGATCATCGGGACGCCCGCCAGCAGTCCCTCGCCGCAGCCCCCCATGCCGGCGTGGGTGACGAAGGCGTCCGCCTGGTCGAGGATCGCCCGCTGCGGGACCCAGGAGTGGACCTCGACATTGGACGGGACGGTGCCGAGTTCGCGGGGGTCGGTGTACTTGCCGATCTGGAGGACGACGTGCCAGCCGGGCAGATCGCCGTAGGCCGCGAGGCACCGGCGGTAGAACTCCGGCTGCCGGGTGAAAGCCGAGCCCAGGGACACCAGTAGGACCTTCTCCGCGCCCGCCGGGCGGGCCCAGCCCTCCGGGGCGTCCGCCGCCCGGTCGAAGCAGGGTCCGACGTAGGTCACCGTGCTGGTGTCGACCCGCTCGGCGTGCGGCTGCATCGCCCGGGGGATGAGCGCCAGGGTGCGCGCGGGACGGCCGGTGAAGGCGTCCACATCGGTGGTGGCCGCCCCGCACCCGGCGAGCCACTCGGCGAACCTCGCCCAGTGGGCGTCGGCGCCCGGCAGCCGCCGGATGTGCGCCCCCACCTCCTCGCCGTAGCCCTCCCACGCCACGAACGTCGGGGACAACTGCGTCACCGGCCGGCCCTGCGACTCGGCGAGGGCCCGCCCGGCGTAGGCGCCGATGTCGTACAGGTACAGATCCGCCGGGTCGTCGTCGTAGGCGGCGCGCAGCCGGGGGAGTGCCTGGACGGCGTCGGAGAGGAAGAGGTCCATCACGGCGACGGGGTCCTCGGGCCAGGTGTTGTCGGCGAACGGCAGCCCGGACGGGCAGGGCACGAGTTCGGCACCGGCGCCCGTGACCAGGTCGGCGACCGCCGGGTCGTTGGCATAGGTCACCCGGTGGCCACGCGCCACCAGTTCGCGGATGACGGCGAGGCTGGGCAGGACGTGGCTGACGATCGGGATGCCGACCATGGCGATGTGGGCACGGCGGCGCGACGCGGAGGGCAGGGAAGACAAGACGACTCACTCATTCCAGGTCTACGGCGAAACGGCGAAAGGGGCCCGGCAGGCCCGCGCGCTGACGGAAACCGGCCGTCGTCGCGGACGTGTCGAGGCATGCGGAAGGGAGACCGGGGCGCTGCCCCGCCCCGTTCAGCCGTAGATCTGAGTGAAGCGCATGCCGGTGACTCTAGCCGTGCGCAGGCTCCCCGGCACCACCTTTTCCGCAGCGGCAAGCGGTTGACGCTGCCCGGTCGAGCTGTTGTACGGTCCACTGGTTCCACCGCTGGTGAGGGACGTGCCGTGCCCGGTGGCGCCCGATCCGCCGCACGACCGTCGAGGAGACCCACATGTTCATCCAGCCCTGGGACGCCGGTCTGGACGACGCCGAATGGCAGGCCTGGATCGCCGACGGCCACGACTTCGGACAGCTCAGCGTCAACGGTCTGCCCGGCGAGGCACCCGTCGTCGTGCCCACCCACTTCGTCACCGACGGCGGCCACCTGCTGATCCACCTCGCCCGGCCCAACCCGGTCTGGAAGGCGATCGAGCACGACCCGAACGTCACCTTCAGCGTCAGCGGTGACTACGCCTTCATCCCCGGCCCCTGGCGCGCCGCGCCCGAGGTCCCGCCCACCGACGGCGTGCCGACCAGCTACTACGCGGCCGTCCAGTTCACCTGCCGCGCCCACATCATCGACGAGCCCGAGGCCAAGGCCGAGCTGCTGCGCCGCCAGCTCGCGCACTTCCAGCCCGACGGCGACCACGCCCCCGTCGAGGCCGACCAGCCGCCCTACGGCCGGATGCTGCCGGGCATCCGCGGCCTGCGGCTGGAGGTCGTCGAGGTACGGGCGAAGTTCAAGTACGACAACCACAAGCCCGTCGAACTCCGCACCACCGTCGCCGACCGCCTCACCGAACGCGGCGAGGGCCTCGACGTGCACACGGCCCGCCAGCAGCTGCGCCGTGTGGACCGCATCGGCACCTGGAAGGCCTGACGCCCGCTCCCCGGCACGCTTCACCCCGGCGACGGCCGGCCGCCGGGGTGGGCTCGCATGATCGCCGTACCCTCCGCAGAATGGTGCTGTATCCGACCTGCCACGCGGGCCTCACCGCCGTACGGGGCCGCAACCCGTGATCCGCGAGGTGGGCGCCCCGTATCCGGGAGGCGACATGCACCACCGAACGGTCGAGGAACTCATGACCCGGGACGTCGTCCGGGCACGGCATGACACCTCGTTCAAGGAAATCGCGAGGCTGCTGGAGGAGAACGACGTCACCGCCGTACCCGTGGTGGACGAGACGGACCGTCCGCTGGGTGTGGTGTCCGAGGCCGACCTGCTGCGCAAGAGCGCCGACCAGGCCGACCCGTCGGGTCTGACCCCCGTCCCGCATCCGGAGGCCTGGGAACGCGCCAAGGCCGAGGGCACCCGCGCCGAGGAACTGATGTCCGCTCCCGCGGTGTGTGCCCGCCCCGGGTGGACCGTGGTCGAGGCCGCCCGTCTCATGGAGACCCAGCGTGTCAAACGCCTGCCCGTGGTGGACGAGGCGGACCGGCTCGTGGGCATCGTCAGCCGCGCCGACCTGCTGCGGGTCTTCGTGCGCCGCGACGAGGCCATCCGCGAGGAGATCAACCGGGATCTGCTGCGGGGCACGCTCCTCCTCGACCCCCGCGATGTGACGGCGGAGGTGCGGGACGGCAAGGTCACCCTCTCCGGCATCGTGGAGTTCCGGAGCCAGATCCCCGTCGTCGAGAAGCTGTGCCGTGGCGTCGACGGGGTGGTCTCGGTGTCCGGGGATCTCGCCTACCGGACGGACGACGCACGGGACGCGCCCACCGGAACGTGAGACCGCGCGTGCGGCGGCGCGGCCGGCCCGGTCAGACGACGTCGAGCACGTCGGCCACCGGCCGCCGGGGACTCGCGGGACCCTCGGGGCCGTAGCCGAGACGGATCACCATCTGGACGTGGGCCATGGCCGAGACGGGGTCACGGACGGCCCAGCGGGTCTCGGACCACTCCAGGGGCAGGGAGGTGAGCGAGGCGACCAGCCCGTCGGTGGTGGCCCGGAGCAGGACTCGCTCCAGTGCCTGACCGGCGCGCAGCCAGTCCGCCGGGCCGTCCTCGTCCGTGCCGAGCAGCGCGATCTTCGGGTTCTTCTCGAAGTCGGCCTGCCCGCGGCCGGGTACCGGACGACCGGCGGCGAAGTCGCGTACCGGGGCCGAGGAACCGCGCTGCCGGGGGCCGAACGCCTCGGCGGGGATGCCGTCGGGCACCCCGGCGGCGTCGGGCGCGGCTGGTTCCGTACGCGCCCACCGTGCCGTCTCCGCACGCCAAGCCGGGTCGCCCGCTTCCTGGCCCTCGGCGTCCCGCACCAGTTCCAGGACCGACTGCACGTGCCAGGCGCCCGGCATCACGAGCTGGGCACCCTCGGCACGCGCCGCTTCGTGCAGCCGATCCCGCACGTCGGCGGGGATGTCCTCCTCGCGGTAGGGGAAGCGGCTCGAATGCCGTCTGGGGACCGCCGGGTGCAGTGCGGCCAGCGCGTCGTCGGGTGACCCGGTACCGGGGAGGCTCACCTCGGCGAGGAAGTCCGGGTGCGCGGGATCGGGCAGCAGCCGGACGGCCGGGGCGAGCCCCGCCGCGGCGGCGGAGACCCGCAGGTTCAGCAGCGCCGCACCGCAGCCCAGGTGCAGGCCCCGGTTCTCCGGGTCGGCCTGCGGGAGGGTGCGCTCCAGGTCGGCGTACAGCCGCAGCACACCGGTGTCCCGCAGGTAACGGAACGCCCAGGGCTGCGCGTTGCCCAGGGAGGGCGCCGCGGCGGCGTCCGTGACGAGCGCGGTGACCGCGCTCACGGCGAGGTGCTCTGGCGTCACGGTGGCTTCCCTTCGTACCGGCTCGGCGGTTCACCCGTGGGTCGGGACCGCGAGGACAGGACAGAGGGCGTGGTGCAGCACGCCCTGGCTCACGGAGCCGAGCAGCATGCCCGCGAAGCCGCCGCGGCCGCGGGTGCCCACCACCAGGCCCAGTGTGTGGGCCGAGGCCTCGGTGAGCACCTGGACCGGATGGCCCGCGACCACTTCGTGGCGCAGCTCCACCTCGGGGTAGCGCGCGTGGCGGCCCGCCACGATCTCGGAGAGCAGCCGGCGGGCCTCCTCCTGCGACCCGTGCTCGTCGAAGACCCTCAGCGGCCCGTGCTCCCACACGAGCAGGGCCCGCAGCCCGGCGCCCCGCAGGGCCGCCTCCTCGAACGCCACGTCGACCGCCGCCGCGGAGCGTTCGCTGCCGTCGACGCCGACGACGTAGTACGGCCGGTCCTGGGCCAGGGGTTCCGGCTCGGGCACGACCACCAGGGGGCAGCGGGTACGGGCCATCACCGGCAGGGCGGTCGACGCGGACCCGAACACCTCCCGCCGCCGGCTCAGGTGGCGCGAGCCCAGGACGAGGGAGGTGGCGTCGCGGCTCTGCTCGCACAGCGTCCACACCGGATCCGGATCCCCCTCGGCGAGCAGGGTGTCCACCTCCAGGCGCGGGTGCCGGGCCGTGACGAACTCCGCGGCCTCCTCCAGCACCTGCTTCCCGGCCTCGTGCAGCGCCTCGTTCCACCCCTCCCAGGAGGGGGGCACCGCCTGTCTCCGGTCGCCTGGGGTCGGCACGCCCTCGACGTGGACCAGGCGCAGCGGCAGCCGGCGGCGGTCGGCCTCGTCCGCCGCCCAGGCCGGCGCCATCCGGTGGGCGCGGTCGGGATCGACGCCCACCACGATCGGCCGGCGGGCGGGACCGGTGTTCCGAGCGCCCCGGTCGTCCGCGCTCGGAGGTACGGGAGCGGACATCGTCCTCATCTCCTCCCGGCGGCGCGGGCGCCGCCGCCCTTTCCATGAAAAGGCAGGAGCGGCCGCCCCGCACAGCCGACGGGACGCCCGTCACCGAGCGGCGCGCGACGCGGCGGTCAGGCCAGCTCGGCCGACCGGTTTTCGTCCACGATCCGGTACCCCGTGCTCGTGTACAGGTTCATGGCCACCTCGTTGCCGCCCCACACGGTGAACATCAGCGCCGAGTCGCCCGCCGCGAACGTGGCCTGTTCGCCGACGGTCATCGCGGCCCGCCCGTATCCCTTGCCCCGGTGCTCCTCGTGGATGTGCAGCGAGTACCCGTAGCTGACCCCCGGCAGGTATCCGTGCCGCAGCCACGCCGTGCCGATCGGCTCGCCCGCCGCCTCCAGCACCAGCAACGTGTTGTCGGGCGTGGCCAGGCCCTCGGGCAACAGGTCGGCGAAGTCCTGGTCCGACTTGCGTACGGCCCCCTCCTGGTCCAGCGCCCCGGAGCGGACGATGTCGCCGACGTAGGCGGCCTTCTCCAGGGCGAGCCAACCGGCGTACTCGTCCTCGGTCATCGGCCGCGCGGTGACACCGTCGACCGGCTCCGGCGCGGAATCGACGCGTCGCGCCCTGACCTGCCCGCGGACGCGGTAACCGGCGAACATCTCGCCCGTGGCGGGTTCGGTGACCCGGACCCCCACCCGGCGCGCCCCCCGCTCCGCGCACCACCGCTCCGCCCACTCCCGGGCGGCCTCCTCGTGCCCCCGGCCCGCATGGCCCGCCTCGACGTACAGATCCCCGATGCTCCCCGCGAGCGCCCCCCGCTCCTCGTCCACCTTCACGGCCACGAACCCCACCCGGACCCCGGCGTCCATGATCCCGGCGACCGTCCAGTCCCCGACCAGGGCCCGGCCCTTCGGCACGTATGCCTCCGCCGCGGCCGCCCCGAGCCCGGCCGCCTCGTACGAGGCGACGAGCCGCCGCTCGAAGTCCTTCTGCCACACCGTGTCGTCATCGAGAACGCTGAATTCTGTCACCCGGTCACATTAGCCACATGATCATGAGCGGGGAGATCCGTTCAGAGCAATCTCGCCTCGCCCGCCTTCGCGATCGCCTCCACCCGGTTCCGTGCGCCGAGCTTGTGCATCGCGGATTGGAGATACGTCTTCACGGCGTTGCGCGCGAGGTGGAGTTCCGCGGCGATCTCCGGGTTCTCATGGCCGGGTACGACATGACGCCCTTGCGCTGTCTGTTCCTCGCCGGCGAGCGCCTCGACCCGGACACCTACGCCTGGGCCCGCCCGACGCTGGACGTGCCCGTGATCGACAACTGGTGGCAGACCGAGACGGGCTGGCCGATCGCCGCGAACCCCCCGGGGACTGGAGCCGATGGAGGTCAAGCCGGGCCCGCCGAGCGTGCCCATGCCGGGCTACGACCTGCGGATCCTCGACTTCGAGGGACATGACCGCCCGGCGGGCGAGGAGGGCGCCATCGCGCTGCGGCTGCCGCTGCCGCTGCCGCCCGGCACGCTCACCACGCTGTGGGGGGACGACGAGCGCTACGTGGACGCGTACCTGTCCCGCTATCCGGGCTACTACCTCACCGGCGACGGCGGATACCGCGACGAGGACGGCTATGTGTTCGTCATGGGCCGCACGGACGACGTGATCAACATCGCCGGGCACCGGCTGTCCACGGGCGCGATGGAGGAGGTCGTCGCCGCCCATCCCGACGTCGCCGAGTGCGCGGTCATCGCGGTGCACGACGCCCTGAAGGGGCAGGTGCCGCGCGCCTTCGTGGTGCTGAAGGCCACCGCCACCCGCGATCCCGGCGAGCTGGAGGCGGAGATCGTCCGCGAGGTCCGCGACCGGATCGGCCCGATCGCCGCGCTCAAGGACGTCACGGTGGTGGCCCTGCCGAAGACCCGTTCCGGCAAGATCCTGCGCGCCTCCATGCGCTCGCTCGCCAACGGGGACGACACCCCGGTGCCCGCCACCATCGACGACCCCGCCGTACTGGAATCACTGCGCCTCGTGCTGCGCAAGGAGAGCTGATGCAGACCGAAGACCCGACCCGTGAGACCGCGGGGACGCCCGGCGCCAGGCCGGACGCGCACTCCGGAGGCCGGATCCAGGACGCGCGGCTCGCGGACCGGATCATGACCGCCGAGGAGGCCGCGGCGCTGATCCCGGCCGGCGCGACGGTCGGCATGAGCGGCTTCACCGGCGCCGGCTACCCGAAGGCGGTGCCGCAGGCCCTCGCCGGCCGCATCGCCGCCGCGAGCGCGCGCGGCGAGCGGATGCGGGTCGACGTGTGGACGGGCGCCTCCACCGCCCCGGAACTCGACGGCGTGCTCGCCGAGGCCGAGGGCATCGAACTGCGCCTGCCCTACCAGTCCGACCCCATCACCCGCCGGGAGATCAACGAGGGGCGGATGGAGTACCTCGACATGCACCTCTCGCATGTCGCGCAGATGGTCTGGCAGGGCTTCCTCGGCCCGCTGGACGTGGCCGTCATCGAGGTCACCGGCGTCACCGACGACGGCCGCCTCATCCCGTCCTCCTCGGTAGGCAACAACAAGACCTGGATCGAGCGCGCGGACGCGGTGATCCTGGAGGTCAACTCCCGCCAGCCGGCCGGGCTGGAGGGCATGCACGACATCTACTACGGCACCGCCCTGCCCCCGCACCGGACGCCCGTCCCCATCGTCCGGCCCACCGACCGCATCGGCGTCCCGCACCTGCTGTGCCCCACCGAGAAGATCATCGGGGTCGTGCCGACCGACGCCCCCGACCGCAACACCCCGTTCTCGGCGCCGGACGAGGTCTCCCGGCGGATCGCCGGGCACGTGCTGGACTTCCTGGCCCACGAGGTCGCGCGGGGACGCCTCCCGGAGAACCTGCTCCCCCTCCAGTCGGGCGTGGGCAACGTCGCCAACGCCGTGCTCGCCGGACTCGACGAGGGACCGTTCGAGAACCTCACCGCCTACACCGAGGTCATCCAGGACGGCATGCTGCACCTGATCGACACCGGCAAGCTGGTCGGCGTCTCGGCCACCGCCTTCTCGCTCAGCCCGGGAGCGGTCGAGCGGTTCAACGCCCGCGCGGGGGAGTACCGCGACAAGATCGTGCTGCGCCCCCAGGAGATCAGCAACCACCCCGAGGTCGCCCGCAGGCTCGGCTGTCTGGCCATGAACGGCATGATCGAGGCCGACATCTACGGCAACATCAACTCCACCCATGTCATGGGCAGCCGCGTCCAGAACGGCATCGGCGGCTCCGGCGACTTCGCCCGCAACGGCCTGATCTCCTTCTTCCTCAGCCCCTCGCGGGCCAAGCAGGGCGCGATCTCCGCCATCGTGCCGATGGTGTCCCACGTCGACCACACCGAACACGACGTGGACGTCATCGTCACCGAACAGGGCCTCGCCGACCTGCGCGGCCTCTCGCCCAAGCAGCGCGCCCGCCGCGTCATCCAGAACTGCGCCCACCCGGACTTCCGGCCCGCCCTGGAGGACTATTACGAGCGCGCCCTGCACTCCTCCTACGGCCGCCACACCCCGCACCTGCTGGAGGAATCCCTCTCCTGGCACACACGGTTCATGAGGACCGGTTCCATGCGCTGAACGGCGATGCGGAAATCCCCCGGGCCCGCTCACCGGACATACCGGCGTGGGTCTTCTGGGATAGAATGCCGGTTATGGTCTGGGAAATGCTGGGCCTGGGTTTCGTACTCAGTCTCGACAATTTCCGGGTATCGATCGCGCTCGGCACCGTCCCCTTCGGACCGAGACGCGCGGTGCAGGTCGCGGGGACCTTCGGGCTGTGGGACGCGGTCATGCCCCTGATCGGGCTGTTGATCGGCCACGAGATCGGGGAGTCCATCAAGGGCTACGCCGATGTGGTGGGCGCGGCGGCCCTCGGCGGTTACGGCCTCTTCCTCGTCGTCTCGGCCCTGCGCCGCCCGGAGCCGGACGAACTCGACCATCCGTGGGCCCTGTTCGGCATCCCGTTGACGCTGAGCCTGGACAACCTGATCGCCGGAGCGAGCCTCGGGATCCTCGGGCTCTCCCCCTGGCTGTCCGCCGCCGTCTTCGGCCTCATCACCGCGGGGATGTCCCTCATCGGGCTGCGTCTCGGCCGCGCCGCCGCCCGCCTCGTCCGGCTCCGCTCGGACCTGGTCAGCGGAGTCACCCTGATCATCGCCGCCGCGGCCCTGCCGCTGGTGTTCGGCGGCTGAGGGCTGCCACGTCCCACGAGCGCCGGGCCGCGGCCCGGGGGCTCTCAGCCCGTGTGCCCGGCCGGCCGGCGCACCTGGTGCGGGCGGGGGACCAGCGGCGGACCGCCGCTCCGCGCCCCGGCGTTGGCGGCCTCGACCGCCCGCGTGACCAGTTCGTGGTCGGGCGACAGATGGCAGACCGGGTCGGTGCGCGCCGCGTCGCCGGTGAGCAGGAACGCCTGGCAGCGGCACCCGCCGAAGTCCACCTCCCGCCGTGGACAACCGCGACAGGGCTCCGGCATCCAGTCGGTGCCCCGGAACGCGGTCATCACCGGGGCCTCGGCCCAGATCCGCGCCAGGGAGTCCTCGCGCACGCTCGCCCGGGGCAGCGGCAGCGACTGGGCGGCCGGGCACGGAAGCACGTCGCCGTTCGGCGTGACGGTCAGCTGCCGGGCGGCCCAACCGCCCATGCAGGGCTTCGGATAGCGGCTGTAGTAGTCGGGGATGACGTAGACGATGTCCATCCGGCCCCGCAGCCGCTCCCGCGCGGCCCGTACGACGCCCTCGGCCGCAGCGAGCTGCGCCCGGCTCGGCAGCAGCGCCTCGCGGTTGCGCCAAGCCCAGCCGTAGTACTGGGTGTTGGCCAGCTCCACCCGGTCGGCGTCCACCTCCTCGGCCAGGGCCAGCACCTCGGCGACGCGGTCGATGTTGTACCGGTGCAGCACCACGTTCACGGTCAGCGGCCAGCCCAGCTCCTTGACCGTGCCCATCGCCTCGACCTTGCGCCGGAAGGACGGGATCCCGGCGATCCGGTCGGACCTCGCCGGCTCGTCGGCCTGGACGCTGATCTGCACATGGTCCAGCCCCGCGGCCCGCAACTCCCGCGCCCGCGCCCGCGAGAACCCCAGGGCACTGGTGATCAGGTTGGTGTACAGGCCCAGGTCGCGGGCGTGCGCCACGATCTCCACCAGGTCGCGCCGCAGCAGCGGTTCACCGCCGGACAGATGGCACTGCAACACCCCGAGATCGCCGGCCTCCGTCAGCACCCGCAGCCATTCAGCGGTGCTCAGCTCGTCCCCGTAGTCGGCCAGATTCAGCGGGTTCGAGCAGTACGGGCACGCGAGCGGGCAGCGGTATGTCAGCTCGGCGAGCAGACCGTAGGGGCTATCCATCGGTATCGCCACCGCCGTCGCCATCGGTATGGGTATCGGCATGGCCGAGTTCCACGTAGCGCCGGGCGGCGAGCCGGGCGAGGAACTGCCGTACCTCGTCGCCGGGGACGCGCTGGTAGCGCGCGCCCAGCTCGCTCACGATCCCGGCCACGGTGTGCCGGCCGTCGCACAGGTCGAGGATGGCCGCGCCGCTGTCGTTCAGCACCACCACCGCCTCGGGGTGGAGCAGGATCCGGCGCTGCCTGGTCCGGTCGAAGCCGAGCCGGACATGGCGCGCCAGCCGGGGCCGGTCGGAGCCGGACACCACGGCGCCGGGACGGGGCGTCGTCGCCGTGCGGCTCGGCGGGTTCGTTCCGGTGGGGTGCGGGTCCATGACGGTCACTCCGGGTAGGCCTGGTCGACGGCGTCCATCAGGCTCCACAGGACGTCGCACTTGAACGACAGCGCGGCGACCGCGCGGGCCCGCGACTCGGCGGTCCGGCAGCGCGCGGTGACCACGTCGAGGGCGTGCTCGCAGTCCCGGGGAGCCTGCTCCAGCCGGGCCCGGAAGTAGGCGAGGCCCTCGGGGGCGATCCACGGGTACCACCGCTCGAACCCGGCCAGCCGCGCCGCCATCAGGTCGGGCGCGAACATCTCCGTGAGCGACGACGCCACCGCCTCCACCCACGGCCGGGTCCGCGCGAAGTTCACATAGGCGTCCACGGCGAACCGCACCCCCGGCACCAGATGCCGGTGGTCCAGCATCTCCTCGCGGCTCAGCCCGGCGGCCTCCCCCAGACGCAGCCACGCCTCGATGCCGCCCTCCCCGGCGGCGGTGCCG
This sequence comes from Streptomyces sp. NPDC048106, assembly GCF_040706415.1. NCBI lineage: Bacteria > Bacillati > Actinomycetota > Actinomycetes > Kitasatosporales > Streptomycetaceae > Streptomyces > Streptomyces sp. NPDC048106. The sequence goes on along the minus strand of NZ_JBEZND010000034.1, from coordinate 14,938 downwards.
TCATGGTCGAGGATGCGCCGGATCCAGCGGCGGCGGACCTCCAGGTCGGGGCAGTTCGACAGGATCGCCGCGTCCTTGCGGGGGATGTTCTCCTGGTAGTAGAAGCGGTTCGCGACCCAGCCCCGGATCTGCCCGGGGCTCAGCAGACCGGCGTTCATCCGGACGTGGAACGGGTGCTGGTCGTGGTACCGGCGCGCATGGGCCCGCAGCGCCTCGACGAAACCGTCGGCGCTCGTCACCGTGGCCGTCGTCGGCACGGCACTACACCTGGATCTCCAGGCCGTCCATGGCGACCTCCATGCCGTACTCCTCCACCGTACGCCGCTCGGGCGTGTCCTCCAGGAGGATCGGATTGGTGTTGTTCATGTGCACGAAGACGGTCCGCCCCACGCCCAGCGACGAGAGCTGCGCCAGGCTGCCGTCCGGGCCGTCCAGGGGCAGGTGGCCCATCTCCCGGGACGTCCTGTCGGCCAGGCCGAGCCGTACCAGCTCGTCGTCGCGCCAGCACGTCCCGTCGATCAGCAGGCACGGGCAGCCCTCGATCTCCCTGCGCAGCGCCCGGGTCAGCGCCTGCACCGCCGGCAGGTAGACCAGCGTCCCTCCACCGCGTTCGTCGGTCAGCCGGTAGCCCACGACGCGGTCGTGGTCCGGGCCGCCGCCGAACCGGGGGTGCTTGGTGGTGGGCACGTCGAACGCCCGGCAGAACAGCCCGTCCCCCAGGGGGAAATCGGTGCCGGGGATCACCGCGCGCCACTCGACGGGGCAGTAGTGCTCCAGCGTGCGCAGGATCCCCGAGCCGTCCCGCAGGGACTTGTGCACCGTCGGCGTGGCGTACAGCAGCAGGGCGCGGGCCTCGCGCAACAGCAGCAGGCCGAGGGTGTGGTCCAGTTCGGCGTCGGTGAGCAGCACCGCCTCCAGGGGCGTCGTACGGTCACCGCGCGGACGCAGACCGGAGAAGGACTCGATCTGGGCGCGGATGTCGGGCGAGGCGTTGACCAGGAACCACCGGCGGCCGTCGGCGCTGACCGCGACCGACGACTGGGTACGCGCGACCCCGGCACCCGAGCGGACCGCGGCGCACACCGGGCAGGCGCAGTTCCACTGCGGGGAACCGCCCCCGGCTGCCGAACCCAGCACACGCAGCAACACGACGGCACCTCCGTTCACCGAGAGGACGCGAGGAGAGGAGAGGGCACGGGGTGGCCGGGCACCGGGGTGGCGCCGGACCGGCCGGCGCCACCCCGAGCGACCGCTCCTCCCGTCCGCTACTCCTCCAGCCGGGCGAGGTACATGGTCACCTCGGCCGCGACCACGATCTCCTCGAACTCCGGTGTCTCCCACACAGCGAGCTCGCACTCCATGGATCCACCTCCTCTCTGCCCATCGCGGCAGGCTCCGCGTACGCGCTAGGACGGTTCCGGAAGGGCGAAGGTGAACAGCGCGCTTCCGTGCCCCGCGCCGAGCATGCCGGGCAGGAACCCCTCGGCCCAGCCGCCCCAGCCGACCGGCACGGCGACGTACTGCCTGCCGTCGACCATGTAGGTGGTCGGGCTGCTGTGGTGGCCGCTGCCGCACTGGAAGTGCCACAGCCGCTCCCCGGTGCGGGCGTCGAACGCGTCGAACTCACCGGAGGGTTCCCCGGCGAACACCAGGTCGCCGCCGGTGACCAGCGTCGAGGCGCACATGGGCAGTTCGTTGCGCCAGCGCCACTTCTCCGCACCGCTCGCGTCGAACGCGCTGACCGATCCGGCCATGTCCTCGATGTCCACCTGAACGCCCGCGCCCCAGTAGGGGATGCTCTCCTTGAACTCTCGGCGCCGCCGGGTGGCCGTGGCACCGGTGTCCTGGACCGGGACGTAGAACAGTTCGGTCCTCGGGCTGTAGGCCGCGTGCGTCCACTCCTTGGCGCCGGCCGGACCCGGATAGAAGTGGACCGGCTCCCCTTCCTTGTCCGGGTAGAGCTTGGCCGTCACCTGGCCGTCCCTGGTGATCGCTCCCCAGGTGATGCGGTCCACGAAGGGGGTGATCGAGACCCGCTCTCCGTTGGTGCGGTCGAGGACGAAGAAGTAGCCGTTCTTGTCGAAGTGCCCCAGCAGTCGGCGTCCGCCCTGTTCGAACAGGATGCACTCGCTGATGCTGTCGTAGTCCCACAGGTCGTGCGGCGTGCACTGGTAGTGCCAGCGGATCTGACCGCTGTCCACGTCGACGGCGATGATGCAGTCCGTGAACAGGTTGTCGCCCTCGCGGACGGCTCCGTCGAAGTCGGGCGCCGGGTTGCCGGTGCCGACGTACAGCAGGTTCGTCTCCGGGTCGAAGGTGCCGGTCAGCCAGCAGTTCGCGCCGCCCCGGGCCCACGCCTCGCCGTCGGCCGGCCAGGTCTCCGCGCCGGGCTCTCCGGGCTTCGGCACGGTGTAGCAGCGCCACTGGTGCTCGCCGGTCTCCAGGTCGAACGCGTCGAGGTGGCCGCGCACGCCGAACTCGCCGCCCGAACTGCCCACGATGACCATGTTCTTCACGATCAGCGGGGCGACGGTGGCGCTCTCGCCGGCCCGGACGTCGCCGTAGGTCGTGTCCCAGACCCGCTTGCCGTTGGTGGCGTCGAGCGCGAGCAGACGGGCGTTCGCCGTGACGAAGAAGAGCTTGCCCTGGGCCACGGCGACCCCACGGTTGACGTTCCCGCAGCACAAGGACACGTCGAAGGGGATCGCGTGCTTGTACCGCCAGATCTCCGTGCCCGTCTTCGCGTCGAGGGCCCAGATCCAGCCGTCCCAGCCGGACAGGAACATGACCCCGTCCACGACGATCGGGGTGGCCTCGAAGGAGTAGGTCGACGCGCCCGCGATCAGACCGGTGGTGCCGGCCTGGAACACCCACGCGGGGACCATGCGCTTGACGGACTCGGTGTCGAGCTGGTCCAGCGGGCTGTAACGCTGCCCGTTGTAGGCGCCGTAGTAGGTGAGCCAGTTCTGCGGTTCCTCGCGGGCCCGCAGGATGCGTTCGTAGTCGACGCCTGCCACCACCGGCGGCGCGACCTCTCCGCCCGCGACCTTGCCGCTGAGGCTGCCCTGGTCGACGGCCTCGCCCGCGTCCACGTAGTCGACGCTCATGTGCTCCGCCTCCTTCCTCTCACGGTCGCGGCTGCTGCGGACGGTCGAGGCGGGCCTCCGGCGGAGCGTCCCCGAGGACGACGATGGACCCGGTCAGCCCCCGGCCCTCGTCGTTGCCCGTGGGCGAGCCGAACCAGTAGTAGCCCGGTCCGTCGAGGTTGAGGTGCGCCCGTCCGCGCGAATGGTTCACCAGCCAGATGAACTTCCGGTCGCCGTTGCTCGGCAGAAGCGCGCAGTGCGTGTTCATGTCGTCATTGACGAGTTCGAGCTCGATGTCGCCTCCATGCGGCATGACCAGAATGGAGGGATCCCAGGAAAGCTCATCGGGATTGATGCGAATGGTGGCCCGCATGTGGCCTTCGGAGTCCACGGTGGCCCGGCCGATGCTTCCGGTGCCCAGCACCTGGCCCAGCGCCGCTTTGTTCTGTGCGTTCAACCCGATCTGGTCCAGCAGGTCGGTTCGCTCCCGCGTGGTCGTCATCGGGGCTTCACTCTCCTCGTCCAAAACCGCTGGTCGGATTGGCCTCCATTTCTTTTCCGTGTGGTGGATTAATCACACCGAAAAAACAATTGATTGCGAGTCTTTGAACAGCTTCATAAAAGGCTCCGCAAACGGCTCCATAAACACGCTACGCCGGACGGATCACCCCGACAAGGGCGACCGGAGGTCCGGGCCGGCGCGTGCCGTTCGCCCGCTCGTTGCTACCGCTCGTCCCCGCCGCACGACCGCTGGGACGGGGGGAGGCCGTACCGGTCGAGGTTCATGACCTTGTCCCACGCGGCGACGAAGTCCCGTACGAACTTCTCCCGGGCGTCGTCACTCGCGTAGACCTCGGCGAGCGCGCGCAGCTCGGAGTCGGAGCCGAAGGCGAGGTCGACGCGGCTGCCGGTCCACCTGACCGCTCCGGTGCCGCGGTCCCGGCCCTCGAAGGTCGCCGCGGCGGGGGAGACCGGCTCCCACCGCGTGTGCACGTCGAGCAGGTTCACGAAGAAGTCGTTGGTCAGCGATCCGGGCGTCGGGGTGAAGACGCCCAGCGGCGACTGCCGGTAGTTGGCGCCCAGCACCCGCAGGCCACCCACCAGGACGGTCATCTCGGGCGCGCTGAGGCCCAGCAGGTTCGCCCGGTCGACCAGCAGATGCTCCGGGGGCAGGCGGTGCCCGCCCTCGCCGAGGTAGTTGCGGAACCCGTCCGCGGCCGGTTCCAGCGGGGCGAAGGACTCCACGTCGGTCCACTCCTGCGGGGCGTCGGTGCGGCCCGGGGTGAAGGGGACCTGGATGTCGTGTCCGGCGGCCGCGGCGGCCCGCTCGACGGCGGCGACGCCGCCGAGCACCACCACATCGGCCAGCGAGACCCTCTTGCCCCCGCCCCGCTCGCTGCCGAACGACTCCCGGATCCCCTCCAGGGCGTCCAGCACCCGCGCCAGCGCCTCGGGTTCGTTGACCTCCCAGCCACGCTGCGGTTCGAGGCGGACGCGGGCGCCGTTCGCCCCGCCCCGCCGGTCGCTGACACGGAACGTCGAGGCCGACGCCCACGCGGTCGAGACGAGCCGGCCGACCGGCAGGCCGCAGGCGAGGATCCGGCGCTTGAGCGCGGCGATGTCCGCCGCGTCGACGAGCGGGTGGTCCACGGCGGGGACCGGGTCCTGCCACAGCGACCGCTCCCGGGGGACCAGCGGTCCGAGATAGCGCTCGATCGGACCCATGTCGAGGTGCGTCAGCTTGAACCACACCCGGGCGAACGCGTCCGCGAGCCGGTCCGGGTGCTCCAGGAAGCGCCGCGCGATCGGCTCGTAGACCGGGTCGAGGCGCAGCGCGAGGTCCGTCGTCAGGATCGTCGGGGCGTGCGTCGCGGCCGGGTCGTGGGCGTCCGGCACGGTACCGGCCCCGCCGCCGTCCCTGGGGATCCACTGCCACAGGCCGCCGGGGCTCAGCTCCAGCTCCCACTCGTACCGGAAGAGGGTCTCGAAGTAGCTGTTGTCCCAGCGGGTCGGGGTGGGGGTCCAGGTGCCCTCCAGGCCGCTGGAGACGGCGTCCGGGCCCCTGCCGGTGCCGTAGCCGCACCGCCAGCCCAGGCCCTGCTGCTCAAGGGGGGCGGCCTCGGGTTCGGGGCCGAGCCAGACTTCCGGATCGGCCGCGCCGTGCGTCTTGCCGAACGTGTGGCCGCCCGCGATCAGCGCGACGGTCTCCTCGTCGTTCATCCCCATGCGCAGGAACGTCTCGCGGATGTCCCGCGCCGAGGCCAGCGGGTCCGGGACGGTGTTGGGACCCTCCGGATTGACGTAGATCAGGCCCATCTGCACGGCCGCCAGCGGCTGCTCCAGCTCCCGCACCCCGCCGTGGCGCTCGTCGCCGAGCCAGACCCGCTCCCGGCCCCAGTACACGTCCTCGTCGGACTCCCAGACCTCCGCACGGCCGCCGGCGAACCCGAAGGTCCGCAGGCCCATCGTCTCCAGGGCGCGGTTGCCCGCGAAGACCATCAGATCGGGCCAGGAGATCTTCCGGCCGTACTTCTTCTTCACCGGCCACAGCAGGCGGCGCGCCTTGTCGAGATTGCGGTTGTCCGGCCAGCTGTTCACCGGCGCGAAGCGCTGCATGCCGCAGCTCGCGCCCCCGCGGCCGTCGCTGACGCGGTACGTCCCGGCGCAGTGCCACACCATCCGGAGCACGAGCGGCCCGTAGTGCCCGAAGTCGGCGGGCCACCAGGGCTGCGAGGTCGTCAGCACCGCGTCGACGTCCCGGGCCAGGGCGTCGAGGTCGAGGGTCGCGAACTCCGCGGCGTAGTCGAAGCCCTCGCCGAACGGGTCGGCGATGGCGGGGTGCTTGCGCAGGACCGAGAGGCCGAGCCGGTGCGGCCACCAGTCGCGGTTGCGCGGGCCGCCGACCGGGCCGCCGCGGGGCCCGGCGGGGGCGGCGAGGCCGAGACCGCCGCCCGCCACGGTGTGCCGGTTGTCGGACACGGGGGCCTCCTTCCCGGAGATCGAAGCCGGTACTTGCCGGCGCCCGGAACCAAGGCGCCGCTCGTGGACGCCCGGAGCCCCGGCATCGCTCGTGGACGCCCGGAACGAGGCGCCGCTCGTGGACGGCCGGGACCAAGGCGTCGCTCGTGCACCTCAGATGCCCAGCGCGCGACGCACGGCCGCCGCGTTCCGCCGGGAGACCGGCACCATCTCCTCCGACCCGTCGTCCATCACCAGGGAAAGCTCGCCCTTCGGCCCCCGTTCGACCTCCCGGACGCGGCCGAGGTTGACCACGTACCGCCGGTGCACCCGCAGGAAGCCGGCGTCCGCCAGCTCGCCGTCGAGCTTGTCCAGGCCCGGACAGGCGGCCCGCAAGCGCCCCTGATCGGTGCGGAGCCACACGTCGTTGCCCCGCGACTCGGCGAACGAGACCTCCGTCGGCCGCAGCAGCACCATCCGGTTGCCGTGCACCGCCACCAGCCGGCGCGGCCGCACCGCGGGATGCGCCGCGCCCTCCGCCCGGGGCAGCAGCGCCCCGTCGCGGGTCCCGAACGAGACCAGGTTCCCGATCGGGCGCCCGGACGAGAAGACCGGCCGGATGCCGACCGACGTCGGCTCGTCACAGGGGTGGGCGAAGATCTGCGTCGCACCGACCCAGGCGGGGTCGTGCGCCGCCTGCCCGGTGGCGTGCCGGGAGGCCGCGCTCAGCTCCGGCAGCCCGGGATTCCAGCGCAGCGTCGGATCGATCGCCGGGGTGGACGCCGGGACGCCCAGGAGCGTGCCCGCCGACTCGTCGGCGATCACCACCCGGCCCCCGGCGTCCAGCGCGGCCAGCGGCGCCCCGGAACACCTCCTGGCCCGCGTGTAGGCGGCGACCAGTTCGGTACCGCTGTCCCGGGCGCGCCTCTTGAGGGGGTGCCGGGCCATGCCGGCCGCGTGCGCCAGCCAGCTCGCCGCGGACGCCGGAAGCCGGCTGTGCCAGCAGCAGATGCCGAGGACCGCGATCGGTTCCCTGGTCACCACGTCCCGTACCGCGATGCCCGCGCAGCCCCAGTGGTGGAAGGCCTGGCACCAGTGCTCCGGACCACTGATCGGGACCGGCCCGTGCGCCTCAAGGGCCGTCCCCATGCCGTTCGTGCCGGCCGCGGACTCGGACCAGCAGAACCAGGGCGCCAGCCGGGCGTCGTACGCCCTCGCCAGCGTCGCCTGGTCACCCCACTCGGCCAGGATCCGGCCCGACGCGTCGGCGACCGTGACGACACCACCGAGGCCGCTCACCTCGTGCGCCACCGCGGCCGCCCGGAACCCCAGCTCGGCGAACACGACGTCGTGCTCCGGTGGGTGACCGGGCCCTGCGACGGCCACCGGGGCCTCGGCGAGATGCGGATCGACCCGGTACTGCTCCCGGCAGCGGTGCCAGGAGACCGCCACCAGGGGCCTGACCCCCGGCACCCGGTCCTCCCCCCGCACGAACCGCTCCCAGGCGGCCAGTACCGCGCCGTCCCCGAGATCCGCCGACACCGGCTCGGCGAGCCGAGACACATCCCTCATGGTTCAGAACCACCCTCGGTCCATCCCCGACGCCTGGTTTCCACCGATTCGCCAAGAATCCGTGTAGTACACACCCTAGGTACCGCCGCGCTCGCGCGCACGCCCCTCTCCGGGGCGCGGCCGCACGAGGGGTTCCTCAGGAGTGCCGGTGATAGACCTTGTTGGCGATCCGCCAGCCGGCGTCGGCGCGGACCAGCAGGAAGACGTCCGTGAACGTGTCCGCTCCGTGCCGCAGCGTCATGGTCGCGGTCGCCACGCTGCCGTGGACGTCGAGGGCGTCGACGCGTCGGCGCCGGGCCGGCTCGTCCGGGGCCGGCCGGCCCGGGAAGAGGGCGCAGTACTCGTCCAGGCGCCAGGAGACGAACGCCCCGTCCCGGATGCCCTCGATGTGGGCGGTGGGCAGGAACGCGTCGCGGAAGTGGGCGGGGTCGCCGGTGGCGTGCCCGCGCATGTACGCGCGGAGCGGTTCGAGCACGGCGTCCCCGGTGAAGGGGGCCGTGGCGGCGACGGCGATGTCGGCGTCCGGGGCGACGGGCGTGCCGGTGCCGGTGCCGGTCAGGCCGGCCGCGCTGCGCAGGGGGGTTTCGGACGCGGCTGCCAGGAGCGCCATGTCCTTGGCCAGCGCGCCGATCGTGAACTCGGCCGTGGCGGCGGTCGCCCGGTCCCCGAGGAAGGGACGTTTGCGGGCCACGAGCCCGCCGAGTTGGCCGAGTTCGAGAACGTCCAGCACCTGGTCCCGCGGCAGCCCGAGGGCGTCGGCCTGCCGCAAGGAGTCGCGCAGCGCCAGTACGGCGCCGGCCAGGCTGTTGTTGGCTATCAGCTTGAGGGCGGCGGCGGTCGGAGAGTCGTCGACGCGGTGTACGGTGCCCAGCCTCTCCAGAACCGGGCGGACCCGGTCGAGCACGCCCTGGTCTGCGGCGGCGAGGACGCGCAGCGCGCCGACGGCCCGCACCGAGCCGAGCACGGGCGCGTGGACGTACGCCCGGCCGAGCCGGCGGGCCAGGCTCGACGCCTCGCCGGGGGAGACGGTGCTGGTGTTCACCACCACGGCGTCCGCGCGCAGTGCGTCCCGGACACGGTCGAGCACCTGGGCGCAGGCCGCGCCGTCGAACAGCGCCAGGAGCACGACGTCCGCCTTCGCCACGGCATCCTCCGGATCGCCGGTCGTCCTGAAGGTGCCCGGGGTACGCCCGGAACGCGTCCAGCCGACGACGTCCCAGCCGTCGGCCGCCAGCCGTGTGGCCATCGCCTCGCCCATGCGCCCCAGGCCGAGGACGGCGATCGTGATCGTGTGCGGTGTGGTCATGCGCGCCACGGTGGCGCGGCGCGGGAGTTGCGACAAGCGCAGATCTCGCAGACCAGCCATGCGCCGTGCGCATACCGGATGGTCATACTGACGCCATGGATCTGACGTCGTGGCGAACCTTCGTGACCGTGTGCCGGCTCGGCTCGCTGTCCGCGGCGGCAGCTGAGCTGCATCACACCCAGTCGGCCGTCTCCCGGCAGATCGCCGGGCTGGAACGGCGGCTCGGCGTGCCGTTGATGGAGCGCCACGCGCGCGGCGTGCGGCCGACACCCGCCGGAGAGGTGTTCCGCCACCACGCGCTGGCCGCGCTCAACGAGGCCGACCGCGCCGTGCGCGCCGTACGGGCGGCGGGCGACGGGTCGTACGGCCGTCCGCTGGCCGTCGGCGCGACACCCTCGCTCGCCGCGGGGATCGTCCCCGAGGCCATCCGCGCCCTGTTGGAGCGGGCCGGTCCCCTCCGGTGGAGTCTGCTCCCCGGCCTCAGCGCACCACTGCACCAGCGCGTGATCGCCGGCGATCTCGACATCGCCGTCGTCACCGACGCACCACCGGGGCTGCCCCACGATCCCCGGATCGAGCGCCGCTTCCTCGGTCTGGACGACATGGTCGTCGCGCTGCCCGTCGGCCATCCGCGGTCCGGGCGCGGCCCGCTGCCCATGGGGGCGCTGAGCGAGGAGACCTGGGTGGAGGACAACGACGGCTCGGCGGCGCTCCTGCGCCAGCATGCCGCCCGCGCCGGGACCAGCGCCCGCATCGACCTCACCGCGGCCGACCTGCCCGGCAAACTGGCCCTGGTCGCCACCGGGCACGCCATCGCGCTGGTGCCCGGTGTGCTGAAGCGCGCGCTGCGCGCCGACGTCACCACGGTGGACCTCGCCGATCCCCCCACCCGCGGCATCTACACGATCACCCCGCGCCGCGACCCCCACCCCTCCGCGGCAGCCCTGCTCGACGCGCTCGCGGGGGCCTTCGCCGCCACCCGCCCCGGGAGGGAGCCGGGCGAGTCAACTCGTGGGCTGGAAGGGGTAGTTGCCGTCCTGCCCGGCGAATTCCGTCGCGGTCTCAGGGCGTACCCGGAAGCAGAGGCCGAACGGAACTGACCGACCGTGACCCCGTCCCGCCGGGATGACCGACGCACTCGGTACGATCACCAGGATCGTCCACCCGGAGGAGTCCAGCCCAGTGACCGTCGCCCCACCGCCCCGCGCCCCCGCCGGCGTTCTTCCGATGGAGACGCTGGCCCGCGCCGAGGGCGACGAGCGACTGTCGGCCCTGCTCTGGCGGGCAGGTTCCGGCTGGCGGATGATCAGCAGCGCGGTGCTCGGCGGCGGCATCGGCGAGCGCTCCTGGGTCCTCAACGCCCAGGTCTCGCACGGCTACGGCCGCACCGACCCCGACGCCCACCTCGCGAGCCTCGCCCACGCCGCCGGAGCCCAGGGGCCGGGCGTGGGCCTGATGACGGCCGCCGACGTCCTGCGGCACGGCCGCGCGTGCGACGGCGGCGTGGAGGCGGTGGTCACCGCCGGCCTCGGCGTCCACGGCTGGGCCGCCACCCCCGCGCCGGGCACGCTCGCGCCGCCCGCTCCCGGCACCATCAACATCGTGGCCGTCATCCCCACCGCCCTGACCGACGCCGCCCTGGTCAACGCGGCGACCACCGCCACCGAAGCCAAGGTCCAGGCGCTCCTCGACTCCGGCTACCACTGTTCCGGCACCCCCACCGACGCGGTCTGCGTCGCCGCCTGCGCCCCTCGGCCCGGCGAGGAACCGCAGACCTTCGCCGGGCCCCGCTCCCTGTGGGGCGCCCGCCTGGCCCGCGCGGTCCATTCCGCGGTGTGCGCTGCCGCGACGCTCGCGTGAGCGGCCGTGCGGGGCGTCAGCGTGCGAACTTCTCGACGGCCGCCGGGGTGACCGGAGTGAAGAAGTTGACGAGGTTGCCGTCGGGGTCACGGAACAGCAGCGAGCGGTTGCCCCAGGGCATCGTCGTGGGCCCGCCGACGAAGTCGGTGACGAAGCCGGTCAGGTTCTGGTGGACACGGTCCACGTCGTCGACGAGGAACTCGGTGATCACGCTGTGGTTGGCCGCCGGGCGAGCGGAGCCCGGCGCGAACAGCGGGACGGTGCGGGTGCCGGCGATCGCGAGGGTCGCGCCCGCGGTCCTGAGTTCGGCGAAGTCCTCGGTGGCCCACGTCGCCCGCGCCCCGGTGGCGCGCTCGTAGAACTCGACGAGGCGCGCCACGTCGCCGGTGATGATGCGGATCGAGACGAAGTCCATGGGATCTCCTTGGCTGTGCTGAAGGCGTGCACTGCGCAGGCTAGGAGCAATAGCGGACAGAACCGGTCCGGTATTCGCGTTAGGTTGGGATCCATGTCCCGACCCACTGGCCGCGTGCTGACACTCCTGGAACTGCTCCAGTCCGGCGGCACCCGGACCGTGGCCGAACTCGCCGACCGGCTCGGCGTCGACGGACGCACCGTGCGGCGGTACGTCGGCCAACTGCTCGACCTGGACGTGCCCGTGGAATCGGTGCGCGGCCGCTACGGCGGGTACCGGCTCGCCCCCGGGTACCGCTTGCCTCCGCTCATGCTCAGCGACGACGAGGCGCTGGCCGTGCTGCTCGGCCTGGTCGCCGGCCGCCGGACGGGGTTGACGACGACGGAGCGGGCGGCGAACGAGACGGCGTCGGCGAAGATCCGGCGGGTGCTGCCCAGGCACCTCGCCCGCCGGCTCGACACCCTCATGGAGGCACTCGACTTCACCGACCGGCCCGGCGAGTTCGACACCCCGGACACCGAGGTGCTGCTCACCCTCGCCGATGCGGTGCGCCACCGCCGACCGGTCTCGGTCCGCTACACCGACCGCGACGGACGGCGCAGCGAACGCACGCTGCACGCGTACGGGATCGTCGCCCATGGGGGCCGGTGGTACGTCACCGGCCAGGACGCCCGGATCGGCGAGGACCGGACCTTCCGGCTCGATCGCATCGCGGACGCGAGGACCCTGCCCGGCTCCTTCGAGGCGCCCGCCGGTCCAGGCCCGGCACAGCGCGTGCTGTCGGGATTCGCCACGGCGGAGTACCGGCATGAGGTGACCTTGCGGATCCAGGGAACGGCCGAGCAGATCCGCGCCCGACTGCCCGCCGGCGTCGCGACCCTGGAAGAGCACGAGCGCGAGGCGGGGGCGACCGAGCGCTGGCTGCGCGTCGAGCTACGGGCGGAACGGCTCGACTGGCTGCCTCCGGTACTGGCCTCACTCGACCGGCCGTTCGTCATCGAGCGCCCCGACGAACTCCGCGCCCTCGTCACCGCACTCGCCACCCGCCTGGCAGCCTCCGCTCGTCGGGCCTGACGGCGGCCACCTTGATCTTCTGGCCGCCGGAGCGGGGGCTTTCGGTGAGACGGTTCAGTCGCGAGGCAGGAGCAGCCGCGAGAGGCCCGTGGTCACGAGGAGCAGGGTGGCGACGGTCAACAGGCCCAGCCGCATGCCGGGGACGGAGAAGGCGCCGCCGGCGCCGGCGAGCAGGCTGCCGAAGAGGGCGACCGCGAGGGCACCGCCCAACTGGCGGAGGGAGTTGAGCAGTCCCGACACGGTACCCGCGCGCTCCGCCGGGACCGCGTCGATCAGCAGCGCGGTCAGCGCGGGCACCGCCAGCGCCCCGCCCGTGCTCAGCGGCAGCAGCAGGACCAGTACCAGCCACACCGGGGTGTGCGCGGCCAGCGGCAGCATGGCCAGCATCGCGACGGCGAAGACGAGTTGGCCGACGACGATCACCGCCCGACGCCCGATCCGCTCCGCGAGACGGGGCGAGACCAGGTTCGTGGCCGTCACCACCGCCGACATCGGCACGAACATCAGCCCGGCCGCCGTCGCCGACATCCCCCGCAACTGCTGGTAGTACAGCCCCAGCAGGAAGATCCCGCCGTAGAAAGCGGCGTTGATGGCGAAGCCGACCGCGAGCGGGACCGCCACCCGGCGATCCCCCAGCAACGCCGGAGGAATCATGGGCTGACGGTGCCGGGACTCCACGACACGGAACACCGCCCCGGAGACGACTGCGAGCGCGGCCGCGGCCAGTACGGGGAGGCTGGTCCAGCCCAGATGGCCGCCCTCGATCACCGCGACGGCCAGCCCGGCCAGGGCCAGTACGGCGGTCAACTGGCCCGCGCCGTCCAGCGCGGCGGGCCGGCGCGGCGAGCGCGGCACCCGTGCGAGCAGACCGAGAATCACCGCGCCCACCGGGAGGTTGAGCAGAAAGACCGCCCGCCAGCCGGCCGACTCGGTGAGCAGCCCGCCCAGCACCGGGCCCGCGGCCATCGCCACCGAACCCCCGACGGTCCACAGCGCGATGGCCCGCGCACGCTCCCTGCTGTCCTCGTGGGCCTGCCGGATCAGAGCCAGCGAGGCCGGCATGACGACCGCGGCGGCCCCGCCCTGCGCCACCCGCGCGGCCACCAGCACACCGATGCCGGGCGCCAGCGCGCAGCCGAGGGAGGCGAGGGTGAACAGGGCCACGCCCCAGGCATAGGCGCGACGGGCGCCCGCGCGGTCGGCGACGGCACCGGCGGAGAGCATCAGGGCGGCGAACATCAGCGTGTACGCGTCCACCACCCACTGCAGGCCCGCCATCCCGCCGTCGAGGGACTCCCGGATCGCGGGCAGCGCGATGTTCACCGCCGACACGTCGATGGTGATCACGGTGAACCCGAGCAGCGAAGCGACCAGCGCGAGCCCCGGCCGCCGAGGCGCGGCCGTGGTGCCCGCGGCCGGCCGGGCCCCGGGCACCGGCCACTCGGGCTCGCGCCCGTGGGCGGGGGCGGCGGACGGTGAGGGGGAAGGGGTGCCCGGCATGGTGGCCTCCTGGATGGACGATCAGCACGGTCGACGGCGTCCGAAAGGGACGATCGGGCGGGCGGCCACGGACGCCGGGACCGCGGTCCGGTGTCACGCACCCCCTGGGCCCGCGTCGCCGGGCCGCCCGCTCCGGGTCAACTCTGCGTCCGTTCCTGGTCCTTCGGCAGACCGCACCGCACCCGGGGTGCGGCGTTCCAGGCCCTGACACGGCCCCCCAACGCCCGTGCGGGCCTGCCACAATTGACCGAATGGGAGCAGCGGCAGACGTGCGGGGCACCGAACTCGGCAGATACCTGAAAGCCCGCAGAGCGCGGATACGGCCGGAAGACGTCGGTCTCCCGGCCGGTGCGGGCCTGCGCCGCACACCCGGACTGCGCCGGGAGGAACTCGCCGCGCTGGCCGGCGTGAGCGTGGACTACTACATCCGCCTCGAACGCGGCCGCGAGACGAACCCCTCGGCCGCCGTCGTCGACGCCCTCGGCCGCGCCCTGCGCCTGCGCGGCGACGCCTACGAACGCCTCCACGAACTGGCGGAGTTGGCCTCCGGCCGGACCTCCGAGCTGCCGGCCTGCCTTGACCACACCGTCCGCGACTCGGTCCTGCGCATGCTGGAGTCGGTACGCCCGCTGCCCGCCTACGTCGTGAGCCGGTACAACCGCCTACTGGCCGCGAACCAGCCCGGCCGACGGCTGCTGCCCGGCCTCTGGGACTGGCCCGAACACCAGCGCAATCTGACCCGCTACCTCTTCCTCCACCCCGTGGGCAGGACGCTCTACGACCCCTGGGAGGACACCGTCGCCCTCTCGGTGGCGCACCTGCGCGCGGTCGCCGGTGCCGACCCGGACGACCCCGAGCTGACCACCCTGGTGGGCGAACTCGTCCTGAAATCACCGGAGTTCGCACGCCTCTGGGAGCGGTACGACGTCTGCGAGCGCGGCGGCGGCCAGAAGAACTTCCGGCACCCCAAGGTCGGACCCATGACCCTGACCTACGAGGTCATGCGACTGGCGCGGTCGGGCGGCCAGCGGATGGTCGTCTACCAGGCGGCCCCCGGCACCGCCGACGAAGAAGCCATGCTCCGGCTCGAAGTCGGGGCGCATGGCACGAAGAGCGCCCCGCGGACCGCCGGTGCGGAGGGCGCGCCCGGCGCCGCCTGCTGAGACA